>CAYJNG010000007.1:0-33990 GCA_964371505.1 uncultured Desulfovibrionaceae bacterium
GGTTTTCATCGAAAAAATAAGTAGACTTTTAAATTATAGGGTTTGTCATTAGTCTTAAAAACGTGTTTTATATGCCTACACTTTGCCAGAAAACGTATTCCATACGTTCATTTCTGGTAAAGTTTATCTAGGCACACAAACTAATAGTGTTATATTTATAAGTATTTAAGTGGTTTTTCAGTGTCGCCTACTTATTTTCCTTGGTACCTGCATAGGTAAAGTTGCCTTTTACCATGCTATAAAAGCTGCCCTTATCGATGCCAATGGGCTTACCGCAGCGGCACCATACCTTGCCATCGCGTATATGCACCTCGTACAGCTTGGTAATGCGCTCTTTATGGCAACGCAAAACCTCCCCATGGCCAATTTTAAAATACTTCCAAAGTTTACGGCGGCATGCCGCACATTTTACTGTTAACATAAAGCTAGTATACCGTAAGTAGTAAATTTGGCAATATCTACACTGCCTTTACAGTGTTCCAAAAACATTGCTCTACAAAACATTTCTTCACAAATATCACAGCAGTTTTAAAGCCACAGCGCTTTGCTTTAAAAGCATGACAGACATGAAAAATCCGGCCATTTCTTCCGCACTGTACTGAGGGGAGGTGGTGATCCACCACTTCAGCGCCGAGCAAAAACTTTGCGCAAAATGCTGCTTTCCATAATCGCTAGGCACATTTTTAGGCATAGAAACTTTACACTCTGCAAAAAGGGCATACAAATATTCTTTAAAAGAAGATGTAAAAACCTCTTCCCCTTCGCTAGACACTATACCGTGAATTTCAGCACTCTTTTCTTGTGCACGACGAAAAATATAGACAATACGTGTATGCATATCTTCTACTTTTGCCGCCGCAGAAGAAGCCTTGGACTCTGTGGCAGTAGCCCAAAAAATATGCTCAGCTATATGCTGACACAAAGCACGTAGCACATGCTCCTTAGTAGCAAAATGCATGTAAAAAGTACTACGCCCTATATCAGCCCTCTCTATAATATCGCTAGCCGTGAGCACTACATAACGCTTTTCTTCTAAGAGTTGGGTAAAAGCTAAAAAAATAGCTTTTTGAGTTTTCTTTTGCCTTCTATCCATGATACCTCACCATGAATTATGGAATACAATGTATAAATATCACTCAAGGGCCAGCAGCATCCTTGTAAATATGGGGCAGATTAAACATACTATAAAATACTAAACAATGTGTATGTTAAACTACTGCAAAAAACAAGACTAATGTGCTTGAAATAGCCCTGTTTTTATTCTAATAAGTAGAAACTTACGACATAGTAAAAAAGAAAAGGAAATATATGAAGTTTACACATATTCGAAATGCTACGACCCTGTTAGAATATAAAGGCCACAGCATCCTTATGGACCCTTGCTTTGCACCGGTGAATTCATGGCATAACTTGCCTAAATCTTATGTGGAAATGTTGCAATTACTGCAAAAAAAACACCCCTATGCTCCCCTTCCTCCTAATTTTGATATGCATATGCCTGTGGATATGATCCTTTGCACGCATAACCATTTTGACCACTTTGGCGCGAAGGCTCTACAAGTACTGGATAAAAGCACAAAATTCTTCTGCCAGCCCTTTGATGCTGAATTCTTTGAAAAGAAAGGATTTAGAAATATTACTGCCATAAAAAACAGTACAGAATATAATGGCATTACCCTTCATAGGACACCTTGTGACCATGGTAAATTTTTTAAAAATACCAGCGGCTTTGTTCTTTGTGCGCCGCAAGAACCCACCATTTATTTTGCCGGTGACACCATATACACACAAGAAATAAAAGAAGCCTTACTACACTATACGCCAGACATTGTAGTCCTCAATGCTGCAGGGGCGTATTTTCTTGGTGAAAAACTTCTTATGGATTTAGAAGATGTAGAGCAAACCATGGCAGTATACCCAAAGGCAAAGTATGTTTTTGTTCACCTAGATACTGTAAACCACGCCACGCTCACAAGGCAAGATATTCAAAGCCATTTTACCCCTAGCAGACTTGAGCAATGGGGAGTCAAAAACATATACATTCCGCAAGACGGTGAAAGCTTACACTTTTAAAAGCGCTGTCATAGCCAAGCATCATAAAAAAAGCGTTTTCCCCTCGTCCGCAGGGGAAAACGCTTATCATAGTTATTGCTTAAAAAAGTATTTTATATGCCTAAACTTTGCCACAAAACGTATTTCATACGTTCATTTCTGGTAAAGTTTATCTCGTCGTACAAACTAAGAGTGCTATATTTATAAGCACTTACGTTATTTTTCAGTATCGACTATCATAAGCTCTTCATAATTTTTTACTGACACAACGTTACATTCTCTCAGCATAGAACAGCTTTTGCGCTGTCGTTTCTATGGTGTAAGCGTATTTAAAAATTCAAATAAAATTTCCGTTGATCGGCTCGTTTAAATTTAAAAACTCGCGTAGACACGTTGCCTTGCGTGGGTTTTTGCCCTTGGCGTACAAAAAAAGGCGCGTCAGAAACGGGCATAGCCTTATCTTTTGCGTTGGCAGCAGAGCCTTGAAAAACTTTTCCATCATCACGAAAAGCATAATAATATAAATTAAGACTACCCGTAGGTATGGCTTTAGTTTGGCTCGAATGCGCAGGCACGTTAATCCAGCCCAAGGTTACCCATCTTCCCCTAGGTTGGTCATGATACGATACAGCCATGGTAATGGCGCTATCTGAAGAATTCTTTATGATAATAGGCACATCTTCAGCCAAAGCGGGTGTTATGGCAAAAAAATGGCACATGACAGCAAAAACAAAAGTACAAAAAAGCAGCATTCTTTTCATAAGTAGCCCTCACAACAAATTATCTTTACTATAAACCCATCCGAAAAGTTATAGCTATAACTCTCTTTATAAAACATCTACGACACAACCTTAGCACACACCACCTTATAACGGGGCGTATAATTGCTGCGGTAAAATGGACACACAGCTAATCTCATTATTTGCTGCTTGCGAAGCAAAGCAAACAACATGCTGCGGCAGAGCGTATATCCACTGTAAAAACCATGTTTGCCCAAAAAATTGCACTGAAAGGGCGCGTGCATCTTTACAAAATATATCTTGAGCACCAAGAATGCTAAAGCTTAAAGGATTCAGCGCAAAACCAAGCCCTTTTGCTTTCATAAGGCTCTCCTTGGCAGTCCATAATTGCCAAAAGTCTTGTGCGTTACCACGCCCTTTAAGCCAAGCTTGCTCTTCTTCTGTAAAGCACTTTTGTACCATTGCATGTTCATAGGGCACTATTTTCTCCACATCCACGCCCATTTCTTCTTGCCCTACGGCAAGAACCACATAGTCATTGGCATAAGAAAGAGAAAAATATTTCCGCTCGTCTTCATGAACGGCAAAATACGGTTTTCCGTGCTCTGTATGTCTTATCTGCGCTGTCAGCTCATTACCAAAAACATGGTTCAGTAAAAGCCCGGATACTAGGGCCCGCACCTGCGCTTCAACATGCAAATAACGTTGCATCTTCTCTTGCTGCCAAGGGAGCAAAAACTCAGCCCCCTGTAAATCACGCCACCCCTTCACAGAGCAATGGTACAGCAAAAGCCCCATAAAGCTAAGAGGATTTTTTTACAAACTCAGACTTTAAATTCATGGCTCCAAATCCCGCTATTTTACAGGATATATTGTGTCCGGCTTCGTTAACAAGCTGAATATTTTTCACAAGTGTGCCCTGCTTCACAGGGTTAGAAGCGCCTTTTACTTTTAAATCTTTAATCACCACCACGCTGTCACCGTCTTGTAAAACAGTGCCATTGGCATCTACCACTTTTATGGTGCCATCAGAAGCCGCACGCGCAGCATCATCTTCAGTCCATTCGTGGGAACACTCAGGACACACAAAAACAGCTCCATCATGGTAGGTGTAGTCGCATTGACATTGCGGACATGGGGGAAAAGTATCAGACATATTCACTCCTTATAATAACACACTAAAACAAAAACTTGCTCTGTAGTTCTTCTCGATATAGCGCCTATATAGCTATACTAAAACGAGCTCATTTCTTCTTGCAATCCATTAACTATGATGCTCTTGAATATACGCACCAAGCCTTCTCACGCCTTCCTGCAAATTTTCCATGGAAGTAGCATAGGAAATACGCAAAAATCCTTCTGATTGTGAGCCAAACTCCACGCCCGGCGTTACGCCCACATGCGCTTTTTCTAGTATATCATAGGCCAATCTTACAGAACAGCCACCAAACTTTTTGGCCAAATGGCGCGCATTAAAAAGTAAGTAAAAAGCCCCTTTAGGCTCTACAGGAATGGAAAAACCAAGTTCACGTAAAGCTTTAATGGCATACTCGCGGCGCTCATTATAAATCCCGCGCATGCGTACCACATCATCAGCAGCTGCTTTCAAAGCATGTGTAGCTGCCACTTGAGCCACAGTGTTGGTTGAAAGTAAAAATCTTTGCATAAAAGCAATAAGCGGTTGGATAAAATGTGGCGGCACAATAAGGTAGCCTACGCGCCATCCGGTCATGGCATAAGCTTTAGAAAAACCACCCACCACCACAGCATTTTTGGTAAATTCCAAAATACAATGCTCAGCCCCTTCATAGGTCATACCATGATAAATTTCATCAGAAATAATCAGCGGCCCTTTGTCTGCTATGCCTGCAAGAGCTTGCATACGCTCTTTTTCCATAACAATACCCGTGGGATTGGCCGGAGAATTCATAATAATGGCCTTGGTATTTGGGCTTAAAGCTTTTTGCACATCTTCAGGACGGTATTGAAAGCCTTCCTCTTCTTGCGTAAAAATTTCGCACACTTTACCACCTGCTTGACGCACAAAGGTATTATAACATGCGTAAGCTGGGTTAGCGAGAATAACTTCATCCTCAGGATCAAGCAAAGCATCAAAAAGAAGTTTCATTCCTATGGAGCTTCCAGGAAAAACAAGTACTTGGTCATTGGATATGGAAACATTATAACGCTGTAAGTAATGATCAGCTATGGCTTGGCGTAATTCCACCATGCCTTGAGAGGCTGTATAATGTGTATACTTGGCATCAAGGGCTGCTTTACCAGCCTCCACAATACAAGAAGGAGTATCAAAATCTGGCTCGCCTGCTTCCAAGTGTACCACATCTATACCGTCACGCTGCATACGCTGCGCTTGATCTAAAATTTCCATAATCAAAAAGGTAGGTACAACCTTTGAGCGCTCGCCAAGTTTTACTGGTTCCATTTTCTACTCCTTACAACAGATACTACAGTTATGATGCCAGTTGAAATGCTATGGCGTAAGACAAGCCCCACACCAAAACCCTATTAATCCAAATATTTACTTTTTTACCCATAAGTGTTCTACGTACACTTATGCCCATGGCTAGGGCAGAGCCCAAAATATAAAAGAAAAAGAAACCTAAACTTGCTAAAAAGCCCAATTGAATCCCAAGGCTTATACCTAAAATAAGCGTGACCATGCCGGGAAGGCAAGAAAGCTCACGCGAAGCATGACCAAAGGCACCGCCATGCTGCCAACCTCGCCCGTGCACACGCCCAAAGGCATCTTGACCCGTGGTAAAAGGCCCACCATCGCCATAAAAACCTTGTTGCGCCTGCCGGCTACGTTGTTCTGCTTCTTCATCAATAATTTCAGCTTCTACAGTTTCTACCCTGCTCTGCTTATATTCAGTTTGCGTAGCTTGTTGCGCCGGCAGCAAAGAAATCTTTGCCCCGCATGCTTCGCACTCTTGTTCCATTTGTGTTATATTATTGCCACATTGTGGACATTTTTGCATAAAAAGCTCCCGTGAAGTCTAAGTATACACGTTTTTATAATACATGCGCTTTATCCGCGTAGGCTCCGTGCCACACAATACTGCGGTATATCTGCGGTACAGTGTCACCTTCCGTACTTATGCAAAGCACAGAAGCTGTTGCATCAAGCTGCAAGGCTTCTCTATGGGCTGCAGCACGGTCATCCTTCATAAGCCAGTGCACAAGGCCTGTGGTAGAAGCCCCAGACTCGCCTGAAATAATAGGCACATCCGTAGCAAGAGGCGCTGCAAGTATGCGCATGCCGTTGGCGGCTATATAATCCTCACTGGAAATAAAAGCCGCCGCATAATCCCGTAAAATGGGCCATGAATACATGCAAGGCTTGCCACAGGCTAAACCAGCCATAAGGCTTTGCAAATCCCCAGTTACTGTATGCGCCTGACCATCACCGGCTTTGGCAGAAACATACATGCAATTGGCGCTATGCGGCTCCATTATAATACATTTAGGCGCTTTTTTACCAAAATAGTTCTGTAAAAAGGCGACCAATGCCGCGGGAAAAGCACCTACGCCCGCCTGTAAAAAAACGTGCGTCGGCAAAATTTCTTGAGCCTGCATTTGCTCTACTACCTCTAAGCCAAGCGTTAAATACCCTTGACGTATCCATAAAGGAATATCTTCATAGCCTTGCCAAGAGGTATCTTGCACCAAGGTATGACCATATTTTTGAGCATTCTCCCACGTTCTGGCTACGGTTTCATCATAATTCCACTCTGTCACAGAGCATTGCGCGCCAAGCTCCAAGATATTTTGAACGCGTCCCTCAGCAGAACCATAAGGCATATAAATAACGGCCTTTTGCTGCAGCTTTTGCGCCGTCCAAGCCACACCTCGGCCATGATTACCATCGGTGGTTGAGGTAAACGTAATATCTCCAAGGCGATGACGCACGCTGAGATCACATAAATACGCGGCAGTCATTTGAGAAAAGTCTTCCCCAAGGCGTTGCGCCAAATACCGTCCCATGGCGTGCGATGCCCCTAACACCTTAAAAGCTTTTAAGCCAAAGCGCGTAGATTCATCCTTAAGCATAAAATTTTTAAGCCCAAGTTCTGAAGCCAAAGCCTTTAAATTATGCAAGGAAGTGGGCGCATATTCAGAAAAGGACGTATGATAAGCGCGAATTTCTTGCGCCTTCTCAAGCGAATAATCGTCAAGATTTACGCCTTTACACTGCCCCTGTAAAACAGCTTCATAAGCTGCATTTTTTTGCATAAGTACTGACATATCTGCCTCACTTTTCAAGGTACTTTTTACGCTTCTTGCTTACGCGCCCAATCTTTCACGCGAACCTCTACAGAGGCAACACCATTATAGGTATTTATTAAAGGGGTATAAGCTAGGTAAATATATGAATTGGTAAGAGAAGTGGTAAACTCTGCAGCTTTACGCCAAGCCTTGGCATGTAAAGTAATGCCTGTACTTTCATCACACACTTCTAAAAAAACATGCTCTTTATTTTTCCCTATATAGCGCATTTTTTTTACAAGCAATGCAGGAGAAACAAAAACAGGTTCCGCATTTCCCATACCAAAAGGCTGTAAAAGCTCCAGCTCACGTAAAAATATGGCATCACTGGCCACAGAAAAGTCCACTATGGCGTCCACGGTAAGACTAGGTAGTGGTAAAGTATCCCCAAGGCTTTCTTGCACAACATTTGCAAAACGTACTCGCAAAGCATCTAAATTTTCCGCATTCAAGCTCAGCCCTGCTGCTAATTTATGCCCGCCATACCCTGTAAGAATATCCGCTATACTACTTAAGCCTTCATGCAAGTGAAATTCTCTAATGGAGCGCCCAGAACCTTTAATACCTGACATGCCATCACAAAGAATAAGCGTAGGTTTATAAAACTCTTCCACGATACGCGAGGCCACAATACCTATAATACCTTGATGCCAGTCCTTACCATACAAAACGAGGGATAGGCTATCTTTTTGCGCCAGTGCCTGTTCACGCGCTTCTTGATGAATACGCTCTTCATCCTTACGCCTTTCCGTATTAAGGGCATCAAGCTTTTGCGCCAGGGGAAGAGCCGTGTCATAATCCACACTGCGCAATAAATCCAAAGCCCATTGCGCACGCCCCATGCGCCCTGCTGCGTTGATGCGCGGTGCAAGGGAAAAAACAATTTGTCCGGCGCCCAATTTGGCTGCAATGTCAAACTTACACACGCTTTTTAGCGCTGCAAGGCCGGGCCGTAACGCTGTACCTATGGTAAGCAAGCCATTTTTCACTAAAATTCTGTTCTGCCCCTGAAGGTTTACCACATCAGCCAAGGTGCCAAGAGCCACCAGATCAAGCACAGAACGCATATCAAAACTAACGCCGCTATGTTCTTTTAAGGCTTTATTCACAGCGCACATAAGAAAAAAGGCCACCCCAACGCCTGCAAGATCCGGACAGGGACATTCCCCCATACGTGGATTACAAATGGCATCAGCTGGTGGCAAAATTTCCGGAGGGAGGTGATGGTCAGATATAATAACCGTAAGGCCCAAGTTCTTGGCATGAGAGATGGCTTCATTATCAGAAATACCACAATCTACAGTGACAATGGTATCCACGCCTTCTTGAGCAAGCTTTTCTATGTAAGGAATATTAAGACCGTAGCCTTCGCTATATCTTTCAGGAATATGCGCAAGAGCCGCATAGCCGTGAGCAGATAAAACATCGAGCACCACTGCAGTGGAGGTAATGCCATCCACATCATAGTCGCCCCACACTGCAAGTTTTTTTCCCTCTACAAGCTTTTGCGTTATAAGCGTGGCAGACTCCATAAGCCCTGGCCATAACTCCAAGGGAGCAAGAGATCGCAATGCGGGGTCTAAATACTCTTGAATTGTTTTTTCGCTTGAAATATCACGCGATTGTAAAATATGTAAAAGCAGTGAAGAAATACCAAGTGCATTGGCCTTCCCTACTTCTTGTGATGTGACAGAAGAATGCACAGAAAATATTTGTCTTGTATGAGACGTAAGAGAAGCACTTATATCAACATTTTCCTCTTTATTTGCCACTCCATTGCGCAATACCCATCTTTTCACAGTGAACCAAAATCCCTTAATATATTATTGTTTAAACTTAGCTACTTTACTTGCATAGGTAGCTGGCACAAGGTTTTTACGCTCCATCCAATCCAAAAACTTGAGGCCCGTTTCATGCGTAGGTGCAAGCTCTAAGGCTTTAAGCAAGTATTCAAGACAATTTGTAAAATCTTTCATTTCTAAATGAACACGCGCCAAGTTAAAGTAAAGGTTTTCATCAGCCTCGGTAAGTTCCATGGCCCTTTGATAGTACTCTAGTGATTCAGCGTACATAGAATTTTTACGCAAGGAGATGCCAAATTCATTAAACAAATGTTTGTGCGTTTTTTCAAAAGTGCCTTCAAGTTTTAAAAGCCTTTCAAAAATATTTTTAGCTTTATCCCCTTCTCCACGCTCTAAGTACGTAATACCAATACCAAAATTAGCTCGTATATTATCTATATCAATGCTTAGTGCCGTTCCGTAGCCAAGTTCTGCGGCAAAATTTTCGCCATTTTTACGACATTCATCCCCAGCTTCCACAGCCTGTTGTAATTCCTGCATTTTAGGAAATACAGAACTCATATAAAATTCCGGCTCAGGAGCATATTTAGACATAAGCTCATCGCGCGTAATAATACGTTTGGCCCCAGCAGGCACAAGATTGCTATTTAAAGGCTGACACTCTAAAGAGCCATCTTCTAGGCTTTCAATAAACCAATACCCCTTTTGTACTGTTCTTCTTGAGGTAGTGCCTGTGCCTATCTTACGTATTTCCTGTGTTGAAAAAACACCCTTTACGTAGTTAGGGTCTTTATTACGTGGTAGCATGCCGTATCCTCACTCTTTTAAGGGGTTATACTTGTAGCATTTCTGCTATAATACTCTGCGTTGCTTTTGTAATATCTTGCGCTTTTGTTATAGGTCTACCCACCACAAGAAAACGTGCCCCAGCTTGTACAGCTTGTGCCGGTGTCATGGTGCGACGCTGATCATCACTACTTCCACTTTGAGGACGAATACCCGGTGTTAAGCATAAAAAACTTTCCTCACAGCGGGCTTTAATGGCCTGTACTTCATGGCCGGAGCAAACCACACCATCAAGGCCCCAACCTTGCGATTTTTGTGCTAAATCCAGCACCAAATCTTCCACAGGTGCGCTTGATAAAGGCAATTCTCCTTGGGCCATGCTGGTAAGCACAGTAACACCAAAAACCTTGGGACGCACATACGTGGCATCTTGGTTTTGCGTTGCGGCATAATCCGTTACAGCTTGCATGGCAGCTTTAGCCATGCGCTCGCCACCTTGTGTATGAATTGTAAGTAAATCCACACCCATTTTACAAGCCGAAAGCACACCGCCATACACCGTGTTGGGGATATCATACATTTTTAAATCAAGAAAAACCTTAAAGCCCATGGCCTTTAGCTTAGCAATACAATCCGGCCCGCCTTGCACAAAAAGTTCAAGTCCTACTTTAACCCACGGGGCCACATGCTGTATTTGACTAGCTATGGACAAAGCTTCGCCCACATCCTGCGTATCTAAGGCAACTATAAGTTCTGCTTGCGCCATGCCATTTATCCTTTAGTGTTTTCTTCTAAGAAAGGGGTAAAAATACTAGGATTTTGCTCAGGTCGCAACGTAGCAGACACATACACAGAGCGCAATTGGTCATAAGCCACATCAAGATTATCATTCACAATAATACAATCAAATTTATGTGCTTCTTGTATCTCATACATGGCGTTGCTTATACGCTGAGTAATATGCTCTTGGCTATCGCTACCACGTTGTTGCAATCTACGGCGCAATTCATCTATAGAAGGTGGCAGTATGAAAATATATACTGCAGAAGGAATAGTTAAACGCAATTGCGCGGCGCCTTGTACATCCACATCAAAAATAAGATCCTGCCCTGCCTGCAGCATGGCTTCGGATGGTTTAAGGGGTGTACCATAGCAATTTCCATGAACTTTGGCATGCTCAGCAAAAAAACCCGCATCACGTTTTTCTTTAAAATCGTTAACGCTTACAAACTTATAGTCAACACCATCTACCTCACCTTCGCGCGCCTTGCGTGTAGTGTAAGAAATAGAAAAACCAAAGGTGGGAAATTCTTCACGTAGACGCTTAATAAGTGTTGTTTTTCCGGCACCAGATGGAGCACAAACAACAAGTACTGTACCTTTACGCGTTGCAGACATAACTAAAACTCCTATAACGTAAATCTAAGCTTCTGAAGAAAGCTCTGTTTCTTGCCAGAACCTTTGACTAATGGTTTCCGGTTGAATGGCAGAAAGAATAACATGGTTTGAATCAGTAATAAGAATTGAGCGCGTTTTTCTACCTTGGGTAGCATCCAGTAAGCGCCCTTCAGCTTTGGCATCTTCCCTAAGTCTTTTCATGGGAGATGACGATGGGTTTACAATGGAAACCACACGCGAAGCCACCACAAAATTATTAAAACCAAGGTTTATAAGTCGCTGCGCTTGCATAAATTTTTATTCTATATTTTGTGCCTGTTCGCGGCATTTTTCAAGTTCATTTTTTAAATCCACCACAAGGCGCGAAAGCTGCACATCGGGGATTTTATTGCCACAAGTGTTAATTTCTCTAAAACACTCTTGCAAAGTAAAGTCAAGTTTGCGACCAACATCCTTACCTTGTTGCAATAATTCACTAAACCTTTGAAAATGCGTGCGCAAGCGTGTAACCTCTTCGCTTACGTCCAATTTATCTCCAAGCAAAGCGACCTCTTGCAAAAAACGCCCTTCATCAAGCTCTACATCATACTGTAAAAGCAAGTCAGATACACGCTCACGCACCGTGAGAATACGCTCTTCTTTAATGGATGGAATACGCTCTTCAATAATATCTGCCCAAGCTTCCATACGCAAAAGACGCGAGTGCAAATCTAATGCAAGAGCCTGCCCTTCACCACTGCGAGACTCATTCCAATCTTCAAGGGCCACACAAAGCCCTTCTTCAAGGCGATCTGCCATATGTTCTTCTTGCGCATCTTCAGCGCCATTCCATAAAGAAGGTAAAGACAAAAAGGCATTATAATCTGGCACAAAGGCTTCTTGCCTTTGTTGAGCAAGTGCACGCAAAGCATCTAACATGCCAGAAGCTTGCGCCGCGTCAAAGTGAATATTTCTCTGGGCTTGCGTGCTATATTGTAACACAAGGCTAATGTCTACACGCCCGCGTAAGGCATACTGGCGTGTGCGTTTTTCAAGCCTTGCTTGTAAACTGCGTAAAGCTGTGGGCAAGTGCCAACGAACATCTAAATGCTTTCCATTAACACTACGAACTTCCCATTGTTGCACAAAGTCTGCATCTTCCACAAGACAACGTCCAAAACCTGTCATACTGCGTAGCATGATGCCTCCTTCATGCAGGGTCTTTTACAATATATTACGTACAAACGCCGCAAGGAGAGCAAAAATCTAAGCTCTCCTTAACAATGTTTCAAAAAGTTTCCAAAATGTGTTTTATAGCTGAGAAACCACACGGGTTTCTTATGTCCCTCAAGAAAAACCGCCGCTACCGCCACCGCCACCGCAACCGCCGGCATGGGGGCAAGCAGAGCCTTTCTGAGCTCCCATCTTCACACTTGGGTGCACAGGCCCCACTTTAAAAGGGAAAGCTCTCGATTTTAAAGGGCTTGGCGCAGAAACTTTTCTACTTACGCTTTTGCTTCCACAATGGGGGCACTCAGGCATTTCAGATTGAATAACAATGTCTTCAAAATCTTTTTGACAATCTTCACACATAAAATCATAAATGGGCATAATTTATCCTTTGCAAAAAAACGTCCCGAAAGGTATGTTTAATATACGGTTGCATTACCGTCTTGGCAAGTACAATCTTACTACACCCCTATTAATTACAGGAAAAAAAATGAACAAGAAGATTTTATTACTTGGCGGAGATTTTGTTGAAGACTATGAAATCATGGTACCTTTTCAAATGTTGCAAATGCTTGGCTATGAAGTACACGCCGTCTGCCCTGAAAAAAAACCTGGTGACACCATAAAAACAGCCATACATGATTTTGAAGGCTTTCAAACCTATACAGAAAAAGTGGGTCACAATTTTACCCTTAATTACGACTTTAATAAGGTAAATACGCAAGATTATGTGGGTCTTGTGGTGCCCGGCGGCCGCGCGCCTGAATATTTACGCCTAAACGCACGCGTTCTTGAAATTGTGCGTGAATTTAATGCGGCTGCTAAGCCCATTGCTGCCATTTGCCATGGCCCGCAAATACTTGTACCTTCCGGCGTGCTTCAGGGTAAAAAAAGTACAGCCTATCCCGCCCTACAATGCGATGTAGAAATGTGCGGCGGCACATGGGTACCCATTAACGCCACCTTTAACAACGTTGTGGTGGACGGTAATATTGTTACAGCTCCCGCGTGGCCTGCGCACCCTGAATGGATTGCAGCTTTTGTAAAACTACTCGGTGCAAATATTAGCATTTAATGAGCCCCCATGCCTGCACCTTCCCCTTCTAAAACCAATGCGGCGCGCCTTCTAGACACACTAGGCGTGCCGTATACTTTACACAGTGTCGATGTGGACCCAGAAAATATTTGCGCTGTGCATACAGCTCACAAATTAGGCACAGCTCCAGAAACCGTATATAAAACCTTAGTAGCACGAGGGGATAAACACGGTGTGTTCATGGCTTGCATCATGGCAAATGGAGAATTAGACCTTAAAAAAGCCGCTAAAGCTACCCAAAATAAAAGCGTGGCCATGGTGCCTTTAAAGGAAGTACTCCCCCTCACAGGCTACATACGCGGGGGCTGCTCACCCTTGGCAGCAAAAAAAGCCTACCCTGTCTTTATTGATGAACATGCCATTTTAGAAGAGGCTATCTTTATAAACGCAGGGCAACGCGGCGTACAAATACACCTCAAGCCCGACGACCTTTTGCATGCTGTGCAAGGAAGCTATGCTGACCTTCTAAAAAACGTCTAAAAAAAGGGAAGTTCTCCACGAACTTCCCTCCACACATACGTATTTTTAAACTATTATTTTGTAATGGTAAAAGGAATACTATGCAAAGCAGCGCCGTGTTCTTCCGTACGGCCAAGCTCCCATTGTATGGCTTCGGCATCCCAACCAAGAGCTGTGGCAATCTCCTTAGCCATACCGCCTGTATTAATAAGCGGATGACGCTGAAACACTTGTGGTAAGCCATAGGTCAAGCTGCACACAAGGCATTTTTCCGGACGTTGATGCAATTCGAAAGCTAAAAAAGCGTGTGAATCCGTAACCTCACGCAAGCAAAGCTTAATATTATAGGCGCCGTCTTCGGCTTCGCCATAAAGAGCCTCAAAAAAAGCATCACTACGCTCTAAAGGCATAAGGGCGTCTAACATTTCTTGCGTAAGAAGAGGAGCTTTATCTGTCATGGCTTCATAAATCCTTGTTATATGGTGAAAGTAATGGCGCAATTTAAACCAAAGAAGCCGCACTGACAAGTAAGAAATACGTCCTAAGGCCTACTTTGCGTACAAAAAACGTATATGCGCATCGCTAACTACTATATCTTGCGCCCTTACAAGGGCAGGCATAGTTTTAAAAGAAAAGTCATGGCGCAACTCTTCAAGATATACAGGGCGTAAAGCTTGCCCTTGTTCAAACCCAGCAAGATGCGCCAACAAACCAATAATACGCGAAGCGCTCACACCTGCCTCACGCAAACTTTGCAAAGCTAAGGCGCTATGCCTTTTAGCAAGGCGCTCTCCATAACTATCCAAAAGCAAAGGTACATGCGCATAAGAAGGCGTAGCCAAAGCCAAGAGTTTTTGTAAAAGCATTTGACGCGGTGTGGAAATCAAAATATCTGCACCGCGAACAATATGATTTATGCCCTGTGCCGCATCATCCACCACCACAGCCAGTTGATACGCCACCACTCCGTCAGATCGACGCAAGGCAAAATCTCCACCTATTTCTTGCAAATTGTATATCTTTTCACCGTACAAAGCGTCTTGTACATATATATCTCCGCTCTGCCCGTGGCCACAGCGCACACGCATACTGGCCCTTCGCCCCATGGCTTCTTTATGCGCTCTTTGCTCCTCAGTAAGTGCGGCACATATACCCGTATAAGGCGCACCGCTATCTTCCACATGCGGCGCCCCGGCAAGGCTGCGCAATTCTTTGCGCGTACAATAACAGGGGTAAAGAAGGTTTTTCCTTTCGAGCTGCTGCAAGGCGGCTTCATACAGCTCAAGACGCTCACTTTGATATGTAGTAGCCCCATCCCAATGCAAACCTAGCCACTGTAAATCTTGCTCAATAGCCTTGGCATATTCTATTTTTGAACGTTGTGGATCAATATCTTCCATACGTAAAAATATTTGCCCCTGCTTTTCTAAGCCAGACTTAGCCCAAAGCCAAGCCCACAAAAAAGACCATGCATTACCCAAATGCAATAAACCTGTGGGGCTTGGCGCTAGCCTTCCCCTATGCGCTACACTAGTATTCATGGCCCATACCTAGCCCAAAGCCCTGTAAGACCGCAAGGAAAAACAGACACGCTTCCCCCATATCAAAAGAGTACTCTTGCCTTGTCAGAGTGGCTATTTTACTTTATAAGAATGTTGCACCACTATTTTTAATACTATTTTATGGATTTGTAAAAAACTCACCTTGTATTATGCAAGCGTGTAATGTTTCTTACAGCTTATATGAAGAGAAACAGCATAGCTTTTTTATCGCTATCACGAAGGATGCCATGCCCACAAAAAATTCTCACTCCCTCCATGAGCGCAGTGAAAGCCGTCCTAAAAACACTGCCCTAAGCGCGCAAAAAATCCTTGCTGACTATGCTGAACAAGGTGTGCAGTTACGTAAAAAATATTTTCACCAATACAGTGGCGCCATTGAAAATGCCGCACGCCTCATGGCTACATCCTTAGCACAAGGCGGTAAAATACTGCTCTGTGGCAATGGTGGTAGCGCTGCAGACGCACAACACATTGCAGGCGAGCTGGTCAATCGCTTCCTTATGGATAGGCCCCCCTTGCCAGCACTAGCCTTAAATACAGATACATCCATTTTAACCTCCATCAGCAATGATTTTGGCTATGAATATGTCTTTGCCAAGCAGGTTCAGGCCCATGGACAAGAAAACGATGTACTAATCGGCATTTCCACTTCAGCAACCAGCCCCAATGTCATTAAAGCTTTGCAAGTGGCTAAAGAGCGGAATATGCATACCATAGGCTTGGTAGGCGTAAAAGAGAGCACAAATACAAATCCTCCCCCCGTAAGTACTGGACAAATGGCCCACTTATGTGACATTTTGCTGCCCGTACCACACGCATCTACCCCCCTTGTGCAAGAATTACACATTGCCACAGGGCATATGCTGTGCCATTTAGTTGATTATTTTCTTTTTGAAAATGTTCAAGAACTTGCTTTAAGCCATAGAGAATAAGCACATAGAACATCTGGAATATTGGAGTTTTTATGCCCATATACGAATATTTTTGTGACAAATGCCATAGGGAATTTGAAGAGCTTGTTTTTGGAGATGAGCTCCCCAATTGCCCCCATTGCGGCGTTGCCCACTGCCAAAAACTTATCTCCCGCCCCTGCTTACACCGCGGTAATAGTGCTAGTAACGCCATGGGCGCCCCTACCTCTGCAGGGTCAAGCAAATGCGGCGGATGCAGTGGTGGTAACTGCGCCACATGCCATTAATAGTCTAGCTTCTTTTTTAAGGAATAAATATATGAAAACATGCACCATTGCCACTCGCGGCAGTCAACTTGCACTGTGGCAAGCCAATCACATTAAAGCCTGTCTTGAAAAGCAATATCCTGGTATTGCTGTGGAGCTTATGCTCATTAAAACTAAGGGTGATATTATATTAGATGTACCCTTGGCAAAGGTGGGCGGTAAAGGCCTTTTTGTAAAAGAAATTGAAGAAGCCCTGTTGGATAACCGCGCCGACATTGCCGTACATAGCATGAAAGACGTGCCCATGGAGCTCCCTGAAGGTCTTGTACTTGGCTGCATTCCTGCGCGCGAAATACCCAATGACGCTCTTTTATCCGTAAAGTACGCAAGCCTTGAAGATCTACCCCAAAACGCCCATGTGGGTACCTCTTCTTTACGCCGCCAAGCCCAACTCTTGGCTTTGCGCCCAGATTTACGCATTTCCTCCCTACGTGGCAATGTAGACACCCGCTTACGTAAGCTTATGGAAGGTCAATACGATGCCATTGTGCTGGCAGGTGCCGGAATTAAACGCTTAGGCTTAAGTGCGCCACATGTATTTTCCATGGATGTAAGCTCCTTCTTACCCGCTGTAGGCCAAGGTTCCTTGGGCATTGAATGCCGTAGCGATAGGCAAGATGTTATAGAAGCCTTACAATTTTTAGAAGATACGCAAACACGTGTATGCGTTACCGCTGAACGTGCCTTTTTAGCCGGCCTTGAGGGCGGCTGTCAGGTGCCCATTGCCGGCCATGCTACCCTTAATGAAGATAACACCTTCACTCTTAAAGGCCTTGTATCTCATGTAGATGGCACCAATATCTTATGCGAAAGCATCACTGCCCCCGCCAATGAAGCCGACGCTGCAGGTAAGGCCTTAGCTGCCACACTTTTAGAAAAAGGCGCAGCAGAAATTCTTCGTGCTTTGTACAACAACCCTGAAAATAACGATTAATTAACGAGAGCTTATGCCCCCTGTGACCGTTCTTCCTGCGCACAAACTTTGTATTTCTGCGGATATGAAACATATTCCGTGGGAAAGTAGCGACCATATACCCACGCCCAGAAATGGCGCAAAGCACATGCTTCAACCCCGTGCCCTTAAGGCCATGGAGTTGGCATTGTATATGGAAAAAGAAGGCTACAATGTCTATCTTTGCGGTGGGCCACAGCTGGGGCGCTCTTATATGGTGCGGGAGTTTTTAACTCCCCTTGCCAAAAAGGCAAAAACACCTGCGGACCTCATTTACCTGTACAATTTCTCTGATGCCGATAAACCTCTTCTGTTACGCTTACCGGCAGGGCAAGGACGTGTCTTAAAAAAGATGCTTCAAGAAGTGGTAAACAAAATCCGTAAAGATTTGCCACGCCATTTTGAAACAGAATTGTACATTACGAGCCGCTCAAAAATTCTTGAAACCTTTCAAGAAGCCAAATCAACCGTGCTTAAACGCATGAATGAATTAGCTAAAGATAAAGGTTTTAGTCTTGATGTGGATGACCATGGCAGCGTTACTCTCTATCCCCTAGTAGAAGGAAAACGCCTAAGCGAAGAAGAGTTTGAGCATTTAGAAACAGAGCTACGCCAAGTTTTTAAACGAAAAGCCGATGCGCTTATGAACACCCTGAGTGGACACATGCGCCATCTGACACGCCTTGAACAAGAATTGCGTGAACATGAAAAAGAACTAGAGCGCACTGTGGCTGTTCGCATGCTCGAAAAAATTCTTAAGCCTGTGCAAGAAACGCTTTTACGCAAACACTCCAGCGAAACCTTACAAAAATATCTTGATGCTTTTTATCAAGATATTTTAGATAATTTAGACTCTTTTACCGCGCGCGAAAGTCTAGGTGCTCAAAACAGCGCTCCGCTGGGCATGGATTTTAGCCATGCCATGCAAAGCGAACCGGACCTTGGGCGCTACGATATTAATGTCTTTGTGGATAATAGCGCCCTTAAAGGTGCGCCAATTATTTTTGAAGAACACCCCACCACCAGTAATTTACTGGGCTCCATTGAACGAGAGTCAGAAATGGGTGCGCTTATTACCGACTTTAGCCTCATAAAGTCCGGTTCCTTACACAAGGCCAACGGTGGCTATCTCATCATTCGCATAGACGATATTTTGCAACATTATCAAGCATGGGAAGGGCTTTTACGCTCTTTACGTACAGGCTTTGCGCGCATAGAAGATGCAGGAGAAAACCAAGACAGCGCCACACGCACCAAGAGCATTGAACCACAACGCATAGATTTGGACCTTAAGGTCATTCTTATAGGCAGTGAAGGTATTTACGAAACCCTTTTAGAAGGTGATGAGCGCTTTGCCAAACTCTTTCGTATTAAAGCACATCTTGCGGAACAAGCTGAAAGAAATGCTGCCAATATAAAATCCTATTTACAACGTGTATGCCAAATTATTAAAGACAGTTCTTTGCTCACTTTTGATAAAAGCGCTTTGGCCTGGATGGTAGATTACGCTTCACGCCTTGTGGAAGATCAACGCAGGCTTAGCCTAAAATTTCCTCTTTTACGTGAAATTATGATGGAAGCTTCCGCCCTTGCAACCCAGCAAAAACAAGAATGTGTAAGTGCTGAAACCTTACAAATGGCTGCTGATGATAAGCATTATAGAGTAAATCTTGTACAAGACATATTTTTAGAAGAATATGACCGTGAAATCATAAAAGTACGTACCTCAGGCCAAGCCATTGGCCTTGTGAATGGTCTTTCTGTAACGGGACACGGCGACTTTGAATTTGGTTTACCGCATCAGATTTCCTGTACTGTGGGTGTAGGGCATGGGGGCATTATAGACTTAGAGCGCGAAGCAGAGCTTGGCGGCCCCATTCACACAAAAGCCATTATGATTTTAAAAAGTTACTTAACTTCACTTTTTGCAAGACGCAGGCCCATTGTGCTCACAGGGAGCATTTGCATTGAGCAATGCTACGCCGGCATTGAGGGGGATTCTGCCTCTGGCGCCGAACTCGTTTCCTTACTTTCCGCCATTGCTGAAGTGCCGGTTCGTCTAGACCTTGCCTTCACCGGGGCGCTTAATCAATCAGGTCAAGTCATGGCTGTGGGCGGCGTAAGCCATAAAATTGAAGGATTTTTCAATGTGTGCGATCGCCATGGCCTCACGGGCACTCAAGGCGTGCTCATTCCCCATGATAATGTAGAAAACCTTATGCTTTCCCCTCGCATCATAAAAGCTGTCACAGAAGGAAGGTTTTCCATCTACCCCATTAAACACATCGACGAAGCTTTAGAACTTCTTACAGGCATGCCTGCCGGAAAAAGGCGTAAAGATGATACCTTTTCCAAGGACTCCCTCTATGCCCTCGTAGACACGCGCTTACAAAGCCTATGTGCGTATGCAGCCAAGGAAGTAAAAATCCCTAAAAAGAGTATTGCAAAAAAAACAGAAGCTCAAAAAATAGAAAAAAATGCGTCCTTAAAAATGCAGCAACTCTTTTCTACGCATGAACACTTACGTAAAAATTGTCTTTCGCAGCAAAAGTAAGGGATTGTATCTTGAACATTGAGCAAGGTGTAGCGCGCCACATAATTATTTATGGCACAGCTCTTATGAGCGTTATGGGCATAGCTATAACCCTCCCCGTACTCCCTTACATGGCCGATGCCATGCACATAGAGCATACCATGCTGGGTATACTTATCTATTCTTTCACCCTACCCGGCATTCTTTTTGCGCCCATTTGCGGCATTTTAGCCGATAGATGGGGGCGTAAACGAGTACTGGCCCCCTGCCTTACACTTTTTGCCTTAAGCGGTTTTGCTGCCTCTTTTACACACACCCTTGAAGCTTTACTCTTTTGGCGCATACTGCAAGGTATTGGCGCCAGCAGCCTTGGCGTGCTTTACTCCACCTTGGTGGGCGATATCTACCCTCGTGATGAAGATAGGCTGAAAGTTATGGGCTATGCTGCCACCGTGTTAAGCCTTGGAGCTGCCATATTTCCTGCCATAGGCGGATTGCTGGGTGAGCTAAGCTGGCAATGGTCTTTACGACTTTCTTTACTAGCCCTCCCCCTAGCCATTCTCACTTTTATCACTCCTTTGCCTGCCCATGAAAAAAAAGGAGATATGAAAAATTATGCACAAAATGCCAAAAAATATATTTTAGCTCCTAAAGCTTTATTGCACTTTACCATAACCTTTTGTGCTTTCTTCATTTTATATGGGCCACTTATTAGCTATTTCCCTTTGCTTTCCACCCAAGTTTACCAAGCATCTCCCATGCAAATCGGTTTTCTTTTTGCCTTATCTTCCTTGGGCACCGTATTGGCAACGCTCTTTCTTAGCCCCATAACAAAATTGCTATCCCAAAAAAAGGTAGCCTGCACGGGCGCCCTCTTTTTCATTTTATCCATGCTCATTTTGCTGTTTTGGCCCAAAGAAACTCCTTATATTTACCTATCTCTTCCTATTTTGTGCTACGGCATTGGGCAAGGTTTGCTCTACCCCATTACCATGACTTCCTTAAGTGCCTTGGCTCCTGTGTCTTCTCGTGGTGCACTTATGGCTGTAAACGGAACAGTTTTACGCCTTTCACAAAGCACAGCCCCCTTTCTTTGCGGATTTTTCTTCTTTTTAGGCGACTTTTCATTGGTTTTCTTCTTTGGACTTGCAGTAGGTATGTGTATGTTTACACTGGCTTTACGTACTTTTACCTGTACAAAGAATATTGACATTTCTTCGTAAAACACTTAATTTCTCTGTTTCGTTGTAGTAACTTATGAAGTGCTGCACGGCCATCTTATTTTCAACGCTGTACATGAGAGATACTGATGCATAAGTCAAAAAAGGACGCCCTACTTAAAGCCGCCAAAGAACTTTTTGGCGAATACGGTTACGTAGAAACCACTTTTAAAAAAATTTCTGAAAAAGCCGGCGTTGCCTTAGGCCTTTTGACACATCACTACGGAAACAAAGAAAAACTTTTTTTAGCAGCAGGCCTAGACGTACTTGAAAATTTTCTTCAAGTACTTAGAGCTGCCACAGCCAATGGCACAAGTGGCTACGACTCCGTACTTAAATTTTGTGAAGCCTACCTTGAATTCTCCATTGATAAGGACTCAAACTGGCTCGTGCTTGTGCGATGTTCTCCTTATAGTGATATGAAAACCACTACGGACCGCGAAATCATGACACAAAGCTTTCAACAAGTATCTCAAGAGCTTGAAGCGTGCCTTAATCGTGGCATAGATGATGGTAGTATTCGTAACAGCATTGACGTGGCAGACACAGCGCAAGTTATTATCTCACTAATGGTGGGCGTAAACAGAACACGTGTCCTAACTCCCTATGCGGGTGATTCTTTATATAGCGAAGCCTTAAGTTTTGTATCTCGCGCTCTTAAACCTTGCGCATAATACAAAAAAACTATATTCTTTAGCCAAGAGTTGCCTATTAAATAGTTATAACAGAAATTTTATAAAGCGTGTGCTTTACCCTTGCCATCTACATATGTGGCAATATACATAAAAGTATATTAAGTTGAGGACATTATGATTTCTTGGAAAAAAATTTTCACCAAGAACGGCCTTCCTTGGAAGGACCATTCCTCATTTAAAAATTATATAGAAGTTACATCCTTGGAGGATTTGTACCATTTTCTTAATGCCGTTCATATTCGCCATTGCCTAGTAAAGCCCTATCAAACCACCAAACACTACCCTGTAGTAGAAGCACGCGAACTTTTACCCTCCTTTGATAATGACATGTGGGAATACACCAATCTTCCTGGTTTTTCCTTAGTGGCTTTTGCGCGCCCCCTCTCATACCTTTCAGAAGTTTTTCAATACGACACCATTCATCCTATCTTAAATACTGTGGATGCTGCGGTGGGAGCCTCATGCCCGTTAGAGGAGCCGGTTCTTAAATACAATTTGCAAACCTTGGCCTCCCGTTTACCCAGAGCCATTCACGAGGCCTTTCGTCAAGACTGCGGCAGGTTAGACACCTCGCTACTGGACTACTACCCGACCCTTATGCCTTATCTATTACGTCTTGATCGCGCACATGTGCTTTCCATGGATAGCTTTAAACAGTTTTATTTAAGCGGTATATTTGCTTCCTTCCCTTCAGATATTGATAGTGAGCTTAAACGCTTTGGCATGCGCATGGGCAAATTTCGCTATGGCGATAACGATATGTACGAACGCAATCGCATGTTTGTGTATCAATACCTTATGGAATTATATGGTTTTCCCGTAGTTTCTGAACGCCGCACCTCTAGCGCCCTTTTTGCAAGAAAACTTCATAAAATGGGAGAAAAATTTCTCCTCCGCGTTTTGGGGCAAACGGATAGAACCATTACCACCTATATTGGCCAAGGGGATCATAGCCGCTACCCCAAAGTAGAGAAAATTGCGCTTATTAAATTGGATGATGACCAACAAGACGCCATTAAGCAAATTGAAGATGGCGGGTACTATGTGGATGAAGAAAACCGCGTGGTCATCATTCGTGTTACCTATCGCCAGCACGCCTTTAACGTGCGCAACGTGCGTCAAGATCGCGCCCTTTCTGTGGCCTCACAAGAGGTTTTGCACCCTCTCACTGGCGTTCCCCTAGAGGGGCTCAATATTATTAGAGATAGTAGTAATATGTTTTTACGCCTCAATGACATTGTACGCGGGGAATATACAGGGCGTATCGTGTATAAAAAAACAGAAGTCATTGAAAATACGGATACCGAAGAAAAAAGATTAAAATTTTTATTTACATGGCTTAGCAAGCATCAACGCCGTATTATCTACTATAGTGACGACTTTTTTGCCAAGGTAAGCATGGTGGTAGACGGGTACCTGCAGTCCCCTTCCAAAGAAAATGCCTTTGGAGAAATGCGAGACTTGTACAGAGAAGTGCAAGAACGCTTTGGCTACATTCAGCAAGCAAGAAAAGTTCGTATTCTTGAAGAGTTGCGTGAACGTAATGTCAAAGGTGCCACCATAAGCTACAGGCAAATGATGCAAAGCTACGTTTCTTTGCTCACAGAGCTCAGTTATGAAATTGTTAACTTCTTCCCCTCCTTGGTGGATACTATTATTAGTCTTATAGATTCTGTGCTGGAAACACGCTATATTGTGCGCACTTACATAGACACGCCCGAATGTCAGCTCACCGCAGCAGGGCTGGAAATTCGTAAAAATTATCGACGTATAGTTTCCTTACGCGATACCTTTGTGGCTGTACGCAAAGCACGTGTAGCTACCACCACAAGCAGTACTTAAAAGGATAGATTATGCCTCCCGCTTTTTATATATCTCCTGAAGATTGGCCACAAAACCTGCAAGCCCCCTGCCTTTTACAAGACCAAGAAGCACGCCACCTTGCTGTAGCCTTGCGCATGCAAGAAGGCGAAGAAGTACATATTTTAAATGGTGAAGGTAAACAAGGCATTTGCCGCATTGAAAAGATTACCAAAAAAAATGTGTCACTTACCTTACTTGAAGAGGAATTTTTCCCTCGTCCTACCTCCTTACCCATCATGGCGCTTGCATGGAGCAAAGCCACACGCAGAAGCTTCTTTATGGAAAAAGCCGTGGAGCTTGGCGTCCATGAAGTATGGCTTTGGCAAGGTGATCATAGCCAAGGAAAAGTGCCGGCTGAAGTAAAAGAACAGTGGCTTGGTCAATGTATTGCTGCCATGAAGCAATGCCGTAACCCATGGCTTCCCACCGTGCGTGTTTTACGTGGCGGGGTGCAAGAATTGGTAGAATTAAGCGCTGACTTTGAACATAAATTTTTACCTTGGGAAGTACAGCAAGGCATTCCCATGCTCACGCCAGAACTTGCCGGCCAAGCAGGAACAAGCATCTATACCATAGGGCCAGAAGGCGGATTTTCCGATAAAGAAATAAGCATTTTTAAACAAAAATCCTTTTCCTTTGTGAGCCTTGGTAAGAGAATTTTACGTTGCGAAACAGCTTCTTTACTCTGCCTTGGTATACATTGGTGGGCTTCGCAATTGCCTTGCAAGGCTGCAGGAAAATAGTATGAGCATACAGCAGCCTTTGCCAGAACGCCTCCGCCCTGATGATATAAATCTTTTTGTGGGCCAAAGCCACCTTAGTGAGCGTTTACAAGCGCTTATGAAAGCTACACGTTTACCGTCCTTACTTTTTTTTGGCCCTCCGGGCTGTGGTAAATCCACCATTGCCATTTTACTTGCCAAGGCAAAAAGTAAACATTATGTGCGTATTAGTGCACCGGAAGCGGGCTTACAGCAGCTACGTCGTAAGCTTACCGGCATTGACATTTTAGTGCTGGATGAGTTGCACCGTTTTTCTAAAGCGCAACAAGATTTCTTTTTACCTTTAGTAGAATCGGGGGAATTAACCCTCATTGCTACCACCACCGAGAACCCTTCTTTTAGCGTTACACGGCAACTTCTTTCGCGCTTACACGTACTACGCTTACGCTCTCTTGGTACGGCAGAACTTACAGAACTGGCAAAACGCGGGGCAGAAGTTCAAGGCATAAATCTTTCTGATGTCGTCATTGAGCTTTTAGTTTCTGTGGCGCGCGGCGATGCTCGCTCCTTACTCAACTTGATAGAATATGTGTCTGCCCTGCCGGAAGAGGAACGCACCCTCGAAAGGGTTAAGGCAGGCCTTCCGGAAATATTAAGCCGCCACGATAAAGATGGCGATAGCCATTACGAGTTAGCTTCTGCGCTTATTAAATCCATCCGCGGTAGCGATCCGGACGCGGCTCTTTACTATCTTGCCTGCTTACTAGAAGGTGGAGAAGACCCACGCTTCATTTGCCGTCGCCTTATTCTTTCTGCCTCAGAAGATGTGGGCCTTGCAGACCCTCAAGCGTTGCCCATGGCCGTAGCTTGTCAACAAGCCATAGAATTTGTGGGTATGCCGGAAGGTTTTATCCCCTTGGCAGAAACCGTGGTATACTTGGCTCTTGCGCGCAAAAGCAATAGCACTTACGCCGCCTACCTTTTGGCTCAAAGAGAAATCAAAGCTAACGGCCCAAAGCCTGTGCCCTTACACCTACGCAATGCCGTTACCAAGTTGCATAAAGAATGGGGCTACGGCAAGGAATATAAATATCCCCATAACTATCCCCAAGGGTGGGCGCCACAAGAGTACTTACCACAAGAACTCAGCAATAGACGCTTTTACCAACCGCGCACCAATGGTGATGAAGTGCGCTTAAGCCAATGGTGGCGTAAAATCACTCAAAATAACTCCTAAACCAAGAGTCTTATATGCAAGCTTTAGAAGAATTTGATATACATTATGGCCTAACTGAGCAGTATACCAGCCCGCCTAGCATACCTAGTTCATTTGCGCGTACCTTTCCCAGCGCGGCCTTTTACCTTTCGGCGCTCACAGGGCCTGTTTTACGCCTTTGTTACTCAGCTAAAACAGGAAAATGCACAGACAAAATGTGGTCAAATCAAAGTGTCGGCATTGGTAAACTTATGGAACAAGTGGGTTGTCGCATTGAAATTACAGGTTTAAACCATATGGATGCTGTGGACGGGCCTTGTATTTTTGTGGGCAATCATATGAGCACCCTCGAAACCTTTATGCTCCCCGGCATCATTCGCCCGCGCCGGCCTGTAACGTTTGTTATTAAAGACAGCCTTATGAAAACCCCCTTCTTTAAAGATGTACTCCTCACACGAGATGTCATCACCGTTGGGCGTAGCAACCCTCGTGAAGATTTAAAGCTTGTTATGGAAGAAGGCAAAAAACGTCTTGAAGCCGGCCTTTCACTTATTATTTTTCCCCAAAGTACGCGATCTGTAGAATTTAATCCGCGTAAATTTAATAGTATTGGTGTAAAACTTGCCAAACATAGCCATTGCCCCATCATCCCCTTGGCCCTTAAAACGGACGCTTGGGCACAGGGAAAACTTATTAAAGACTTTGGCCCTGTGCACCCGCAAAAAACCATACACTTTGCCTTTGGCGAGCCCCTACATGTGCAAGGCCAAGGTAAAGAAGAGCAAGCACACATATGCACTTTCATTGAAGAACACCTAAAAAAATGGTCCAATGAATAACAAAAAAAGCCGGAGCACATCACAGTACTCCGGCTTTTTTATACATTCATATAGAGCAGATTTTAGCTAGGCAATACGCCTATCTTCACAAGACCCTACCATGGATACAAAGGTATCCGAATCTTCGTCATATCTATGTAAAGTTCCGTTATTTAAATCAAAATACCATCCATGCAATTGCATTTCCCCATTTTCAACAGCATCGCGTATCCAAGGAAAAGTCATTAAGTTTTCTAAAGAAACACGTATACCCCACTGTTCATACTCTCTAAGGCGATCTTGCTCACTGGCATGGGGAAAATACATATCCACAACTTCTTTGGCCCGCTTAATAATTTGCATCCAAACCCCGATGAATTCATCATCTTCATTAGGTTTTTCCAGCAAAGCGTGCACACCGCCGCAATTGGCGTGCCCCATAACAATAATGTCTTTAAGCTTCAAATGGCGAACGGCGTATTCCACAGCAGCCGAAACCCCGTGCAACTTTCTATCCGGAGAATACGGTGGTACAAGGTTAGCCACATTGCGAATTACAAACAAATCACCAGGGTGACTATCCGTTAAAAGTACGGGATCTACACGAGAATCGGAGCAAGCTATAACAAGAGCCAGCGGCTGTTGCCCTTCTTTGAGGTCGTCATAAATATTGTGTTCGGAGCAATACCATTGCTGTTGAAAACGCTGGAAACCAGCAGCAAAACGCTTGGAAATATCTCCCACATAACGTGCTTGGTTATTATTTGACATTTATATCAACTCCACATACATTTCGGTAGAAAAGTATACTTATAGTTACTTATTAAAATACTATGAGTGTCTACCTTTTTTTTACCTACATGGCAAGCAAAACCTTTACTTGCACTCCCCCCCCTTTTGCTATATATTTTGGGTGCATTTCTTCATATTTAAAACTATCTTTTCACATCTATACCGTGTTTTCATAACTAAAATTTTAAGTAACCTAGCAGTGAAGGTTTTTTTATGCACGTTCCATTACTTAATGAACTCGTTATTATTTTCCTCATATCCATTGTAGTAAACACCGTATGCAACAAAGTGCGCTTACCAGCCACTGTGGGCTTTTTGCTAACGGGCATTTTGTGCGGCCCCTCCATGCTCGGTATCATTTCTGACACACACAATCTTGATATTTTAGCAGAACTTGGCGTGGCCCTCTTGCTTTTCACCATCGGCATGGAACTTTCCGGCGATGCCCTTGAACGCCTTAAAAAACCAGTATTTCTGGGGGGTAGCTTACAAATAGGCCTTACCATCATTATGGTGACGCTCATTTACACTTTTATCTTTGAGAAAAATGTGGCTTGGGGTATTTTTACAGGCTGCCTTGTGGCTTTATCTTCTTCGGCCATTGTACTGCGATTATTACAAGAAAAAGGCACCATTGCCACACCGGCAGGCAAGCTCTCCTTGGCCATATTGGTATTTCAAGATATCTTAGTAGCCCCCATGATGCTCATGGTCCCCTTACTCAGTGGACACATTTCTCCAGACCCATTATCGGCTTTATGGGGCATTGGTAAGGTTGTACTTGTTCTAGGAGCTGTATTCCTTTTTGCCCAATTTGGCTTACATCGCTTTATGGAGGCTGTGGTACGCACACGCATTCGCGAGCTTTTGCTTCTTACCACACTGGGGCTTTGCATGGGCCTAGCCTCCCTCACAGCTTGGCTTGGGCTTTCTCTTTCCTTGGGGGCATTCTTGGCAGGGCTTTTCCTTGCTCGCTCAGAATACAGCATGAGCGTTGTTTCTGGTGTTCTTCCCTACCGAGATGTTTTTATGAGCATTTTCTTCATCTCCGTGGGCATGCTTCTAGACACACAGTATTTAATGAGTCATTTAGGCTCTGTGCTTGGTAACACATTACTTTTTATTATTATTAAAGCACTCCTTATTCTGCCTGCAGTACTTATCCAAAAATACCCATTGCGTACTGCCATTATGACAGCCCTAACCTTGGCCCAAGTGGGGGAATTTTCCTTTATTTTAGCCAATAGTGGCTTAAAAATGGATTTGCTCACCGAAGATATGTATCAAGGTTTTCTTGCCATGAGCATTCTCACCATGATGCTCACTCCGGCTCTTATGCAATATGCCCCCACCATTGCCAACCTTTTTGTGCCCCACCATAAAGGGAAGCACGAAGACCTACCAGAACTTGATGATGATGTGGCGCAAAGCATTTCGCAAGAGGCACAACAACAACACCTTTCTAACCATCTTATCATTGTGGGCTTTGGCATAAGCGGGCAGCATTTGGCCTCTGCAGCAAAAAAATGTTCCATCCCTTATGTGATTTTAGAAATGAACCCCGACACGGTGAAACGCTTTCATGATAAAGAGCCCATACACTACGGAGATGCCTCCCAGCCTGCCGTACTTGAGCATTTAGGCATCACTGCAGCCAAGGCCATGGCCATAGTTATTTCTGACCCTGCAGCGGTACAAGCCACTGTGGCTGAAGCTATGGCTTTAAACCCACAATTACACATAATAGCACGCACGCGCTTTGTAACGCAGGTTACTACCTTGCATAATCTTGGTGCTACTGACGTGGTAGCGGAAGAATTTGAAACGTCGGTGGAAGTGTTTTCACGTGTATTACACCAATATATGATACCTAAACAGGATATTGATGCCATTACAGCTTCTGTTCGTAAAGAAAATTACAGCATGCTGCGCACCACATCCCAAAAAACAGGTGACCTTGCCGCCCTTATGGACCAACTCCCCTCTGTGGGAACCTTTGCCATTCGGTTAGAAAAAGAGGCGCATCTTTGCGATGTAAGTTTGCATGAATCAGAATTACGCCAAAAGCACAACGTTATAGTGGTGGCCATAAACCAGCAAGGCTCACTGGTTGCCGCGCCGGATGCGCATGTGGTCTTACGTAGCGGTGATACGGTTTATATATTTGGCGAAATAGAAAATCTCCATAAAGCCTCTAAGCTTTTTGTAGCCCCTAAAGCGCCTAGCTCCTCCGTATAGGGAGTATGCATAAAAAAAACCTCCGTTAAGGAGGTTTTTATTTACGTCTAACCCATGCTTACAAAAGACTTTTTTGTAGCCTTGCATACAGGGCAGTGCCAATCTTCGGGCAAATCATCAAACTTTGTTCCCGCTGGCGTTTTACTGCGTTTATCCCCCCTATCAGGGTCATAAACAAAACCACAGTTCGCCACTTGGCACCTATACATATCTTTAGGATCTGCCATACTATCTCCTCCCAAAAAAGTGAAAGTTATAACAAAAACACATTAAGACACTTTCAGTACACTAACAAAGTTTGCATGCAATAGAAAGATAATTTTATTTCTACTGCTTTAACTAATTAATACGAGCACATGCAGCACATATACCATCATATTCAATACGAGCACCTGTAATAGCAAAACCATCTACATGTACGGTATCGATGGACGGAGCAGATTGGGGCTGCATAACATCACCAATACAACCACACTCAGTGCAGCGTACATGCTGATGCCAAGAAGTATCCCCATCAAAGCGCTTTGTACTTCCGGCAGATTCTAGCTTAAGAATCTCCCCAGTTTCAGCTAAAAAGTCTAAATTGCGATACACAGTACCCAAGCTAATACGCGGCATTTTTTCACGTACTATGCTGTACACTTCATCAGCAGTGGGGTGTGTTTTTACCTTGCGCAACTCTTCCAAAATAATAGCGCGCTGTCTAGTCATTCGAATTTGGCTCATTTGTCCTCCATTTCGATAACCATTATTATTAGTGAAAACAAAAGTCAATATTTTAAACCTTTTTTTTCTAGAAAAATCACTTTTTAAAGAACAATCGTCACTTACTATAAAAAAAAAGGAAAATACATTTCTGCATTTTCCTTTTATATTTTATGAAGATAATCGACTATTCTTGCTGTAATCCTACACCCTTAGGCCCTTGAGGAACATATTTTTGCAAAATATACACAGCAAGCATAATACCTATGCCTATGCTATCGGTTAAGTAACCAGGAATAATAAGAGACACTGCAGCGCCCACCAAGGGAATTCGCTCCCAGAAGTATAAGTCGCGTAACCAGTACCCCACATTGGCAAAAGATAATGCCATAATACCCACAGCAGCTGTTGATACATAGAAAACAACTTCCATGGAGGTGGCACCAATCATAAGCAAACCAGGATTATAACAGAAAATGTACGGTATGAGGAAGCCCGCAAAGGCTAGCTTTACCGCTGTAAATCCTGTTTTATTGGGTTCTGACTGTGCTATACCTGCCGCTGCATAGGCCGCCAAAGCCACCGGTGGCGTTAAGTCTGCCAATATGCCAAAATACATAATAAATAAGTGCGCTGCAATGTCCGGCACCCCAAAGCTTTTGATGGCAGGGGCTGCAATGGTGGCAAGCACAATGTATTTGGCCGTGGTGGGAAGCCCCATACCTAGTACTATGGAAGCAAGCATGGTAAGGAACAAGGTTAAAAAGAAGCTATTGCCAGAAAGTTCCACAATGGCATTGGCCAGCTTAAGCCCCATACCGGAAAGTGTCACCACACCAATAACAATACCTGTACACGCACAAGCTGCTGCCACACCCAAGGCCAAGCGTGCGCCATTTTCCATGGCAGAAAGCACGTCTTTTATATTAAGCGTATTACAAGTTACAAAAGCCTTGGCAATGGGCTCATGCGTAACTTCTATTTCTTTATACATTTTCCAGTTATTGGCAAGAAAGGAAATAATAACCGTGGTGAGAATACAGAAATAGGCAGATTTAAGTGGTGTATAGCCTTGCATAAGCAAGTAAATAAGGACGAATATGGGCACCAGCAAGTAACCGCCCTCACGAAGTACATGCAGGGTCACCGGTAAGCGCTCTTTAGGAATACCTTTTAGGCCCAAACGCTTAGCTTCCATATGTACCATAAAACCTACAGCTAAATAGTACAGTAAAGCCGGAATAATAGCCGTTTTAGCAATTTCAAAATAACTGATTCCAAGGAATTGCGCCATAATAAAAGCCGCAGCCCCCATGATAGGCGGCATAATTTGTCCTCCAGTGGAGGATGCTGCCTCTACAGCACCTGCAAAGTGCGGTCTATAGCCTACGCTTCTCATGAGTGGAATGGTAAAAGTGCCTGTAGAAACCGTATTTGCCACAGAACTTCCAGAGATGGTACCAAAAAAACCACTGGCTAGTACAGCCACCTTGGCAGGGCCACCCACATATTTACCTGCAGCTGCCAAAGCAAGATCTATGAAGAACTTTCCAAGGCCAGTGCTATGCAAAAAAGCACCAAAAAGCACAAAAAGGAAAACAAAAGAAGCCGATACCCCCAAAGGCATACCAAATATTCCTTCTGTGGTTAGGTACATATGCCCCACCACACGCGAAATACTAAAGCCCTTATGCCCCATGATGCCGGGTATATAGTTACCAAAAAGTGCGTAAAGTAAGAAGATAAAAGCCACTAAAGCAATGGGGAGCCCCACAATGCGTCGCGTTGCTTCCAATACAAGAACAATGGTAAGAATACCAAAAACTAAATCCATATCTGTGGGAGGCCCAGCCTCAAGTACTATGGTATCATAATTATATACAATATACCCACAAACAGCTGCTCCCATGATGGCAAGAATAACATCATACCATACAAGCACGCTTAAATTTGACTTGGCCCGTGCAGGGTAAAGCAAGTACACAAGGGTAAGTACAAAGCCCAAGTGTACAGAGCGCTGAATTTGCGGCGCAAAAGCCCCAAAGGCGGCTGTGTACAAATGAAAAGCAGAAAAGGCAACACAAAGAATTTTAATGAATAATTCCAGATTACCTTTAAATTGACGATAGGTGGCCTCTTTGTCATATTTTGCTACAATATCAGACACATCCACCTTATCTTGCATATCCTCAGCCACAGAGGCATCTAATTTACCCTCTAAAGCAAAGCCTTGCGAGCTTTCTCTAACTCGCTGCTCCATACACTCTTTATGACTCATACATCCTCCTAGAAAAATATAACATTAGTCAATAACTATACAGCAAGAATATTCCAATATCTCCACAATATATGGGCTAAGGAATTCGTCAGAATAGATACCTTCAACGCTGCCCCTGGCTTAGCTAAAGTATCTAGCCTTAGGCTGTTCTCACGCACGCCATTTTCTGTCTCCACCACAAGCTCATGCTCAGCTACACGGCCCACACGCACATACAAAGAGTGAAGGTTCAAGGTGTAACCGGTAATAAAAACCTTGCCTCCGCTTACAGTCATTTTTTGCCCTGCAGCGGCATCCACATCATGGGGCAATCCTGCACCAAAATCTTCATATACCGTGGACTGTAAAGAAACCATACCCTTTTTTGCCACAAACCACTCTTCCACAGGGGTTAAAGCTACAGAATGTTTAAAACGTATGCAAAATTTGCTACCTTCAGGTAAGGGCGCCACATAGAGCATCTTTTTTCCTTGATTGGCACCTTCGCTGATACTCAGCCAAGTGCGCTCTTTAAAACATGTATACCCAAGGATAAGGAGAAGAAGAAGTAAGAGACCGCCAACACTTGCACGCTGTACCATAAACGCCTCACTTCAAACATAATGAATTAGTATTTTTACTACTTTGCCATAATTTTAAAAAAAACTCAAATTAAGAGAAAAAGAAATTTTACTACATAGCTTTGCGTAGAGAGAGCCCATACTAAATAAAGAACAAAAAAAGGGCAAAACCCGAAAGTTTTGCCCAATATTTTGCTTTATAAGCGTAAGGACTAGTACATACCGCCCATGCCGCCCATGCCACCCATGCCGCCCATATCAGGCATAGCAGGCATATCTTTCTTAGGCTCAGGCTTATCAGCAATGGCGCACTCAGTAGTTAAGAGCAAGGAAGCCACAGAAGCTGCATTTTGCAATGCAGTACGGGAAACCTTCTTAGGATCGATAACACCGGCCTTAATGAGGTCTTCAAACTCACCAGTGGCAGCGTTAAAGCCAAAACCGTCTTTGCCTTCACGTACTTTTTCTACAATGATGGAACCTTCAAAACCGGCATTGTGTGCGATTTGACGAAGGGGCTCTTCGATGGCACGACGAATGATGTTGATACCGGCAAGTTCGTCATCGTTGGCAGGCTTAATGTCGTTAAGCACTTTAGATACGCGAACAAGAGCAGTACCACCACCAGGAACGATGCCTTCTTCTACAGCAGCGCGGGTAGCGTTAAGAGCGTCTTCTACGCGATCTTTCTTTTCTTTCATTTCCACTTCAGTGGCAGCACCAACATGCACAACAGCAACGCCGCCCACAAGCTTAGCAAGACGCTCTTG
>CAYJNG010000008.1:0-29769 GCA_964371505.1 uncultured Desulfovibrionaceae bacterium
CCCTTGCCCCTGCGGAGCAAACAACCATATTAGGGCGGTATATTGACCACAAGACGATGAAAAAGCCTCAAGAAAACATTTTCCAAAAAATATCTAACCTACATACCTCACAATACCCACGCATAAAATGAATAGCATGGACGCAGAGTCACTAAAGGATAGGCCACAGCATGGCCCCTTGCCCCTGCGGAGCAAACAACCATATTAGAGCGGTATATTGACCACAAGACGGTGAAAAATCCTCAAGAAAACACTTTCCAAAAAAATATCTAACCTACATACCTTCACAATACTTACGCTAAAAAAGAGTTACATAAAGCACAAAAATCACATTTATTTGAGTATCTGTACGTTTAGGGGAATGATAACTGTAAAACGTGTACCTCGCTAATGGCTACGACTGTTCTCTATGTAGATGTGCTTCTCTACATATTTTAAACCTATTATCCTGTAATGTGAGGGTAATGTAAATAAATACAACTTTTTTACTATGAATTAATCTAGACAAAGCTCTGTGCCAGTGTTATTTGCTACTTAAGGGATTCATTTTGGCTTCTCACTTTTTTGAGCTTTTCCAATTTGAAGAAAGCTAGCCTCTGCTTTTTAGCATATCATATGCTAAGTGCATTAGATTACCCTTTCAACCATAGCCGTACAGGAGTAAGCCATTTTGAAAAAGTTTGCTTTTTTGCTTTTAGCATCTATAATGTTTTTAGGTTCAGTGCACGCCGTTCAAGCGCAATCTTTTCATGATTCGAAAGACATAGTCCTGCAAATTAAGGGGCTTGGTACAAGTCATTGAGATGGCGTAGGCGGTACCGGTGGTTCCGATAAAAAAAAGTAACTGTATGTATTTGGTGCTAACATACCAAACGCCGTAAGTAACGGTAAAAGACTCGCATTGGGAGAATAGGCTATCTATTCTCCCTTTCTTTTTTGTTAAGCATAAATACACTGCTGAAGGCATATACAAAGAGCATAAAAATACGCTTGTTTTTACACTTGGCAAAAGGTACAAGCCCTTGTATACTGTGTCACTTTTTTGGATTAAGACTAGCTGCATGGAGATATAAATCGTAATGCAATAATAGCGCTAGTAATGCGATATTTGCACTCATGTAGCCTTAAAATAGCATAATTGTATTGTGTGAGTTTGATTATATAAGGAGCAATTATTATGGATATACGTTTTCAGGCTGGCGGCCCAGAACTTTGGAAAGCCTCAGTCATGCTTGTTTTTGCGCATAAAGGAGAGGATCCAGCTGCTTTATGCCCCGAGACAGAGTCCACCAGTCCTTGGTTTACCATAGCTCCTGGACGCAGAGATTTTTTTGGAAAAGCTGGTGAGCTTGCTTTGTTTCATGGCCACCCTGAGCAAGATATCCCGCGTGTGCTAGCCATTGGCCTTGGAGAGCGCGAGAAGTTTTCCTTAGATGTTTTCCGCAAGGGTGTTGCTGCGGCTGTGGCGCGTTGCAAAGACATTGGCGCCGAGTCCATCTTGATTACTCTTCCTGTATTGCAAAATTTACCTTGCAACGACTTACGCTTGGTAGAGGAGAGCGTTTACGCAGCTTTGCTTGGTTTATACAGTTTTAGCTCGTTGCGTACTCCTAGTGCTGAGCAAAAAACAGACCCTCAATGGCTTGCCATAGGGTTTACTGGTGAACATGTGCCCGATGCTGAGCATGCAGCTGCAAGACGTGGTGAGCGTGCAGCCCATGGTGTTATTTTAGCACGTACTTTGGCCAATACGCCTCCTAATATTTTGCCTCCCATGGCCCTTGCCACGGCAGCACAAAATATGGCTAAGACAGAGGGTATAGCTTGCACCGTGCTCGGTGAGCAAGCATTGCAAGAGCTAGGATGCAATACCCTTTTGGCTGTGGGGCAAGGCTCAAGTCAAGAAACTTGTATGGTCATCATGGAACATGCTCCTGCAGGGCATGAAGAAGAGAATCCCATTGTGTTTATAGGCAAGGGGCTTACTTTTGATTCCGGCGGTATTAGCTTAAAGCCAGCAGCCAATATGCATCACATGAAAAGCGATATGTCTGGCGCGGCAGCGGTGGTAGGTGCCATGCAAGCCATTGCGCAAAATGATGTACAGCGCCGTGTCATTGGCGTCATTGCCTGCGCAGAAAACATGCCTGGCGGCTCCGCCATGCGCCCTGGAGACGTGGTAAAATCTCTTTCGGGTAAGACCGTGGAAATTTTAAATACTGATGCTGAAGGTCGCTTAGCTTTATGCGATGCCATAACCTATGCGCAGCAGCAATGGAAGCCGGCCTTTATGGTGGATATAGCCACCCTTACCGGCGCTTGTGCTGTGGCTTTGGGTACGGAAATGGCGGGCTTATTCACTGATGATACAGCACTTTGTGATGAAATAATGTCCATTGGCAAAGTTGTGGGTGATAATTATTGGCCCTTACCTTTGTGGGATTCGTATAGCGACGGGCTAAAAAGCGAAGTGGCCGACATAGCCCATATGGGCGCTCGTGAAGGTGGAGCCATCTCTGCAGCTTTATATCTTAAAGCTTTTGTGGATGAGGGCACACGTTGGGCCCACTTAGATATTGCTGGTAGTGATTGGGCTTTTAAAAAGACTCCTCTTGCACCTGTTGGCGCCATTGGTTTTGGCGTGCGCACTTTAATAGAATTAGTACGAGGCAACATATAATGAAAGTATACCTTATAGGAGCCGGCCCCGGCGATATGGGGCTTTTGACGCTGAAAGGCAAGGCTATTTTAGAAAAAGCTGATGTTATCGTGTATGATGCTTTGGCCAATGCTGATATGCTCAATTTTGCGCGTCCTGAGGCTGAGATTATTTATGTGGGTAAGCGTGCTAATAATCATGCTTTACCTCAAGACGGTATTAATGCGCTTATCGTTGAAAAAGCTAAAGAGGGCAAGATTGTAGCGCGCCTTAAGGGTGGCGACCCCTATATCTTTGGGCGCGGCGGTGAAGAGGCAGAAGAATTGCTTGAAGCTGGTGTACCTTTTGAAGAAGTACCTGGCATTTCCAGCACCATAGCCGGCCCAGCGTATGCAGGTATTCCGCTTACACACCGTTCCTTCGCTTCTTCTGTTACGCTCATTACAGGGCATGAAAATCCAGATAAGCCTGGCTCTGTGCATAATTGGGATGCTTTGGCTCGTTCTGCATCCACCTTGGTTTTTGTTATGGGCATGAAAAATCTGCCTGAGATTGCTAAAAATCTTATGGCTGCCGGTATGGATGCCAATACGCCTGCAGCTCTTGTGCATTGGGGCACCACCGCGCACCATCGCTCTTTGGCGGCTACCCTTGGTACGCTGCATGAAGAAGGGCAAAAGCAAGGTTTTACCAATCCTTCCGTCATTGTGGTGGGGCATGTGGTGACCTTGCGTGATAAGCTGAACTGGTTTGAGCAAAAGCCTTTATTGGGTAAAGGCATTGTGGTTACGCGCGCTCGTGAGCAAGCGAGTGGGCTTGCCCAGTCTTTGGCAGAACTTGGCGCACATGTTATTCAATTTCCTACCATTGAAATTCACGAGCTGGAAGATTTCAGCCAAGTGGATGCGCGTATTAAAGAGCTTGATAGTTATCAATGGCTTGTGTTTACATCTGTCAATGGAGTGAAGCACTTTTGGAAACGCTTGCAAAAGCATGGGTTGGATTCTAGAGCCATTTTCGGGAAAAAAGTTGCCGCTATTGGACCTGCCACGGCGGATATTTTGCGTGAGCGTGGCATTGAGCCGGACTTTATCCCTGCGCGCTATGTGGCAGAGGGTGTGGTGGAAGGCATGCTATCCATGGGTATGAAAGGGCAGAGGATTTTACTCCCCCGTGCCATGGAAGCTCGCGAAGTGTTACCAGAAGCTTTGCGTGAAGCAGGGGCTACGGTGGACGTGCTTGCCATGTACGAAACCAAGCCTGCAGGGGTGAAAAAAGATGCCGTGATGGAAGCCTTGGCTCAAGGGCAATTACATTGCGTGACTTTTGGCTCCTCTTCCACCGTGGATAATTTCCTTTCCTTGGTGGATGTGGAAACCATGAAAAAACACCCAGAAGTGCAATTGGCAGCCATAGGCCCCATTACAGCTAAAACATTAGAAAAGCATGGGCTCCCCTGCCATATCCAACCGGAGGATTATACTATCCCTGCCTTGGTGGATACTTTGGTGGAAAAATTCTCTAAGTAATCACAGCAGTAGTATTCCCTTTATTTCTACTATTTTTTTATGTTTTAATCCCCTGTGTAGCATTTACACAGGGGATTTATCGTTTTTGGTATTTGTAAAAAAAACGACTATGAACTGGGCATGCTTTCATTTTGACAGGTGTAAATACCTCAGGCAAAAAATATGTACCTATCTTTAAAAAGCAGGGCTTTAACTTTTTCACATCATAAGCAAGTTTTTACGTAGTGAAGAAGCTTCGTAAGCTATGGCTTATAAGGTGTGAAGTGCCGTATTACTTGCTACTGCTTTTCTTCCAAATGGTTTGTAATGCAGAGTACTATTGTGCAGAAAACGGGAAAATACTACAATATGTCAAAATGTTAAGAAAATTGTAACATTTTTTCACAAGCGATAAAATTTTTTTTTGTAGCCTTGTGGTTATTTTTGTTTTTATTTTTATGCACATAGTTTAAAATACGAGTAAAATACTATGTTTTAATGCAGAACATAGCTTGTGCTTTTTTGTAATAGCATTATATTAAAAAGGTATTGGATGATTTTTACGGGGAGAGAGTTTTTGAGTATTTTATTTAAAATTTTATTGCCTGTTCTGCTTATTGCAGCAGCAGGGCTTTTTGGCTCTACATTATATACTTATGATAAAAGTATGGAGTCTTTGCAGGAAAATTCTACCTCCTTACAAAAGATGGCCATTGCCAATGCGCTGGTGGAGTTGGATGCCGGCCTTGAGTTTAATATTCTTAATGCCATATCCCTTTCTCAAACCGGTATCTTACAGCCCTATTTTTCTGACGATATGCAATTGCGTCGAGCTTATGCCGCAGATACGCAAAGTCGTATCGTGAATATGAAAAACACTTATCACTATGTGGCTCTTGGTGTGGTAGATGTAAATGGTATAACACTTGCTCACACTCATGACGCTTTTTTAGGGCGTGATGTCTCTCAAAGGCAATTTTTTAAAGATGCCATGCAAGGCAAGATTGGTATAAGCGCGCCTTTTAAAGATTATTATAAAGATTTTGCGGTATATATTGTAGCTTCACCTGTACACAGCGTGGTTACCAATGAAATTATTGGCGTTGTGTATAATGTCTCTCGCATTGCAGACACCATGAGTGAACGTATGCTTTTAGGCAAGAAGGGTTTTCTTTTTGTGGCTGATAAGAGAGGAAATATTTTTATCCATAAAAGCAGTGCGGAAGTTCACAAAACCAATTTGTACGATTGTGATTGGGGCCGTGAAATCATGGAAAAGAAAAAAGGCCGCATTGAATTTTCTGTTTATGGTGAAGAAAAGGTAGCCTATTATGATGTCTTGCCAGAATCAGGATGGATAGCTGTAGCCGTGCGTGATGTAGAAGAGCTTTCCGCCCGAACCGCTGAGGTACGTTATAATGTATTGCTCTTTGCCATTGTCATTCTCGCACTTTTAGGACTCACTATCTATTATTACGTGAAGCATATTGTGGATGCGTTGCTTGTGGCAGTGCGTTATGCAGACCAAATTTCCAAAGGCACTCTTGATAATGATTTGGACCTTGGCTCTACTAAAAATGCTTTTTGGCAAAACATACTTTCTAAGCTTATGTACTGGCAAAAGTGCTTGAATAAGGACTCGGCAAATCAAGAAGAGGGCGCCATTCAAAATTTGAACGCTTTTAAACGGCGCGATGAAATTGGCGTGCTCTACACAGCTTTGCAAACCATGGTGCAATCCATGCGCAGTATGGTGTGTAAAGCCCACGAAGCTAATCGAATGAAGAGCGAATTTTTGGCCAATATGAGCCATGAAATACGCACCCCTCTTAATGCTATTTTAGGTTTTGCGCATTTATGGCTTAATAGCTATGAAGATGAGGCAAAAAAACGTGACTATGTAGAAAAAATTCAATCTTCCGGCAAAAATCTTCTTGGTATTTTAAATAATATTTTAGATACGTCTAAAATTGAAGCTGGCATGTTTGAATTGGATGATATTCATTTCAACTTACATGATGTTATTAATCAGTCATGCGAAATGCATAAAGAGTCTGCGCATGAGAAGCGTTTGCACTTTAGCTTTACCATGGATGAAACCATGGAGAAAAACTTTAATGGCGATGCGGTTCGCATAGGGCAAGTACTGAATAATTTGCTGGATAATGCTATTAAATTTACTGAACAGGGCAGTGTATCCTTGCGTTGCAGGCCAGGTAATGACTTTTTGCAAGGTCATGTACCGCCACCAGACACCGTGCCTGTGTGTATACAAATTATTGATACAGGCGTGGGTTTTTCCAAAGAGCAAGAGCAACTTATATTTACGGCATTTTCTCAGGCGGATGCTTCCATTACGCGTCGCTTTGGTGGCATAGGCCTCGGGCTAGCCATTAGTAGGCATATTATTCATCATATGGGTGGTTTCTTACATGTGGAAAGCATTCTTGGGCAAGGAACTGCTTTTAGCATAGTGCTTTTCTTGCGCCCTGCTGAAGAGACCCATGCTTTGGAAGAAATAGCTCAAGATGAGCCTTCAATGCACGTCAATTTGCAAGGTAAGCGCATTCTTGTGGTGGAAGACAATATGATAAATCAACTTATCATAGAAGAGCTTTTACTCATTACAGAAGCTACAGTTGTTATGGCAGATAATGGTCAGATAGCTGTAGATATAATCGCGCAGCAATGCTTTGACCTTATCCTTATGGATGTACAGATGCCTGTTATGGATGGCATTGAAGCCACAAAAATCATACGACAAACGTACTCAAAGGAAGACTTACCCATCATAGCTGTTACAGCTAATGCTCTTAAAGAAGATAAAGAGAATGGCATTGCTGCCGGCCTTAATGATTATCTTACAAAGCCTGTTGATCCTAAAAACTTAATGTTTGTCCTCCATCATTGGTTGAAGGAAAAAGTTTCTTCATAAAAAAGTCTGTCACTATGCGCTCTGCAGCTTGCATTTGAACGCATAGTGACAGACTTTTTCACACCTCATTTCACGTTTTTCAAATTGTTCTTTGAGCGACAATTTGGAAGAATCTTTGTGATTATCTGCGCATATTTTTATAACATTCTGTTTTAATTCGTAATAAAAAAATCAAATATTTGTTTTCACAAATATCTTTTTTGCTTGCATTTTTTTCTTATTCTTTGCTAGTGTCTTTGTATCGGGCTTTGGCTACAGATATATAAATTAGCTAGATGCCCTAAATAACACTATTTTTAGGAGAGAGATATGAAAAACGAAAAGATTGTTTACGCTGTATTTGCTTTTTGGAGCCTTGTAATGGCTTCTGGTATTGCTAGCCACGTTTTAGCGTAATTGAGGAGAGAGATATGAAAAACGAAAAGATTGTTTATGCAGTATTTGCTTTTTGGAGCCTTGTAATGGCTTCTGGTATTGCCAGTCACGTTTTAGCGTAATCCTTCCTTAGTATTTTATTTTGTAGGCTCACACGGCCTCAGGATAACATAATACCCTCACCTCAAAAAGGTGGGGGTATTATTTTTTTTGTTTTGTAAATAGTTTACCATGTAGGATTTGCCTTGAGGCAAAGTTTGTGCGGCAAAACAGGCGTCATTTGTTACGGCATTGGCAACGCGGTATTTGCAGTTAACGTGTCTTTTAAAATGTACGAAAATGTCTTTTACGCTCAATATAAAAATTTTTTTAAGCCCTCCGTTATTATTTTGCCGTATTTTCATAGTTACGCTTTATTTCATAGACGTATTTTACTGTTAGTTTATGGAGTTTTTTTTGTCTAAAGCTTCCTTTTTAGGTTCCTAACGCAAAAAGAAGTGTTGCTCATTTGGCTTTTACACCGTATAGTTATCTATTAAATGTATCATTATTATCCTGTGGAGAAAAAATATGAGTTTACCTAGTTTGCAAATAGGCGACATGACAGCCAAACTACCCATTATACAGGGTGGTATGGGTGTTGGTATTTCCCTTTCTGGTTTGGCAGCTGCTGTGGCCAAAGAGGGTGGCATAGGCGTTATTGCCGGTGCCATGATTGGCATGAAAGAGCCTGACGTTGTAAGTAATCCTATTGAGGCCAATGTGCGTGCGCTGCGTAATGAATTAATTAAAGCCCGCGAGCTTACATCTGGGCTCATAGGCGTGAATATTATGGTGGCTTTAACCACCTTTGGCGATATGGTAAAAGCTTCCATTGAAAACCGTGCTGATGTTATTTTCTCTGGCGCCGGTTTACCTACAGAATTACCAAAGATTTTTCGTCAAGTCTGTGAACAGAAAAAAGAAGAATTTCGCACAAAATTGGTACCCATTGTTTCTTCTGCACGCGCTGCTTCAATTTTAGCAAAAAAGTGGGTGAAGAGCTCTGACTATTTGCCAGATGCCTTTGTGCTAGAAGGCCCTAAAGCTGGTGGGCACCTTGGTTTTAAAGCCGAAGATTTGGACAAAGCAGATTTTGCCCTTGAAAAGCTAGTTCCTGAACTGGTGGACGTGGCTAAGGGCTTAGAAGATAAAGCCGGACGCGCCATCCCTGTTATTGCTGGCGGCGGCGTATATAGTGGTGCTGACATTAAGCATATGCTAGACCTTGGTGCTAGCGCTGTGCAAATGGGCACACGTTTTGTTGCTACGCACGAATGTGATGCTGATATACGCTTTAAGCAAGCTTTTGTGGATGCTAAGCAAGAAGATGTTACCATTATTAAAAGCCCTGTGGGTATGCCTGGGCGCGCTCTTGAGGGACCTTTTGTTAAGTCCATGCGTGAAGGTAATAAAAAGCCCTTTAAATGTGCCTTTCACTGTGTGCATACCTGCGAGCAGGAAAAAACGCCCTACTGCATAGCCATGGCTCTTATCAGTGCCATGCGTGGGAATCTTGAGAAAGGTTTTGCTTTTTGCGGATCCAATGTGTGGAAGATAGACAAGATTATTTCTGTGCGTGAGCTCATGCAGTCTTTACAAGATGAGTACGAAGCCGCTGTGGCTGTTAAGGCGCTGAAGGTTTAAACAGGACGCACAAGAGCCCTTATGAAAGCTATAAAGCCTCGCCATGTACTATGGCGAGGCTTTTTTTGATGTGCAGTTTTACCATTGACTGTGCTGTTTCCAATAATTTATGTTATCATTTTTTTGTGCCATATCCGGCAGTGTGCTTTGCTCGCTACAGCATTGATCTGTCATAAAGGAAAGCAACTCTTGCAACACCTCATATTGCGTGGTGCAGTAAAGCACGCGCCCCTCGCGCCGTTGTTTTATAAGCCCCACAGCTACCAATGCTGAGATGTGGTGGCTTAAGGTTGAGGCAGGGATGCTAAGCTCTTTTTGTACTTCGCCCACAGGCAAGCCTTGTTCGCCTGCCACCACAAGCCGACGGTAAATGGAAAGCCGTGTGGGGTGCCCTAATTCTTTTAGTAAAGACGCTGCATTTTCTAATTCCATATATACCTCACCGCAAAGAAATTTTACAAAATCTACTATAGGCCATACTATTACACTTGACAAGTTTTATATTTCGATTATTCTAGAAACATAATTTAAACGAAAGGAGTCAGTATGGAAGCCTATCTCCCCATGCTCAAAGATGCTTTAGGAATGTTCCTGTTTTTAGGAGTGGAACTTTCCGTCTTATTTATTCTCATTTCAGCCGGTGTTTCCTTGTTACAACAATATATACCGGACAGCAAGATACAAAAACTCTTGGGTGCCTCCAATGGTAGAGGCTATGTGATGGCTGCCGGCTTAGGCGCCATAACGCCATTTTGCACTTGTTCCACTATTCCTATGCTGCGCGGTCTTTTGCGCGCAAAAGCCGGTTTTGGCCCAACGCTTACCTTTTTATTTGCCTCACCCTTGCTCAATCCCATTATTGTGGGCCTCTTTGTAGTTACTTTTGGTCTTAAGGTAACTATTATTTACACGGTCATTGCTTTGGTGGTGTCCGTTGTGGGTGGCTATATTTTACAAAGCTTCAATTTTGAAAAATACGTATCGCGTGAAGCTTTGCAGCAAACGGACAACGTATCTTGCTGCGGCACAGCGCAAAAAGCGGAATCCTCCTGCTGCGATGCAGCGCCCAAAAGTACTGTAAGTTCTTGTTGCGCACCTAAAAAAGAGCTTGAGCCCATGGCGTGTTGTGCGCCTGCACAAGAAAGTACGCAAGCGTGTTGCGCGCCTGCTCGGGCTGAACAACAATCTTGCTGTGCGCCGCAAAGCTTAGAGCCTCTCGCCAAGCCAGCTATGCCCTTTACACCAATGGCGCCGGAGGCCTCTTGTTGCGCTGGGCCCAATACAAATGAAGAATCTGTCCATGGCAGCTCAGAAGGGCCTTGTTGCTCTGCAGAGCCCAAGGCCGTGGGCATAACATTTAAGAAAAAAGTGCAATTGGCCTTAAAGGATGGCTACACTCAGTTTAAGCAGGTCATGCCGTACTTGCTCTTGGGTATTAGCTTAGGTGCCATTATTTACGGCTTTGTACCTTCAGATTTCATAGCCACGTACGCAAGCAGTGATTCCCTTTTTGCCGTGCCTTTTGCTGCTGTCATTGGTATTCCCTTATATGTACGCGTGGAAGCGTTAATTCCTCTTTCTGCCGTATTGGAAGCCAAAGGCATGGGCCTAGGGGCCATTATGGCTCTTATCATTGGCGGTGGTGGGGCCAGCCTCACAGAAGTTATTTTGCTAAAATCTCTCTTTAAAACACCTGTTATTTTGGCATTCTTGGCTGTGGTGCTTATCATGGCCATAGGTGCAGGTTATATATTCCAATTTGCCCTTTAAAAAAGTAAGAAAAGCCGCCTTACACAGCTTGTGCAAGGCGGCTCCAACCAAGGAAGTATGCAGCGCTACAATATCTACATACAGATACGGAGTGTAGTTTATTCTATATTTTGCAACTTTATAAGCTGCTCATCAAAGGTGCGTTGGTTTTCCATCTTATTTTGAAAATCCGTTTCATAGGCTAGCGTAAAGCGATGAATGGCAGGGGTAGTGCTGGTGGCTTGATACAGCCAATACGCTTCTTCCTTTAAGGCCTCGGCTATGGGTAAATCTATGGAGGCATACACAGCTTGCTTGCAAGCCTTAATGGATTCAGCGGGGAAGCAAGCAATACGCTCGGCCAATTCTTGCACAAAGGGGCCAATGGCGTCGGGGTCTAGCGCTTTGTTAATGGTTCCATAACGTTCTGCCATGTCTGCGTCAAAGTCTCGTCCGCTCAAAATTATTTCAAGAGCTCGCCCAAGGCCTGTTTGCCTTGCCATACGGCTAGCACCGCCACCACAAGGTAAAATACCCATACCCACTTCCATCTGCATAAATACCGCTTTACCGCGTGCTGCAAAGCGCATGTCGCAAGCTAAGGCAAATTCATGCCCACCGCCGCGTGCAAAGCCTTCAATTTTGGCAATGGTGGCTTGAGGCAGCTTTGAAATACGCTCCAAGGTTTTTTGCAAGTAGAGCAATTCCACTTGCTCACGCGGCACTGCCACAGTGGACATATCTTTCAAAAAGGTAATATCCGCATGGGCCACAAAAATTTCCGCATGGGCTGATTGAAAAATAACTACCTTAACGGAAGGATCTTTTTCCAGCGCTTCTGCTAAAGAATTTAAATCATCCAGCATGGCAATATCTTGAATATTGACCGGAGGATTATCAAAGGTTATGCAGGCAATGCCTTGCTGTATTTCTGCAGTAAATGTGGTGTAGTTGCTCATGGCCTTCTCCTCGTGTAAAGTGTTTACCTTTTGGGCTTGAGTTAAAATAGCAAGTCGTGCCGTGCAGACAAGGCACATTTTTTTACTAAAACAGCAAGCTATGGGCATTTTTTTGCGGGAGCTTTTATACGACGCCAAAAAAAAGTGCCAAAAAAAAATTATATTTTTTCAGCGGACAAAAACAATACAGCTTTCTTAAAAGCGTAAAAACTAAAAAAAAGGGATATATATGGCAAATCATATTTTTATGGGCATGAGCCTAGATGGGTATATAGCGGACAAAAATAACAGTGTGGAATGGCTTAATGCCTACCCGCAAGAAGATGGCCCAGAGGCACCCTTTACGCTGTTTATGGAAAATATGGACGCCATCATCATGGGGCGTGGCACTTTTGAAACGGTGCATGGTTTTGGCCTATGGCCGTATACTAAGCCTGTTATTGTCATGAGCCAAAGCTTGCAAAGCTTGCCAGAAGGCTATGAGGGCAAGGCTACTTTAAGTAAGGATACTGTAAAGGACGTGCTGCTAAACGCCTTTCGTAAGGGCTATCAAGAACTTTACATAGATGGTGGGCAACTGGTGCAGAGCTTTTTGCAAAAAGATTTCATTGATAGCATGACTCTTACCCAAGTGCCCACTCTCCTTGGTGGTGGTGTGTCCTTGTTTGGGGAGCTGGCTTCCCCCTTGCATTGGAACCATATCCATACGCAAGTGCTTAAGGGCGGGCTTGTGATGAGCGGCTATATGCGTAAGCGTTAGATGGCGACACTGCTGCTGTGCGGAAAACTTTTTTGGGTATAATAAAAAAAGTGTCGTATTTGTGGGCAAAAAAAAGCTTCGCAAGCAAAGGTCTTGCTGATACACTAAAGCCATGAGAAAACAGCTACAATTAACACCCCAACTTTTGGCCGAAGTGTGCGCTTCTTGGCCCGTGAAAGTACAAGAACAAACCCTAGAGCCCTTGGCGCAATACCTTACGCTGCTTATGCGTTGGAATAAGGTTATGAACCTTGTGGGCGCGCGTCATTGGCAAGAGTGTATGACCAACCTCATGGTGGATTCCTTCCATTTAGCAAAGTTTTTGCAAACCTTGCCTTTATCAGCCACGGAGGAGTTTCAAACCTTAGATTTGGGCGCAGGGGCGGGGCTTCCTGGCATTCCCTTGCGTATGGTATGGCAAGAAGGCTCATATCACCTTATAGAAGTGCGGGAAAAAAGAGCGCTTTTTATGGGTAATGTGCTTGCACAAGTGCCGCTGCCACGCACCTATGTGTTTCGCGGGCGTGTGGAGGAGTTTTTTGCTAAAGAGCAAGAAGAAGGCAAGGCGGGGGCAGATATGATTGTAAGCCGTGCCTTTATGCCTTGGGCGCAGATGCTGGACTTGGTGGGGCCAGCGCTTAAGGCGCAGGGGCGTGTGGTTTTTTTAACGCTGGAGCCTGCCCCTAAGGCCTTGCTGCAGGAAATAGGCTGGCAAGCTGAAGCAGAGTATGCCTATAAGGTGCACGGTGATAAAAGGTATTTTTGGTCTGTTCAAAGGGTTGGGCAAAAGGCCTAATGGTGGTAGGGCACCCCGCGTATGATGGCTTCTGCGCGGTAAATTTGCTCCAAAAGTAATACCCTTGCCAGCTCGTGGGGAAACGTCATGGGGCCTAGGGCCAGTTTATGTTGCGCGGCCTTGCGTACTTTATCATCAAGGCCAAAGGCACCGCCAATGATAAAGCAGGGCGTGCGCGTGGCATTTTCGGAAAGAGTTTGTAAAAACTTAGCAAACTCTTGTGATGTATAATTTTTCCCTTTTTCATCAAGGCAAATGACTATGTCTTGCGGGGTGATGCTAGCTAACAGGCGCTGACCTTCAAAAGCATTGCGCTCAGGAACGGGTAGAGCGGCTTCACCGTCTTTAACAATAATTTCTTGCAGTGTACGCCAATGCTGAATACGCTGTGTGTAATGCGCTGCGGCTTGTTTCCAATGGGCTGTTTTAAGCGCGCCCACTGCCACTATACGTAAAGGTTTTTTTGCCATGAAATGTACTCCCCAAGGCGCTACAAAGGCTTGCCTCTGCGCTTCTCCTGTTGCTAACCATGCTCCAAAAGGGCAAGGTGATGCTTTACAACAAAGCATACGCTCTTTGGGCGAGGGCGTCCAGCTTTTGCAAGAGGGCAAAATTGTTCTGTATCCCACAGAAACTTTTTATGCGGTGGGGTGTAGCGTTTTTGCTGAGCAAGCTTTACAGCGGGTTTTTGGCGTAAAAAAACGCCCTTTGCATAAGGCTTTGCCAGTGCTGGCAGCAAGCCTTGAGCATGTGCATGCCATCGCACAGATAAACGAGCAAGAAGAACAGTTGGCTAAAGCTTTTTGGCCCGGCCCCTTAACGCTTTTGTGTAAGGCCAAGGCCGTGGTGCCAGCCTACATTACGGCAGGTACGGGTAAAGTGGCTGTGCGTATATCTTCGCACCCCACAGCCAAGGCTTTGGCTAGGGCCTTGGACGCCCCTTTGGTGTGTTCTTCAGCTAATTTGAGCGGTGAGGCGCCGCCGCGCTTGGCGCAAGATATTTCACTGGCTTTGCTGGATACGGTGCAAGCTGTTATAACTGAGGGGCCGGACCCGCAAGGCGGTTTGCCTTCCACCATTGTGGAGCTGTGTGATGGTGTTTTGCATATACGCCGTCAAGGGGCCGTAAGTGCTGCGCAATTACAAGCGTATGGCGTTGTTGTTGCGTGCATTGCGTAATGTTAAAAGCGCAATGCGATTTAAGTAAAAAGTAAAATATTGTTTTAAAAGGAAATATCATGTCTTTAGCTATCTCTCGTGAACAGGCCCTAGAACTTTTACACGCACATACCACCGAGGCTTTTTTGGTGCAGCATGCACTTGCTTCTGAAGCTATTTTAGAGGCCCTTGCTGCGCATTTAGGCCAAGATGTAAGCCTTTGGGGCATGACGGGCCTTTTGCACGATGTGGATTATGCCAAAACGGCAGAAACACCGGAAAAGCATGGCCTTATGGCTTGTGACATGTTGGCTGATAAAATGCCTGAAGAAGCGCTGGCTGCCATACGAGCTCATAATGGCGAAATGAATGGGCACATGCCTGTAACACAGCTTGATTACGCTTTGCGCTGCGGCGAAAGCGTGACGGGCCTTATTGTTACTGCGGCTCTTGTGCGCCCCACAGGTATTGTGGGTATGGAGGCCAAAAGCCTGAAAAAAAAGATGAAGGACAAAGCTTTTGCTGCTTCTGTAAGCCGTGAAAATATTCGCCAATGCGAAGAACTCGGCCTTGATTTAGACAGCTTTTTAAAACTTTCCATTGCGGCAATGGCGGATAAAGCTAAAGAATTACACTTACCCATAGGAGCGTAAAACATGCTTACAGAAAATAGCCTTAACACAGAAATTCGTCGTCTTGGGCCTGCGAAAATAGCTTCGCATTTGCCGTATGGCTTATGGGCTCAAGAAAAAAAGGTGAAAATAAATGTAGATGCGGCTTTTTCTGAAGATCTTTCCGAACCGGTGCTTATGGAATTTGAAGCAGCCGGCCCAAGAGAGCACTTGTATTTTGATTCCTCCAGAGCCAAATGCGCCATAGTCACTTGCGGGGGGCTGTGCCCCGGCATTAACGATGTTATTCGCGCCCTTGTTATGCAAGCGTATCATGCCTACCGTGTGCCTAGTGTATTAGGTTTTCGTTATGGTTTAGAAGGCTTTATTCCGTCCATTGGGCATGCCGTGGCAGAGCTTACACCACGTAGCGTGGCAGATATTCACACCTTTGGCGGTACCTTGCTTGGCACCTCACGTGGGCCACAGTCGCCTGAGCTCATTGTGGACACATTGGAGCGCATGAATATTAGTGTGCTTTTTGTCATTGGCGGGGATGGCACCATGAAGGCAGCCAGCGCCATTAGTGATGAAATTTATCAACGGCAATTGCGTATTTCCGTCATTGGTGTGCCAAAAACCATTGATAATGATATTAATTTTGTGCCGCAATCCTTTGGTTTTGACACGGCGGTGGACCAAGCCACAGCGGCCATTAAGGCTGCACACACTGAGGCCATTTGCACCTATAATGGTATTGGTTTGGTGAAGCTTATGGGGCGTGAATCGGGCTTTATTGCAGCCCAAGCCTCTTTAGCGCTTAAGGATGTGAACTTTGTGCTCATTCCCGAAGCGGCTTTTACCTTGCACGGCGAGGGCGGGCTTTTGCCAGCCTTGGAAGAGCGTTTACGCGAAAGGCGTCACGCTGTTATTGTGGTGGCAGAAGGGGCAGGGCAGCATTTATTGCAAAAAACATGCGACACTGATGCTTCCGGCAATAAGCGCTTGGGCGATATTTTTAGCTTATTGCAAAATGAAATAAAAACGTATTTTGAAGCAAAGTCCATGCCCATTACCGTAAAAAGTATTGACCCTAGTTATATGATTCGCGCCACAGCGGCCAATGCCAATGATCGTGTGTATTGCGGCTTTTTAGGCCAACATGCCATGCATGCCGCCATGGCAGGGCGCACGCATATGGTGGTGGCTAAACTGCAAGATCAATTTGTTCACTTGCCCTTGGACTTGGTGACGAAAAGCCGCCGTAAGCTCAATGTTTGCTCCGACTTATGGCGTGCTGTGTTGGAATCCACAGGGCAGGGGCGCTTGGAAGGAATGCTACCCACAAAGTGCGTGGGCAGAGCCTGCACAGGCAATATTTTAGGGTAAAGAAGACCCTACGTTGCGGCATTGCGCCAAAGCTTTATGATATCCTTTCTTATAACGACCTTTTTTTGAGAAGATGAGGTATGTGTATGTCGCATATGGAGCAGGTAAAGGCTTCCGCCGGTTCTGGTAAAACGCACGATATCACGCAGCGTTTTTTGGCTTTTTTGGCGCAAAGCGAAATAAAGCCCTATGCTGGACATTGCGCCCTGCGTAAAGAGCCTCAGCATGGCGAAACAGCGCAAAGTGGTGCTTGGGGTGATATTATGGCCATTACCTTCACCAATAGCGCTGCGGCAGAAATGAAGGGGCGTGTTTTAGAAAGTCTTAAAACATGCGCCCTTGGTAAATTGCAGGCTGGGCAAACAAGTCCTCCCATGCAAGCAGAAAAAGCCAAGGCGTGGATTGATGTTATTCTACGCCAATACGGCACGCTTAATATTCGTACCATCGATAGTCTTTTACATCTTATTGTACGCACGGCAGCCTTGGATTTGGGCTTAGATCCGGACTTTGAAAGCTCTTTCCATACCAAGGAAATTATGGAGCCTCTTTTTGATGCCTTGCTTGAGCAAGCAGAGCAAGAAGAAGCTACCATGTTGAGCCACTTACGGGCCATGTGTCATTCTTTATTGTTCCGCAAGGATACGCAGGGCTTTGTTATGGGCTCGCGCATGCTTGACCAGCTTTTACCCTTGGTGGAGCTTTTTTTAACGCAAGACGTAGAATTGTTACAAGATATAAGTCCGCCGCAAGCCTTGGAAGAGCGCCTTACAGAGCTAGAAAAAGACGTCATAGTGCGCGCCAAGCATTTATGCACGCAGTTGGAAGCAGAAAAACTTAAAGTGGCTAAACTTGCGCAGGTGTGCTTTTCTTTAACGGCCACGGGCAGTAAGCAGTCCCTCGGTTCGGCGTATTACAAAAAAGAATGTTTGGACGAATGCTTGCTCAAGGCCAGCAAGGGCGCAGCTTCTGATGCGGCAGAGTATGCTTTTACGCAATTAAAAGAAAGCGTGACATTGCTCTCTACACAAGGGGAGATTTTGCATAGGGCCTTGCAAATGTACCCTTTCATGGAAATGGCTGAGGTGCTTGCCGCCAAAATTTTAGCCTTCCAAGAGCAAGAGGGTAAGGTGCCTGCTTCTAAAATACCTGCCATGGCGCGCGCCGTGCTGGAAGGGGAGTATGGCATTTCTGCCGCCTTATGCCGCCTAGGCAACAATGTGCACCACGTATTATTAGATGAATTTCAAGATACTAGCCGAGAGCAATGGGAGGCTTTGCGCCCCTTTATGGTTCAGGCTCTTTCGCAAGGTGGTTCCCTTACGTGGGTGGGCGATGTAAAACAAGCCATTTATGGTTGGCGCGGGGGCGATGCAGCCCTTTTTGACGCGGTTTTGCACACACCAGAGCTCACGTGTATGGCCACAGTATCACAAAAAAATCTCCCTACCAATTGGCGTAGCCGTGAGCAGGTGGTGCTTACCAATAACGCTCTTTTTACGCCCTTGGCACAGCCGGAAAAAGCACGGCCCATTTTGGAGGCCATGCTCAGCGAAGAATGCCCACCCCCAGTGTTAGATACTGCCACGCAAAAATTGTGTGCGGCATTTATGGGAGCAGGGCAAGAGGTAAAGCCGGATGCGCAAGGGGGCTATGTACGCATAGATGCGGTGCAAGGAGAAAATAGCGAAGAGCTCAATGAAGCGGTACGCGAAGCTTTGCAACAGCGCTTGGAGGATTTGCGCCAGCGTCGTCCATGGAGTGATATTACCATTTTAACGCGCACCAATACGGCGGCGGGGCAGGTGGCTGCGTGGCTGCTAGACTGGCAGATACCTGCCATTACAGAAAATAGCTTACTTTTGCATACGCATCCGCTTATTAAAGAAAGCTTGGCTTTATTGGCCTTTTTGCATTGCCCGCAAGATGATTTAAGCTTTTGGACTGTACTCACAGGGCATATGGTGCAAGCGGCCCTCTTGCCAGAGGAAAAGGCAGCGCCCCCATCACCCCAATCAGCCGAATCACCCGAAGATATGGCAGGCCATGTGGTTGCCAATATTCGTCCTAGCCTTGAAGAATTGCACACTTGGATTTTACATAGACGCCGTGCTGCCAAGGAAGGTCAGCGGTTAACGTCTTTAGCCCACGCTTTTCAAGAAAAGTGGCCCGAATTTTGGGAATACACCTTTGCGCCTTTTTATGGGGCGGCGCAGGTGCTTACGCCTTATGATTGTATGCAAGAGTGGTATCGCCTATGGCAAGTGCCACAACGCTTTGCTGAGGCGCAAACCTTTCTTCGTCGATTTTTAGAAGTGTTACACAGTGCAGAGGCTCGCGGCGCCGGAACTTTAGGGGCTTTTTTAGAGTATTGGGCCCAAAGCGGCGGCGAGGAAAAGACGCCCACACCTACCAAGCTCAATGCCGTGCGTATTATGACCATGCATAAATCCAAGGGCCTGCAATTCCCTGTGGTCATTGTGCCATGGTTGAGCTTTAACTTACGCGACGATTACCCGCCCATGGTACAAAAGGTGGGCGATTTACGCGTACTGGCCCCGCGCACCAAGTGGAGTGAAGAGCTTACAAACCGTGGCGAACAGGCCACGGGCATGGGCTATGCGCATTATACAGCACAGGCGGATGGGGCTTTAGAATGCCTCAATGTCTTTTATGTGGCCTGTACACGCGCACAAGAGGAGCTGCACGCCTTCCATACGCATACGCCCAAATTATTAAGTCGTAATAATTTGGCGAGCGGCTTAGTACAGCTTTTTAAGCAAGAAGGTATGGAACTTCCACTAGAGGTGGGCTATCCCATTGTTAAAGAAGGCTTTGAGCAAAAGCAGGAAGAGCCTTCTCCCCCCTTGTCGCAAGAGCGCATTGCGGAAGAAGATATTGCGCAACAGGCATGCCCCATAGATTTTTCCATGGAACCGCAGCGCGTTATGCAGTGGCTACCGCGCTTAAAAATATATCGTGACCCCTTGCAAGAATGCCTTTTACCGCAAGAGGGGGAAGAGAGTAAGCAGCTTTCGCCGCGTAGGCGTGGTTTGCTTATGCACCATTGCCTAGAAACGTGGCAAAGCATGGCGCCCATGGGTAGAGCCTACGCTACAGCACAAAATACAACGCAGGATACAGGGCAGGATATAGGGCAGACCTTACATACTGTGGATACCGCCGTGCAATGGGCCTTGCAGTCTTTTGCTTTGCCTCTTGGGCACACTGCGCAGTTGCAAGAAGAAATGCGTACGGCCTTGGCATGGTATGTAACCCTGCCAGGGGTACAAGAGTGGGCGCATACAGCCTTGCCGGAGCAAGGTCTTTTGGATGTGGATAATGCTTTGTATAGGGTGGATTTGCTTTTGCCGCCGCAAGGGGCCTACGGCTGGCGTGTGGTGGAATTTAAAACGGGGCAAGAAGATGCGGCGCACAGTAAGCAATTGGGGCATTATTTATCCCTTTTGGACGCCATGCCCATGCGTGAGCAAGGCCTTCCCCCCAGTGAAGGCGTGCTCATCTACTTAGATTTACAAAAATGCCGTATGGTGCAGGGGGGCAAAGTCTCTTCTTTACTCATGGCGCCGCAGTGGCAGGAGGCTTAGTTATGGCACAACCCTTTGTTCTTTTTCCATGGGATAAACCCTTTTTGGAGCATTTACAGGAATATATGTGCGATACTTGCCAAAATTCCTTGGGCTCTTCGGTGCTTATTGTGCCGCATAACAGACCTCGCCGTTATATTACCGAGCTTTTGCGCCAAAATACAGCATTGGCAAGGCCTGCCATGCTACCACGTATGCTTACCATAGGCGAAATGGTGGGGCTTTTTAGGGCTCATGCTTTGCACCGGACAAAAGATACCATGGAAGCGGCATCGCCGATGTTTGTGGGGCGTAAGGCCACACAGTTAGATTGCGTGCACCTTATGTATCGCGCTGTACAGCAAGTGGGTGTGCAGTTGACCGAAGACATGGCGGAAGATGCTTTAACCATGCAATTGGCTCATAAGGACTTGGCGCGTTTTTTGCCTTGGGGCATGCGCCTTGTGGGGCTTTTTGAAGAATATATGAACCACCGCTTAACGGTGAAAGATATTTTATATACCGAGGGGGAAGTCTCCCCCATGGCCTCGGCGCTTTTGGGCGCCTTGGGTCGCATTCATAAGGCCTATGTGGCACTTCTACAAGAAGAAGGCTGGACAACCACAGCTTTGGAAGCTTTTTTGGCTGCAGAAGCTGTGGCGCAAGATGCTCAAGCCATTCCTCCCTTGCTTATGCCGCAAGGGGAGCGCCATGTGCATGTTTTTGTGGCGGGCTTTTCCACCATTACCGAATGCGAACACGTGCTCTTGAAGGCCTTATGGCAAAAAGGGGCGCATATTTGCTGGCATTCAGACCCGCATTTGGCGCAAACAGGCCCCCAAGCGGATTTTTCTTCCGTGCACTTTTCTTGTAAAGACCACGTAACATGGCTGCGCCGTTGGGGGGCTTCGTGTCATTTGCATCTGCCCGCGCGCGAACATAAACCCAAAATGCACTTTTTGGCTGGTTACGATGTACATTCCCAGCTTTTGCATATGCAGGAACTACTAAAGCCTTTGACGCAGCAGGAAGAGCAGCCCCCATGTGCGGAGCCTAGCCCTGTAAACCTTCCGCCCAAAGAAAGCACGGCGGTGGTACTGGCTTCAGCTTCTTTGCTTATGCCTACCTTGCACCACTTACCCGATACGGATTTCAACGTGTCCATGGGGTATCCTTTAGAAAAATCATCCCTTTTTGGGCTTATTGAGGCGCTTATGCGCTTGCAAGAAGGGGCGCGAGGGGGTGAAGGTGGCGAAAGAAGCGAAGGCAGCGAAAGCGAAAATGTGGAAGAAGTGTCTGGTGCGCGTCGCTACCATTGGCGACAAGTTTTACACTGCTTGCGCCATCCTTTTGTGCAAATGCTTTCCACAGCTGCGAATCCAACACTAACTCAAGGTGCAGCACCGGAAAGTTTGCATGCGCTCTTGGGCCATGTGGAAAAAACCTTGCGTACAGGTAAGCCTTTTGTAAGCAGTGATGAAATTTTGCAAATGGCGCATATGAACCCCTTTGTGAGCGCGTCTGCACGGGCCTTACTGGCAGACGTATTGCCATGCCTTACACACAATTTTGCCATGGTGCACAGCACGCATAGCCTTGGGCAGGCTTTGTCGCACCTATGCCAATGCCTGCTGCAGCATGGTAGCGCCATTTGGAAAAAATATCCGCTCGATGCGGAATCCCTCTACCGCTTGTTGCAGCATGTGATTCCCACATTAAAGGTGGCCATGTTGGCCCATGAAAATTTACCACAAAGTACGCTTTTTGCCCTGTGCCGTCAGCTCATTGGGGCTGAGCGTGTGCCCTTTGAGGCGGCGCCCATGACAGGCCTTCAAGTGCTTGGCATGCTGGAAACGCGCTTATTGCACTTTGATAGGGTGATTGTTGTGGATGCCACCGACGATGCCTTGCCGGGCTTTAGCGCACAAGACCCTCTCTTGCCCGACCCTTTGCGCCAGCTCATAGGTTTACCTGCTTTGCAAGAGCGTGAGCGCGTGGTGGCGCATACCTTGTATCGTTTAGTGGCCTCAGCCCAGAATGTGCATTTTTTGTGGCAAGAAGGCATGCAACGTTCTGCGCTTTTTGACGGGAAAAAAAGCCGTAGCCGCTTTGTGGATGCCTATTTGTGGGAAGAGGAGCAAGAGCGGGGCTATATTGTAGAAAATGATATGCCGCCCCTCTTTTCGGCTCCCTGTCCTGTGGCGCCCATGAACCAGCGTATGCAAGATTTGCCTAGTCACGGGGCTTTGCGAGAGCTTGTAGGGCAATTGCTGCAAGAGGGCATATCTCCCACTAAGATAGATGCGTACTTGCGTTGTCCGCAGCGCTTTGTGTGGGAAAACATGTATGCACTGCGCCCCTTGGATGAGGTCAATGAGGGGGATGACCCTGCTGCTGTGGGGGATTTATTGCATGAGGTTTTGCATGCAGCCTATACGCCGTGGGTGGGGAAGGAAGTACCGCTAGACAGCCCCAGTGCGGCGCAGCTAACGCACCTTTTTGAAGAAGCACTGCGCAATAGTGCGGTGGAGCAAAGTTTGCCTGCACAAAGCCTTATGCTCTTGCGCATGGCTGCGCCGGTGCGTTTAAAGCGCTTTTTGGAGGCACAAGCGGAACAAGCGCCAGATACGGAAATAGTAGCCTTGGAACAACGCATTGTGGCGCCGCTTATCGATCCCTTAGGGCAGGTGTTTCATATTAAAGGCCAGTTAGATAGGGTGGATACGCGTTTGCGCACCTATGGTGAAGATAGAGAAGAAGGCCTTGTGGTGCTCGATTATAAAACAGGGCGCTTGCCACGTGTTAATGTTAAAGTGTGGCAAGATGAGGAGCTTTGGACAGCCATAGGCTTGTGGTCACCCACGGCAGACAATTCGGCCGAGGTGCTAACGCAAGTTGCCGATGCTTTTAGTTCTGTGCAGCTACCGTGTTATATTTATATGTGTCAGCAAGAATACGGTGAAGATGTGCTTGATGCGGCCTTGGTGGACCTTGGGCATAGCGGCAAAGAAGTGTATTTACTGGGGGATAAAGTACCCATGGATACACGGGCCGACATAGTGGATGTGCGCGTGCCTCAGCTGCTCACCTTTATTTTACAGCATATGCACACGGCCCAAAGCTTCCCAGCGCGTGAGGGGGGGCATTGTGCCTATTGCCCTTACGGGGCTTTGTGTAAGAGGTAGAATGTAGGGTAAAACAAAGCCCCAACAAAAGTTAGGGCTTTGTGAAAAAGAGCTTTGTAAATTATTTTACAGCAATGATTTCAATTTCGAAAGTTAGGGTTTGACCGGCAAGGGGGTGATTGGCATTGAGCATGATGCTGTCTTCTGTCACATCGTCAATGGTCACGTTCATAATGCCTTCTTCATTGGAAAGCTGTAATTGCAAGCCGGGCTCAGGGGTGATGTGCTCAGGCACTTCAGAAAGGGGCACTTCAAAAATAAGCTCAGAGTCAACATCGCCATAAGCGTCTTCTGGGGCAATGGTTACTTTTACTTTATCACCCACTTCTTTACCCATGACGGCATTTTCAAAGCCGGCAATAAGCATTTGTTTTCCCATGGTAAATTCTAAGGGGTCACGGTCAAGGGAAGAGTCAAATACAGAGCCGTCGGTTAAGGTGCCTGTGTAGTGAACTTGTACGGTATCATCATTTTTAATGGGCATGGTTTTCTCCAAAATTTAAGGTCTCATATACTGAGCTGCTCTAGGGTAAACTTATTCTTATAAATAGCAAGAAATTTAGCGCCGCAGGAAAATTTTTTACTCGCTATATGAAGCAGCTTGCAAAACAAGTTGTAAAAAGGGGCTCATGTCCTAAGACATAAGCCCCATAATAGTGTGCATATATATGGCTTAATGGTAAAGCCACTTGCCCTTGGTATAGGCAACAATTTCTGTCATGTTGCGTCTTTTTTCTACAGTGCAAGGGGCTTTTAAAGCAGCAGCTTTGGTGGCTCCGCGGCACACATAGTGTACTTCAGTGTACTTAATGGTACCTACGCGATCATTGCCTTGCGCTTGATGCATTTCGGTAACAAGACTCTCTTCTGCCACGTCTACATAGCGCGCAGCAAAAGCAGAACCTTCTTGAGTCACAGCTTTATTGTTTTGGTGCGGCAAAATGTTTTTAGCCGCCTGTTGCACAAGCTTTTTGCCCACTGCTTCAAGCTGCGCTTTTATGGATGCGTCAGAAGCACTGGAAACGCTTGCATTAAGCAACATACCAAGGCTGAGCATAAAGGCTAAGCATAATGTAGCGCAAGCTTGTGCGCGTAAACGTATGTTTAGATTCTTTTGCATAGGGACCTTTACTTTTGGTTAAAAAGACTTATTGAAATATAAGTTCCACACGACGATTCAAATAGCGGCCTTCAGCATTTTTATTATCGTACTTGAAGGATTTACCACGGCCAATGGCTGTTAAACGGCTAGCAGGAACACCTTGTTGTACAAGGAAATTCTTTACAGCTTGAGCGCGTTTTTCAGAAAGGGTCTGATTGTAGGCGTCGGTGCCTATATAGTCGGTCCAGCCTTCTACAATAACGCGCTTGTTGGCGTTTTGTTTTATGATAACAGCTGCAGCTATAAGGGTGTTTTGTGATGCTGCATCTAAAGCAGAAGAGTCAAAAGCAAAGTTTACACCACGAAGAACTACCACTTCTTCGCTTTCATCGCACCAGATATCAAGAACGAATTTTCTAAGAGCGCCATCGTCAGAAGCAAGCTTTACGCCTTCTGCCACAATGGTAGCAGGGTTAAGGCTGGCAAGTTCGGCTATGGTTTGCTTTTCGGCGGCGGTTTGGGCAAAAGAAACAAGATGTACCACCAGACCACGTTGGGAAGCGTACATATTTCTTACTACGTCTACAATGTTTACGCCGCGGTTATTACCACCGTCTGTCACCAAGATGATGGCAGAGTTGCGCTGCATGCCGGCAATCCAAGGCTCATAGCTTTGCATACCGGTACCCATGGGGGTCATACGACCAAATACGGGGAAGTTGCTGTGCAATTGACCGATGGCAGCAGCCATGGTTTCACGGTTCCAAGGGCCTTGATTGATGATAGAAGTGACAGGGGCCACGGTATGTAAGCCGCCTGTGTAATCAAGGGCAGGAATAACGGAATTAATACGTGTAAGCACAGCCTTTGCTATGTCTACTTTAGGTTCTTTAATCATGTCATGAGAAAGCATCATAGAACCGGAGTAGTCCACAACAAAATCAAAGCTTTCAACTTTTTTGCCGCAAACAAGATTGGCTTGGGCAAGTGTGGGCAGTGCAAGCACCATTAACAACAAAGCAATAACATTTCGTAAGAAAAACACAAAAAACCTCCTATGGAATACAGCGAGTATTCAAGCTATGTAATCTGTGCGAAACGCTTTACGCATCGCATGATATTCTGTATAGGATTTTGACACACTTAGCAATGTTTATCCCTTTACCATGTTTCCTTTAAGGCCTTTTATTGGGAGTTTTATGTATACAGTTCCTTTTCATAAAATAAATCCTAGCGGAAATATAACCACACTTTTTGAAGGTGTTCATTTTTCTGCAGCACAAATGCAAGAAATAGCAGAACAAGCCATATCTTCTCGGCACATTGGTTGTGAACAAGTGGGTTTTGTGGATGTAAAAAATGGTATTTTGCATATGGCAGGCGGTGAATTTTGCGCCAATGCCACGCGTTCTATGGCTTTGCTTATGGCCATGGAGCAAGAACCTCCCATTGCACCGGGGCAAGAATGGCGGGGGAAAGTGTTTACAGCAGGCTATGATGAGGGGCTTACCCTTGTGGTAAAGCAGCCGGAGCTGGATGCTGTAAAGCAGGGGCTTGAAGTGCTCTTACTCTTGCCCATGCCCACCTTACCCCCCATGGTAGAGCTTGCTAAGGGCATAGTGCTTGTGCGCATGCAAGGCATAGATCATCTTCTTATTGATGCAGAAATATATCCTTTTTCTCAAAATGATTGGAAAAAGCATGCCCAGCGTTTTCGCCAGCAATTTGGTCTTGAGTCGGGGCCTGCTGTGGGCTGCATGTGGTGGAGCCCCATAGTGGGGGCCGCATCGCAGCATCTTTTATGCTCTGTACATATGCACCCTGTGGTGCGCGTGCTTTCTCCATTTACCGAGTGTTATGAAAACTCTTGTGGCTCCGGCACGGTGGCTTTAGGGCTTTGGTTGTATAAAAGCAGCGGTAAACAACAATTTTTTATGCAGCAACCCGGCGGATATTTGAGCCTTGACTACCGCGACCATGCAACATATGGCACGGTGGCTGTCTTGGGCGGGCCGGTGCATAGGGTGGCTTCAGGGCAAGCTTTTATTACAAAACCCCACGTGAAATAGGTGTTGTAAGACGTATTACTCTAATAGGGGACTTTATGCTGGGAAAACAACTCTTTTTTGATAAGCAAGATTATGAGCTCCTTACCTTTATTAATAAGGTGCTTATTTTGCAAAAAAATGCCCAAGAAAGTGAGGATATGTTGCATGTTAATTTGCACCCTCACGGCATAAAAACCCTTGCCATGTCGCGCGAAATGCGTGTGGCAAACGCCATGATTCGCTTACTTGGTAGCACCGAAGATAGTAATAGCTCTTATCGCTTACAAGCCTTACGTACCTTGTTTGATGAGGTGCTTAACAGCGCTAAAACACGCTTTCGCCGCAATACTGCCCGCGTTTTGGTGGAGATAATGAAAGCCCTTGTGCGTGCCCATGGCGACACACAAAAACAGCTATACCTAGCCAATGATTTTCGTAATGCGGCTAAGGGGAATCCCCATGCGGTGCGCGCGTACTTAAAAGAGTATGGGCTCATAGAAATGCCGGAAGATTGGTCGCAGCTTACCTTTGACCACCATGTACATGATGTGAATACTAAGGGGCGCAAAAGCCCCACCCATTTAATCATGGATGCCTCCTTACGAGGGGTGCGTTATCTTACGGTTATTTACTATAATTTTATTGATGAAGCCGCCGCTGCCGAGCTTTTGCGTGCAGCGCATATTATTGGCATACATGTGCGCATAGGCATAGAGTATTCTTTACCCTTTGGGGATAAGCATGTGCAATTTGTGTGGGCGCCGCGCTATACGAGTAATCCAGAAAAATTTTTGGAGTTTTTGGCTGAGGCGCCCATGCAACACCTTATGCGCCTTGGGCGTGAGGCCTCAGCATGGCGAGCTTGTGATGTCTATAGCGTGCTGGAGACATGGAATACGACACACGCGCAAGACCTTGCAACGCAACTTGGCATGGATCCCACGGTTTTTGGTAAACTTAACGACGATTGTTTTAAGGCTTTTGTGGCCACCGGTCAGGCTTCGCACGCGCATTTGGCAGAATTTATATACGCCTATATTGCCCAAGCCTTGGAGCAAAGACGTAAAGATATTTTGCAAGAGCTCGCAGGCCTTGAAGAGCAAATACACGCCGACTATGTGGAAATTTTGCAAGAGCAGGTGAAACTTATTGATGCCGTTACCGCGGAGTATATTTACGACACCTATGTGAATCATAGCGTGAATAAAGATATCTTGCAAAGCAGTGTGGATAAAAATGACCCGCACAGACCAGAACTTTTGCGCTTAACGCCTTTGTCTCTTTTAGATTGGCTTACCTCCATACAAACGGGGGGCTTTATTACTTTGCAGTTAGGCAACCTCACTGCAGAGGATGTGCTCGTACTTTTATGGCAATGTCAGGGCCTTGTAACGCATTTGGAAATTTTTAATGTGCAAGAGTGGCGCTCCGGACGTTTGGAAAACTTGGAGGCCATTAGCCAATTACAGCAAGCCCTTAATGACGGTTCTGCGCCAAGGCTTAAGAATATTGTTTTGTGTATGCTTAAGGAAAGAGAGAGCGAGGATGGGCAAGAGCTCTCTTCTTGCCCTGCGCATAATCGTCGCAAAGAAGTCTTGCGCGAAATTTTATGCAATATTGTTTCCTTAAAAGAGTTATACGCCTCACCTCCTTTGCGCTCTCGTATGGGGAGCAACACCACAGATCGTCCTACCAATCAAGGGCATATGGGCTTGGTATTCCCTGAAACCTTGCCTGAGCGTGGTCGCAAAGCTTTACTGGAAAATGGCAGTGGCATTACGGTGCCTTTTCACTTGGCCATTCATTATGTGGTGCGCTATACGCCCAGTATTTTATTATGGAATAAAAGTCGTATAACGCGCATAATTCAAGCTCTGCCTTTTTGCAGCAAGTACGGCTATATTAAAGAGCAGGATTGGCGCTCGCACTCTGCTACGGCAAAATATGGCGAGCAAAGTAATGTGGCTTTATTTAATACACATCGCCCCAAGGAGCGTGTGTTGCCTGCTGACGATGCTTTGCCCCCGCGCCAATATTTAAACTCCAATATATCTAATATACTTAAGGTTATTGTGGGTTTTATTCCTGCAAGTATTGCTTTTCATTATACGCAAACGTGGTGGGTGCTAGCTTGGTTTGGGCCCATAATTTGGTTTAGCATTACAGGTGTGCGTAATGTCATACAATTTGTAGTGGCAGGCACGGGGATTCACCGTTATTCCTTATTGCGCTGGAATGACCATGTGAGTTGGTCGCGCTTGTGTGATTCCCTTTTATATACAGGATTTTCGGTGCCGCTGTTGGAGCTTGGGGTGCGTATTTTGCTTTTGCAAGATTTGCTGCAGGTCAATGCTGCCACGCATACGGTCTTGGTGTATACGGTTATGTCTGCGGTCAATGGCCTGTACATAGCCTGGCACAATATTATTCGCGGCTTGCCTAAAGAGGCAGTGATAGGAAATTTATTCCGCTCGGCACTGGCCATACCCATGGCTTTGCTCTTTAATGTGCTTGTATTGGAATTTCTTATTTATGTGGCGCAAGTGCCCAATGCCGAATATCTGGTGGCTACAGCCTCAGCCATTATTTCTAAAATGGCTTCTGACACGGTGGCTGCCATCATTGAAGGCTATGCCGATATGAAACTTATGGTACGCATGCGCCGTTGGGACTATAGCACGAAAATTAAAGATCTTTTTCAGACCTATGTGAGTTTAGATTTAGCTTTTCCCGAAGAAGATATTAATGATATGCTTACCTCTCCGCGTACTTTATTGCGCCGTGTAGCAGAAAAAGATAAGGCATTACATGCGGAGCTTATTATTAATGCATTAGATTTTATGTACTTTTGGTACTATAGGCCGCGTTCTCATGAGGTGTGTAGAAAACTTATCCGCCAAATGACACCGGAAGAGCGAGTCGTATTTGCTTCGTTACAACGTGTGCTCTTGCAGGAGAGAGAAGTGAGCCAGCTTTTTGTGGATGGCTTGGTGGGGCGTAATTTTAGCTCAGCTTTGGCGTTTTATTTAAATAATCACGTGGCATATATTAAGAAAATGCTGCAGTTGTGCGCTGTAGAATATGCTGAAAATGAAGAGAGTATCACGTAAAACAGTACAAAAGGGGCTTTTGGTGTAAAAAAGCCCCTTTTGTATGTAGGTTATGACAAAATATTGACATCTGTTTTTACAGATGTTTTTTTATTTTATAAATTAGTTTGTTAGTGTTTTGGCGCGGTATTTGCTATACTGTAGTACTCGCG
>CAYJNG010000008.1:29869-32643 GCA_964371505.1 uncultured Desulfovibrionaceae bacterium
ATAAATTAGTTTGTTAGTGTTTTGGCGCGGTATTTGCTATACTGTAGTACTCGCGCTGTATTGTGCGTTTTACCATGGGCTTTATGGGCCTTTTACACTGGGGAATTGTTATGAAAGCTCGCGCACCATATTTAAGAATTCTTTCCAAACTTGGACAAGCCATGACTGTGACTGGGTATACCAGTGCTGGTGCTCTTCTAACGCTTTTTTTAGTGGGCTTTGTGCCACAAATGGAAGGGCCGGAAGTTCGTCGCCCAGTTACCAAAAAAATAACGGAGCTGCGCCCCGAAGATTATCCCTTGCCCATAGCGCATAATGTGGATGGCTCTTCATGGCGCGGGGCAGTGCTTATGCAAAAGCATGAGGCACTTCCTTTACAGAACGTACAAGCTACGGCTGAGCCATCGCCCTCGCACTGGGTGCAATTTTCCCCTCAAAGTGTGGTTTTTTCCACAGCTTCAAAACAGTATATGCTGGCCAATACGGCTTTGGCCTTGGTGCTTGCCGAAGAAACCTTTACCTTTGAAGATAAAGCTGCTCTTGTGACCACGCAACCTGTGGGATATGGGGAAGCTTTGGCCCATAATGGTAAACCCTTACGCTGGCAGCAAGGTACGCCAGAGCAAGAGGTACGTTTTGACCTCATGTGCGCTTTAGAGCGCCCAAGCATGGAAGCTTTGCAAGCAAAGTTGTTAAAGCGCGCTTATGGGCCCAATGCCGGTGAAAGTTATGTGAGCATGGCGCGGCGCTATCAGCCCATTGTAAGCACGGCGGCTCAGCGATTTAATTTACGCCCCTCACTTATATATGCCATTATTCACACAGAAAGCAATTTTCGCCCACGCCTTGTGAGTTCTGCTGCCGCCATGGGGCTTATGCAGCTTTTACCCAGTACGGCAGGGGGTGAGGTGCATAAATTTTTACATGGCTATTCCACCCATGTAAGCCATGAGGAGCTATCTCGCCCTGAGATTAACATTGTTTATGGAGCGGCGTATTTTCATCTGCTTATGACGCGCCACTTATACGGTATTACGGATCTTAAATCCCGTGAATATTGCGCCATTGCAGCGTATAATATGGGCATAGGCCGTTTAATACGCTACTTTGGCGGCAGCAATGAAGTGGCTTTTGCCACCATCAACGCCATGAGTCCGCGAGATGTATATAAAGCCCTTACGCAAGCTTTGCCCATTGCAGAAACGCGCGCCTATGTAACGCGTGTGCATCAACGCGAGAACTTTTATACTAGCATGTAAAAAACTTTCCGTGCGCTTTTGTATAAAGCGGCAAAAAAACCGTATGGGGACATCTTGTACGGTTTTTTTGTGTGCCATAAGCACGGCTTGCCCTTATTGTCTTCAAAAAAATAAGTGCAATTTATGACAAAGTATGACACATAGAGCGGATTACAAACGTATGGGGCAGGGGGGGCTTATGCTCAAAAAGGTGTATTGTTTAGCGCTGTGTTTTCTGTTTTTGACAGTGACGGGCGCAAGAGCTGCAGAAAAAAGTATGTTATTGGCACCGGAGTTCTGGCAACAAGCTGTGCTTGATGACGTATTGCGTCTTCTTAATGATGGCGCTGATGTGAATATGCAAGATGAAGAAGAAAATACGCCGCTTATTCTTGCAGCAAAATTTACTAAGGATGCTGCCATTATTAAGATGCTCCTAGAAAAAGGTGCTGACGTGCATAAAACGCAATACGATGCCTCAGCGCTTATGCTGGCAAGCAATACTAACGATAATGTTGAGGTAATACAAACCCTCATTGCAGGCGGGAGTAATGTAAAGCATACGGACTCCATGGGCCTTTCTGCGCTTATGTATGCCAGCGCAGCCAATACTAACCCTCAGGTGGTAGAAACTTTACTTGCCAATGGTTCTAGCGTGCAAGAGCGTGATGGCAATGAATGGACGCCGCTCATGTGGGCTTGTTATGGTAATACCAATGCCGCTGTGGTGGAAGAGCTGCTTAAAGCCGGTAGTGATGTAAACGCTGCTAAATTTGACGGCTGGACGCCTTTGATGATTGCCGCTAAACTTAATAAAAACCCTCTTGTTCTTGAGGTGTTACTGCAATACGGAGCCGATGTACATAAGCGTGACACTTCTGAGGGTACGGCTCTTATGGCAGCGGCTACTGCACCCAATCGTGCTGCTGTTATACAAGTTTTGCTTGAACGCGGTGCTGAGGTGCATGCGCGAGATGTGCATGAAGATACTGCTCTTATAGAGGCAGCTGCTAGCGGCGATACAGCCATGGTGGCTTTACTTCTTGAAGCCGGTAGCGATGTAAATGCACGTAATGTGAGCGGAGAAACGCCGCTTATTCGAGCAGCTAAAATGAATACAGATCCACAAGTTATTGCCCTTTTGGTGGAAAAAGGCGCACAAATGAATGCGCAAGACGATAAGGGTGATACGGCACTCATTGCGGCTACATCTTTTAATCCGCAAGTGGGTATTATGGATATGCTCATAAGCCTTGGGGCCGATGTGAATATACGCAATAATAATGGTAAAAAAGCTTCTGATTACACGAAAGATAGAGTGCAGTTTCAGAATAATGATGCACAAGAGTATTCCGGCGATAATTTATAGCAAAAGTTGAGCCTAGGCGCTGTTTGCGCGTTGGCGACTATTGCAATACGCTGGAATATATTTTGTTAGCCCGTAAGAGGGAAATGGAGAGAGCATTCTTTTCTGGAAAGTATAAAAATAGAATTTTGTAACAAGCAAAGTATATAAAAAGCCCCTGCGCCGTAAAG
>CAYJNG010000009.1:0-21706 GCA_964371505.1 uncultured Desulfovibrionaceae bacterium
TTATAGTGATGCGTATGAGAGCAGATATACAGGATGGAGCTCCTAGGAGCCCCATTCTGAGAGTGCTGACAAAGTCGGCACGCCCCAAAAATCAAGAATAGACGCAATTCACTTGCGGCGTTAAACGATGGATTTTTGTGTCTTTCCGCTTGGCAGCTTTGCTGACAATAGCGGCGCAAAACCCGCGAAGTGGGGTTTGTCATTAGTCTGAGGATGGAGCTCCTAGGAGCCCCATCCTCTCAGAGTGTTTTTAGCCTGCGCGCAATGTGTTATTTTGCTTGATGCAATGTGCTTTGTACGCCACGGCAAAAACCATAAAGGAGCATACAAGGCCTATAACAAAAGGCGGGGTATGGGCCAAGGTGCTAGGCAGCATGGCGGCATGGGCTTTAAATAAAGATGTGGAAGGGTAGGCCACAAGGTACCACCCTACACAGCTTACAAAGCCAGATACGGCGCTAAGCCAAGCAGATTTGGCGTGGTTCATTTGGAACTTTACAGCTGCCACATAAGGTACCATGGCTGTGGCGCCAATGACGCTCCAAGCTGTTGTGCAGAGCAAGGCAATGATTTGGCCTTTCATGGTGGCGGCAAGGGCGCTTACTACTACGCAAAGTATGATGCCTATAAGCCATGCAAAGCGCGTGGATTTTTTGCCTGTGAGATCTTCAGTGAAGGAAGAGGCGGCAATGTGATACAGGGCTGTGGTGGTGGAAAGAGAAGCAGAGATAACAGCCAAGGTGAAGATTTGTTGCCCCACATGCGGTAAGAGGTTTTGTGTGAGCATGGTGACCACTTGGTCAGGGTGTGAGGCTTCTGGCAAGAAGATGCGCGATAAAGCCGCAATAAAGAACATGCCGGCCACCAAGGTAAAGATGATGATGGAGGCTATGATGGCAGTTTTATGCACGTCTTTTTTGCTTTGTAAAGCAAAGTGGCGTTGAATCATTTGCGGCTGCGCCCATGTGGCCACAGACATAACCAATACTAAAGAGAATATGAACATGCCTTGACTGCCGGAAGAGAGCGAGGTGAAGCCGTTGTTGGCGCGTTCGGTGGGGGCTAGCTGGGAGAGCGTTTCCCAGCCCTGAATGGGGCCGCCCACTTTTTGTAGTACAGCGTACATGAGGAGCAAAATGCCTATGAGCATGACGCCGCCTTGCATGGCTTCTGTATAAAGCACGCCGCGCAAGCCGCCCCACCAGACGAGAAAGCCCACAAATGCGGCTAGGCTCCATGTGAGTGTTTCTACGCTTAAAGGCGCTATGGAGGCTAGCATAACGGCAGCGCCCTTTAAAACGGCCGAAGCATATACAGAAAGAAAAAGAGCGAAAATGATGCCTAGGAATACACGTAACTTAGGGCAATTATGACTTAAGCTTATGAGATGGGCAGGAGTTCTGGCTTGAAGTTTATTTTGCAGGGTTTTGGTGTCCCAAGCGAAGGCTACGTAAGCAAAGTAGGTGCCAAGCACGGCTACGCCTACGCCCACCAAGGAAACTTGTACGCCATAAAGATAGGCAAGGCCGGCAAAGCCAATAAGCGCCACAGCAGAAACATAGGTGGCTACATAGGCAAAGGCTTGTACCATAAAGCCCACAGCGCCGGTGGTGGTAACGTCATAACCGCTGCCTTTGCGTGCTAGCCAAACAAATAGGCAAATATAGCCTACCCAAATTGCAATGTCCAAAACCATAGGTGCATCCTCATGTGTTACATGTTTTTCTGCGCTTGGGCGCAGAGGTAAATATAAACAAAAAGCCGTCTCCTTGCGGAAACGGCTTTTTTGTTGTGTATTCTTTGTTCACTTATGAATACGACAAAACCCCTTCCCGCAAAAATACAGGCTGGATAAAAAAGCTAAAGAAGCTAAAAAAGGAATTTTGTGTATATAGCATAAGTATTTTTTCTTTAAATAAGTGGTGCGAGAAAAGAGATTTGAACTCTTACACCGTCAGGCGCTGGATTCTAAGTCCAGTGCGTCTACCAATTCCGCCATTCTCGCACGTAAACTGTGCTACACTTTTGCGCAGCAAGAGAGTGGTACCACTGAGGGGAAGGCTTGTCAAGGAAGAAAAGGAAGAAGTTGCATGAGCGCAAGGTTTGTTCCTTGGGGGCACGTCAATCTACGCTGTTAAAAAAGAAGGTTCGGTAAATCTTTGTAAGCGGCGGAGCAATGTGAGGGCTCTCTTAATCTGCTTAAAAAAACTTACCGAACCTTTTTTAAGAAAAACCAAGCAATCTATTGGTATTTAACATGTTCATGTATCCAAAGAGATTGCCATGCTCTTTAGGTGTTTTTTAGTCTAGGCTTGCATACCATGCACCGGCAAGCTCTATCCCTTGGCGCACGTTGAATTGTGGGTCATACCCAAGCAATTCTTTGGCGCGGCTAATATCTGCCAGTGAATGGCGCACATCGCCTTGTCTAAAGTCACGGAGCTGTGGCTCTGCTTGTGCTGCTTCGGGCTTATATTTTACCACTTCATCACGCAATAAATAATAAAGTTCTTTTAATGTAGTGCGCTGACCAAAAGCCACATTGTATACGGTGTTTTGCGCTTTTTCTGAGGCAAGGGCGGCTAAAATATTCATTTGTACCACATTGTCAATGTAGCAAAAATCGCGGGAAGTTTCGCCATCGCCATTGATGAACACAGGCTCGTTGTGTAGTAATGCCGCGTACCATAGCGGAATAACAGCTGCATAGGCTCCTTGCGGGTCTTGTCTTTTGCCAAATACGTTGAAGTAACGCAGGCCAATGCAGGACATATTGTAGGTTCTGGAAAATACAGAAGCGTACAGTTCATTGACATATTTGGTGACAGCATAAGGGGAAAGGGGGGCGCCTATGCGGTCTTCTTGTTTGGGGAGAGTGGGCTCACTACCATAGGTGGAAGAAGAGGCCGCATACACAAAGTTTTTTACTTTGGCATCGCGCGCTGCCACCAATATATTAAGAAATCCATCAATATTACAAGAATTGGTTTCGCAAGGATTTTCTATGGAAAAAGGCACGGAACCTAAGGCCGCTTGGTGCAATACATAATCCACACCGGCGCAAGCTTTATGGCATGTGTCCATATGGCGTATATCACCTTCTATAAAGGTGAAATTTTTCCATAGTTCTTCGCCCACAATATCTTTTACAAGGTCCAAGTTTTTTTGGTAGCCACGTATGAAATTATCAAGGCCCACTACTTTTTGCTTTTGTAAAAGGAGCTTTTCTAGCAGGTTAGAGCCTATGAAGCCAGCTACGCCCGTTATAAGCCAAGTGCGCGGGGTGGCAGTTATTTCTTCCAATGCTTTGGTGTATGCAGTCATATTTTTCTCGTAATGTGCTGTAAGTGTAAAAAAACGTACTCTTTTATAAACGCCACAAGCTGAAGCCGGCTTTGTGCATGCTGTCTCTTTGCCAAAAGCTCTTTATATCTAACAAGGTAACAGGCTTTTGCCCAAACATGCTTTGAATGTGCTCTGGTGTAATCTCTTTAAAAACTTCATGCGGCACAGCTAGCATAAGAGCATCTAGATTTGTAAGCTCCTCGCTGCTGTGTAGAGTAAAGCCATATTCTTCTTGTACTTCTTGGCTATCGGCCACAGGGTCATAAACGAGAGGTACCACACCAAACTCTTTAAGCTCTTCCACAATGTCTATGATGCGTGTGTTGCGAATGTCTGGCACATTTTCTTTAAAGGTAAAGCCTAAGATACCCACACGAGCATTTTTTACGCTGCTGCCGGCTTCAATGAGTTTTTTTACGCAGGTACTGGCTATGTATTTGCCCATGCCGGAGTTAATGCGACGACCTGCCAAGATAACTTCGGGGTGATAGCCAAGCTCTTGGGCCTTATAGGTAAGGTAGTAAGGGTCCACGCCTATGCAGTGCCCGCCCACAAGGCCTGGGCGGAAGGGGAGGAAGTTCCACTTGGTGCCGGAGGCTTGTAGTACATCTAAGGTGTCTATACCCATTTTATTAAAGATAAGGGCGAGCTCATTCATAAGGGCAATATTAATATCGCGCTGGGTGTTTTCAATAACCTTGCACGCTTCTGCCACTTTAATGGTGGGCGCTTTATGAATGCCGGCGGTAACAATGGCGCCGTATAATTTTACTAAAATATCTGCTGTGGTTTCATCGGAACCGGCCACCACTTTACAAATGGTTTCTAGACGGTTCACCTTATCGCCGGGGTTGATGCGTTCTGGAGAGTAGCCCACGGTGAAGTCCTTACCAAAGGTCATGCCGGATTCTTGCTCCAATACGGGGATGCATTCTTCCTCGGTGACGCCGGGGTATACGGTGGATTCATAGCAAACAATGCAGCCTTTAGGCATGTGTTTACCCACAGTGCGGCTAGCACCAAGTACAGGGCGTAAATCTGGCGTGCAGTGATCATCCACAGGCGTGGGAACGGCCACAATAATAACTTGTGCTTGAGCTAGGATTTGTGGGTCGGCGCTAAAGGTGGCTGTGGTGGCGGCAAGTTCGCTGTCTTCTACTTCAAGAGTATGGTCATGGCCTTTGGTGAGCATTTCTACGCGTTGTGTATTAATATCAAAGCCAATGACGTCAAATTTACGAGCCAAAGAAACGGCAAGGGGCAAACCCACATAGCCAAGACCTACAACGGCCACTTTGGTTTCTTTATTTTCAAGCATGGTATAGGTGGTCATATTTTTCCCTACATGTTAAGATAAGCAATATATATTCATGCCTTGTGCTCAAATTGCCAAGGGTCAAGCTCATGGCTATATTTTCACAAAGCGGTACAAGGTGAAGTAATTTTTATAGCTATTTTGTGTTCTTGTCTAGTGTCTTGCTTAAAGCGCTCCCAGAGCGGTTTTGAACATGGGCGTTGTATGGGAAAAAATGAGAATATTTTTACCCATAAAGGTAAGAAAAGCCTATTTGCCCTATGGACAAGAGGGCCCAAGGTATTATACTGCTCTTACAGCGTTCATGTATACCTGTGAGGCCTTTATGACTATTTCTGCTTTATATTCTGCATCATCTGCATTGCAAGCCTTTCCTCAAGGCATGGAGAGTGTTGCTTATAACCTCTCCAATGTGCAGGGCGAAGGCTATGCTCGCACAGAGTTTGTGGAGCTTTCTACCACAGGTGTGGATGCCCATGCTGAAATTATCCTTCCTCCCACGCCCACAGGCTATGCTGACTATGCTACAGATATTGTAAATATGATAGTGTATGAAAATGCCCATGCTGCCAATGCCACCACCGTGCAAACGGTGGATGATATGCTGGGTGTTGTTGTAAATATGAAAGTGTAACATGTTGCGCGGTTTCCTTTATGCCGTGGTGGCGGCGTGTACCTATGGGCTTATTGCCTTATTTTCTGTACCTCTCATGCATGAGGGGCTTTCTTTTTCTACCATAAATACTTTTCGCTTTGGCCTTGCCGCCCTTATGGTGCTCTTTTTTGTGGTGCTACGCCGCAGATCGCTAGCGCCTTTACGCGTGTGCGGCAGTGACATAGGTAAGTTTTTGTTGGTAAGCCTTTTTTATGCCTTAACAGCCCTTACCTTCATGGCAGCCTTTAAGCATATGGACACAGGCATAGTGGTTACTGTGCAGTATTGCTACCCCATTGTGGTGGTTTTTGTCATGGCGGCCTTTTTTGGGGAGCGGTTACGCCTCTCTACGGTGGCGTCTGCTTTGCTCATATGTCTTGGTGTGGCTGTTTTTTCCTTGCAAGATCTTATGCTTGGTAGCAGCGGCGTGCATATAACGGCTTGGGGTATGACGCTCACGCTGTTTTGTGCTGTGTTCATGGCTTTGTATGTCATAGCCATTCAAGTGGCTAAGTTTCGCTGTCAAAGTGAGCTTGTAACGGCCATGTATATTATGCTTGGCACGGCTTTGCATTGCGCGGTGTATGGTCTTGTGGTGGGGGAGCTTACCCTGCCCACCGCGGTGAACCAGTGGCAGGAATTACTTGTACTGGCCTTCATAACAGGGGCAGTATCTAATATTTGCTTAGTTTTTGCTGTGCGTTATGTGGGTTCTTCGTTAACCTCCATATTAGGAGGTTTGGAGCCGGTAACGGGCATGTTAGCCGGCGTGTACTTACTTGGTGAAGAGGCTTCTTGGGGCAATGCCATAGGCGCTCTATGCATTTTAGGTGCCGTGCTCATGGTGGCGCTGGTTTCGCAAATGCGCAAGTAATGTATGTGAGCTTTGCTGGTATAGACCATTTTTTCTAGATGAATGTAGGATAGTTATGAAGTGGGTAACACATCAATCTGTGGCTGTGGGCACAGTGGTACTTTTGGGTTTGCCGCATGCCATGGTGGGCGGCACTGTGCTTGGCGCTATTTTTCCGGATATGATAGACCATAGTATTTCGCGTATGACGCCAAATCCGCAAAAAACTTTCAATGCCATTCATCGTGGTTTATCGCATTGGTTTGGCTGGTATGCTGTATGTGTACTTTTTTTTGCCCTAAGTGCATGGTACCCGCGCAGCTTTGGCGGCCTACATGTGAACAAAGATTTGTTGCTCTTTGTGGGAGGCCTTGGCATTGGCGGGCTTTTTCATGTGCTGCTTGATATGTGCACGCCTTCCGGAGTGCCCCTTAAGCCCTATAAATTTAAAGAGCGTTTTTCTTTAAAACTTTTTTCCACCGGTTCGCCGCAAGAATATCTTTTTTTAGCTTTGATTTTGGCATTGTTTGCGGCCCTTGGCTTTGACGATGTGCCCCACGCTTTGCGCAGCTTTCAGCGTATGTTTTAGCCCCTGTATGGGAAGCAAAGCTTGAGATATTTTGTACGCCCAAACGGTATAATGTGTAAAATGAATGCGCTAAGAAGGTGAATATAGCATGGAATTGGAACTTTATATTATTATAGCTTGCTCTGTAGCGTATTTGTTGGCCGGTTTTGTGGATGCCATAGCCGGTGGGGGCGGGCTTATTACCATTCCATCTCTTATGCTGTTTAATATACCGCCGCATTTTGTTTTGGGTACCAATAAATTTGCGTCAAGCCTAGGTTCACTCACGGCCATTGTTCCTTTTTTACGCAATAATCTTATTGCCTTGCATTTGGTGCCCATAGGCTTTGCTTCGGCTTTTGCCGGAGGGGCTTTGGGCTCATGGCTTGCCTTGCAGGTGGAACCTGCCATGCTGGGTAAGGTTATGGCCTTTTTACTCCCCTTGGGGCTTGTGTGTTCGTTATTCTCAGGCAAGAGTTATGGCGGCGAAAAGGACCTTTCTGTGCAAAAGCAAAAGCTGTATGTGGGCATTGTGGGGCTTATTATTGGGGTCTACGATGGCTTTTTTGGGCCAGCTACCGGTTCTTTTTTTATTTTAGCCTTGCATTTAACCCTTGGCATGGAATTGGTACGCGCTTCCGGCACCACTAAGGTGTTGAACCTTGCTTCCAATGTGGGGGCGCTGGCCACTTTTGCTTCGGGCGGTGTGGTGTTATATGCCTTGGCCATTCCTTGCGCTTTGGGCAGTATCATAGGCAATCAGTTGGGTGCACGCCTTGCCATTAAAGTGGGTGTTAAAGTGGTGCGCATGTTTTTATATGTGGCTCTTGGCTTATTATTTACTTCATTGTTGTATAAATATGTCTTGGCGGATATGTTTATGTAGTTCATTTTCATAAAAATATCGTTAAAATATGTATGGGCACGGCGCAAGCTGTGCCCTTTTTTTTGCTCTATTGCATCTGCCATTATCTTTCTCTTTTCTCTTGCTGTTTCTGAAACCTTTCAGTCTTACGGCAGGGCGCCTTTTTGGCATTGTTCACCCACGCAAGGCTGTCACGGCATAAAGCATTGTGGGCAGTAAACGTAGGAAAACACAACAAGGAGGAGCTTATGGGATTTGGCGGAGGAGGATACAGCGCGCCACCGGCGCCTACATACGAAGCACCGGAAAAGCCGCAAGTGACAAAGCCCGTTACAGAAGCGGCCACAGCGGCAAGGCAATCTCAAAAAGAAAAAGCGGCCAAGGCATCGGGTATTCAAGGGGCAGTGTTAACTTCAGCTTTACAGGCCACCGCAGCTAAAGGCGGCGTAAGTTCCAACAAATATTTAGGGCAATAGGTGCGCCATGGCAGAGGAACACTCTTACGCACCAATGCTGCCGCACGCACAGCAACGCTTTTCGGCCCTTTTGGAAGCAAGGCAAAGCTATGAGAGCGCGTGGCAGGATTTGGCAGATCACTTTTTGCCTACACGCTATCGTAATGTGGCACGTAACCCAGAGTCATGGCGCAAAATGCCCTTGCTCAATGACAAATTGGTGGATGCCACAGGCATTTTGGCCATGCGTACCTTGGCGGCAGGTTTACAAGGCGGCATGACCAGCCCAGCACGACCTTGGTTTCAACTAAGCCTTGAAGATAGCGAGCTTGCGCGGCATGCAGCGGTGAAGTCTTGGCTGGGTGATGTGACAAAGCGCATGGCAAAAATCTTTAATGGGTCTAACTTTTATAATGCCGTGCATACGCTGTATGGGGAGCTTGGCACCTTTGGCACGGCTTTTATGTTGGAGCTGGCAGACTTTGAGCATGGCTTTCGTTTTGTTCCCTTTTGCGCCGGTGAATATTGTTTGGATATTAACGAAAGGCAAAGGGTAGATGTGGTGTTTCGGCGTTTTCGCATGAGCACGCGTCAACTTGTGGCTCGCTTTGGGGCGGAAAGCATGCCCTCTCACATGCGTAGTTCGCGGCGCCCTTCCTTAGAAAGTCATACGGTGGTGCATGCCATTTATCCGCGTAAGGATAGGCAAATGGAGAAAGCTTCTGGGAAGCATATGCCTTTTGCTTCGGTGTATTGGCTGGAAGGGCAAGGCGGCCTTGCTGGGGCTAGCCGTTTGCGGCGCGGGCATGTGCTTTCTGAAGCCGGATTTATGGAATTTCCAGGCTTTGGAGTACGCTGGGATGTGGCGGGTAATGATGTGTACGGACGCTCACCGGCCATGGATGTTTTACCGGATTGTCGCATGTTGCAGCAAATGGGCATTACCATGCTCAAAGCCATTCATAAATCGGTGGATCCGCCCACGGCGGTATCTGCCTCGCTTAAGGCCGTGGGGCTGGATTTAACCCCTGGCGGCGTCAATTATGTGGAAGCCTCGCCAGGGCAAAGCCCGCAAGCGGCTACGCCCATATTGGAAATTCGACCGGACATTCAAGCAGGGCGAGCAGCCATGCAAGATGTGCAAAAGCAAATTCAGCGTGGCTTATACAATGATTTATTTCGCCTTTTACTTGACGGTAAAAGCTCTCACATTACTGCCAAAGAAGTGGCCGCTAGAGAAGAAGAAAAACTTATTCTGCTGGGCCCTGCCTTGGAAAGGCTGCATTGTGAGCTTTTTACTCCGCTCATTGAACGCACCTTTCAGCTCATGTTGCGCCACGACATGGTGCCGCCCATGCCACGGGAATTTTGCGGGCAAAGGGTGAAGGTGGAGTTTGTAAGCTTATTGGCACAGGCGCAGAAAATGGTCAGCACTTCTTCGGTGGATAGGTTGGTGTCCTTTGTACAGTCACTGGCCCCCATGAAGCCGGAAGTTACCGATATGCTTGATGTGGATAAAACTGTGGAAGAATATGCGGATTATTTGGGCGTGGCGCCGGTGATATTGCATGCCAAGGAAGAGCGTGAGGCTTTACGGAAAAAACGCACAGAGGCGCAAGCTGCTTTGGCACAGCAGCAAGCCATACATGAGGAGCAAAAGCGCAGCGTAGAAAGCTTGCAAGGCCTTACGAAAATTGCGCAAGATTTAAGCAAAGTATCCTTGGAGGAAAAGAGCCTTATGACGGCACTTTTGGCCGGCGGCGGCGAGGCTTTGCAGCGCAGCATGGCACAAGAAAACGCGCATACTGAAGGAGGGGGAAGTTAAACGTGCAAGAAAATATTTTTACCGCTGTTCAGGCAAAGCAAGGGGATGTGCAAGAGGGCCTGCAAGCAAGACGTGCCTTTGATAGGCATGTGCGCGAGGCCGTGCGCATGCTCATGGCGCGCAAGGAGGGGCGTGTTTTTATGCGCTGGTTAGGGGCAGGGCAAAGCGCGCATAGTATTTTACAATGCATCATGGACTATGAGGAGGAAAAGCATGGGTAATGGTACGTATGAGGCTTTAAAGGGAGCAAAAAACTTTGGGCCAGAAGGGGTTGAGCCAGAAGGGTTTGGTCCAGAAGGATTTGGTGAAAACTCTTTGCTGCAAGATGCAGCGCAAACCTTATTGGCACAAGCAGGCTATGCAGGGGGCCAAGGCACAGCCCATGGGCAAGCGGGGGTACAGCAAGAAGGCCCCATGGGGGCGCAAGCAGGGCACAAGGCTTCCTGCTATGAGCTGACCATCCCCACAGGAATGAGTTTAAATGAAGCGCAACAGGCTATTTTTGAAGAGCAAGCGCGTGAGCTTGGCCTTAGTAATGTGAGCGCGCAAAAATTGCTTGAAATTTCCCACCGTAATGCTTTGGCGCATAGAGCAGCGCACAAAAAACAAGTGGCGGCATGGGGCGATGAAGTGCGTCAGGATAGAGAAATGGGTGGCCCTGCTGTGGAAAGTACTTTGGCCTATGCCAAGGCCGGTTTGGCTCGTTTTGATCCGGAGCATAAGGTTTTTGGCCTGTTGCAAGAAACAGGCTATGCCAATAATCCGCATGTGATTCGCTTCTTGGCTGCCATAGGTAAGGCCCATGGCGAGGATGCTGTGCTCTTTGGGCAAGGAGCCCCCATGGGAACACCGCGCCATGAGCGTTTGTATGGCAAGTATAATAAATAATTATGCCTAAAAATAAGTGTTTATAGGTTCTGTAGGTAAGCCCCAGTAAAAGGAGAAATATATGGCAAAGAAACATGTGGGCCTTGTGGCCACTTTGGCAGAGTTACGTGATTTTTACAGTGGTGAAGCGGCAGGTTCCATCATTGAGCTGATGAATGAAACCAATGATATTTTGGACGATGTGCAATTTATGGAGTCTAACCAGTCTGACGGGCATTTAACGCGCATTCGTACAGGCTTGCCCGAAGTGTATTGGCGCCGTTTGTACCAAGGGACGCCTTATAGCAAAAGCCAATGGACACAAGTGAAAGAGCCTTGCTCCATGATGGAAAGCCGTATGCTTATTGATGAGGCTGAGTCTAAGCTTTACGGCGGCAATGCCTCTAAGTTTATTGATGGAGAATCGGTGGCCTTTGCTGAGGCCATGCGTCAAAAGGCTGCGCGTACTCTTTTTTACGGTAATTCTGACGTAAACCCCGATGAATTTAAGGGTCTTGCCTTGCGTTATCCTGCTAAGGATGCGCCCAACGTTATTGATGCCGGCGGCACGGGGGAGCCATGCACTTCGGCTTGGCTTATTTCGTGGGGTGAGCGTTCTGTGCATGGCATTTACCCAAAAGAGAGCACCGGCGGCTTTGAACACAAAGACCTTGGCATTCAAACCGTGGAAGACAATGAAGGTCGCCATTACGAAGCCATTGTAAATCGTTATCAGTGGAGCCTTGGCCTTGCCTTGCGTGATTGGCGCGCTTGCGTGCGTATTGCCAATATTCCTGTATCGGCGCTGACCAAGCGTAAGGGACAAAGCGGTTTTATTGATTTGCAGCAGCTCTTTATTACAGCCAAGAACAAAATGCCTGATGTTTTGCGTCAAAAGGCCCTTTGGTATGCCAACGAAGACCTTATGGCAGCCATTGAGTTGCAAGCTACCGATGCCGGCAATGTGCATTTGGTGTACGGTGAGGCCTTTAAGTCCGACGGCATGCCCTTGATTTTTGGGCGTCCTTTGCGTCAATGCGATGCCATTTCTTCTGCCGAATCTGCCATTTAATTCGTATTTAAGGAGGGTATATGATTATTGATAGCCATCTTGTTTTATTTGAAGGGCCTGTGAGCGCCACACAAGGGGAGCCTGTGGCTTTAACATCCTTACAGACACCGGGTAAGGTGAGCCCCATTCATATTGTGGCTCGTTTCACAGAAAATCTTAAGGGTGCCACATCTGTAACCCTTACTTTACAACAGGCAGACAGCCAAACAGGCGCATATTCTGATGTGGCAGGGGGTGCCATAACCCTTGCTGCCGCTGATTGTGTGGTGGGACGCCGTACAGGCTGGCGCTATTTGCCTCGCTCGGTTGAAAAGCCGTGGTTACGTGTAAAGATGACTCTCACAGGAACAGCCACGGGGGGTAAGCTTTTTTGCGCCATCAGCGGCTATGAAGATGAACCCTATGAAGAGGCGCAAATGGTAGGCTAGTAAGGCACATGCCATAAAGCCTTTTGTATGAGGGGAATAAGGGGAGGGAGCTTGCATAACACACTCTCTCCCCACTGAATAACCTTACACCGTAAAAATAGCGAAGGGTGTGTATGGCTACAAAGATGACCATTTGGAATATGGCCTTGGGCTTTATTGGTACACGCACGGTGGCCTCAGAAGATGAGCGAACCTTGGAGGCTGTGCAATGTGCTTTGTATTGGCAAAGTGCCCGGCGCGGCGCCTTACGTGATTTCCCGTGGAACTTTGCCCAGCGTAGGGCTTGGCTTGCCCCTGTGCCCATGCCGCAAGGTTATGAAGGGCAATACGCCTATGCCTATGCCTTACCGGAAGATATGCTGCACGCTTTACGTCTTTTGCCTGCAGGGGCAGGGGGGGAACATGCGGGAGCTAGTGAAGAGAATCATTTTATTTTGGCCCACGATTTTACAAGTCAGCGACCTGTACTGCTGTGTAACGTGGCAAAGGCTTTACTGGCGTATACGGCAGATGTGGAAGATGTGGCGCTTTTTGATGATTTATTTGTGCATATGCTGGCACGTAAATTGGCAGCCTTGGTGGCGACATCTTTATTAAAAAATAATGCAGCCAAGGTGAAGGATTTGGAAGAGCTGTACCGCATGGCTTTGCCCAGCGCCGTACAGGCTGATGCCGGTGAAGGCCGTGAGGTCTCCAAGCAAGACTCATGGTTACAAGCACGCAGAGGCTATTAATGAAAATGACAGGGAGGGGAAATGCTGTATATGCGCTTTGTGCTCATAGCTTTTGATCAATGCCTCAACGCCCTTTGCGGCGGCTGGCCCGATGAAACCCTAAGCTCGCGGGCGTATCGTTGGCATGTGGCTGGTAAAGGCTCCTTGGCCTTGCATATTATCAATGCGCTCTTTTTTTGGGAGAAGAATCACTGCCAAGAGGCGTACGAAAGTGAACGAAGAAACAGGCATTTGCCGCCAGAGTTTAGAACGTAAAGTCAGTATAAGGAGCTCATATGGGAGAGGCATTGGAAAAACAAATGTGTTTGCATCATGCCATGGCGCAGCCAAGCACTTGCGCCGTATTGCACCATGAGGTGAAGGAATTACGCGAAAAACAAGTGGAAAATGCTACGAAAATTAGCGAAGTGAAAGATAGCATTATTAGGCATGGGGAGCGTTTGCAGGGCTTTGAAAGCGCGCAAAGAGAAATTAAAGACTATCTGCTCAAACTGAGCGATGAGGTGCGGCAAAGTAGTCTTGCCATTGCTAAAAATTCCACCAAAACAGCTTGGGTGACATCCATTACCACGGCTTTAATATGCGGTGTGGTGCTAGGTATTTTTAATTTTATGCTACGCGGGGCTGTGTAGGGCGCCATGGCAAGAGAGGAGGAGTATGTCTTTGCAATATTTTAACGATACGGAATTTTCTTGTAAGTGCGGTCAATGCGGGCTTGGCGTAGAAAGTATGGACCCTCAGCTTTTGCATATACTGGATGCAGTGCGGGCAAAGCTTGGCCGGCCCATGCGTATTACCAGTGCGGTACGTTGCAAAGCGCATAATGCGGCTGTGGGCGGCAGTGCAAAGTCAGAACATGTACCGCAAAATACCCATACTGGAAAAAGCACAGCGGTGGATATAGCCATTCCCGACAGTACTTTTTTATACGCGCTTGTGGCTTTGCTCTATGGGCATAAGGTGCCGCGTGTGGGGCTGAATCAGGCAAAAAACTTTGTGCATGTGGGCTTAAGTTTAAATCATCCGCAAGATGTATTTTTTAAATATTAGGAGGTGTTGCTCATGGCAGTGCTGGAAGTTTTGGGTGGGGTGGCTTCTCTTCTCACCAAGGGCATGGATTTGTTTGCCCATGATGATAAGCAAAAGGCCAAGCTTTTTTTAGCTCAAATTGCTGCCTTGCAAGAGCAAAACAGCGCACAAGCCACGGTAAATGCCCATGAGGCGCGCCATGCTTCCCTTTTTGTGGCGGGGTGGCGCCCTGCCATTGGCTGGGTATGTGCCACTGCCATTGCTTTTTCCTTCATTATAAAGCCGTATTTTTTCCCTTTTTTATATGGCTATTACCCAAGCCTTGCGGCCTTGCCTGAGGTGAATGAACAGCTTTTTGAATTGGTGCTAGGCATGCTTGGCCTTGCCGGTTTGCGCTCCTTTGAAAAACGCACAGGCGTGGCAAGAAATTAATATGAACCTTATGAAGGAGTTGTATGCGTGTAGCCATAACAAATTTTACTGGTGGTGAGGTGGCGCCTTCGCTGGGCGCGCGGTATGACTTAAGTAGGTATAAAAATTCCGTACAACGTATGGAAAACTTTTTACCCAATGTGCATGGCAATATGGAGCGCAGGCCGGGAACATACTTTGTGGCCGATTTAGGCGTGGGTGATCTTAATGACGCCGTGCTCTTTCCTTTTTCCTTTAGCGTGGAGGAGGAGCATAATTTCGTACTCATATTGACGGAGCAAAGGGTGCGCGTGGCCCAAGGGAATGCTTTACTAAAAGATGTAGACCTCAGCGCCCCGTGGAAGGCAGAAGATTTGGTGTTGCTATCTTTTGCGCAAGTGGGGGACGTGGTGTACTTTGCCCATAAAAAATACCCCTTGCACAAGCTTATGCGTTCAGGCCAAGGGCCGGATTACACATGGAGTGTGCAAGAGGTGGTGCTGAACACTTCGCTTGAGGCGCCGCAAAAGCCCAGCGTAAGCTTTCATGGCACAGCCTCAGGCTACACTTTGCGCTATAAGGTTGTGGCTGTGGACGCGCATGGCAAGGAGTCTTTGGCTTCAGAGGCAGGCACGGTATCAGCTAAGCATCCTTCTGATTGGGTGGTGGGGGATTATGTGCGCTTATCTTTTCCGGCCGTGGAAGGCGCCATAGAGTATAATATTTATCGTGAAGAAGCGGGCTATTTTGGCTTTATTGGCATAAGTTCGGAGTTGTCTTTCAGCGATAATAATTACGAAGCGGATATTTCTGATACGCCTCGTGAAGATTGGGACCCTTTTGCTGAAGGGAACCATCCTGGGGTGGTGTCTTTTCATCAGCAGCGCATGGTGCTTGCCGCCACGCCTAAAAATCCGCAAGCCTTTTATATGTCCCGCGTGGGAGATTTTGAAAACTTTCGTAAGTCTCGCCCTTTGCAGGACGATGACCCTGTGGAATATCTCATTGCTTCAGGAAATATTGACGCCATTACATGGACGGCTAGCTTTGGCGATTTGCTTATAGGTACCAGCGGTAGTGAGTATAAAGCCAGCGGTGAGGGTGCCGCCATTACAAGTTCCAACGTGCATATTACAGCCCAAAGTTATTGGGGGTCATCAAATCTATTTCCTATCATTATAGGAAACTCCATCATGCATGTGCAAAGGCATGGGGCTAGAGTTCGTGATCTTTTTTATAGCCTTGAAAAGGATGGCTATGCCGGCAATGACCTTTCCATCATGGCACCGCACCTTTTTGACGGGTATGAATTGCGTCAATGGGCCTATCAACAAAGCCCTAGCTCCAGCATTTGGGTGGTACGCAGTGATGGTGCGCTTCTTGCCCTCACCTATATGAAGGAACATGACATTTGGGGGTGGAGTAGGCATAGCACGCAGGGCAAAGTGCGGTCGGTGGTGACTGTGTCTGAAGCGAGCGGGGATAGTATTTATCTTGTGGTGCAAAGGCAAATACAAGGTGAGGCGCATTATTACCTTGAGCGCTTAGCGACCCGTTGGCAAGAAAGTCAGGGGCTTAGGCAAGCGTTCTTTGTGGACGCGGGAAAAAGTGAAGAATATGCCACCCCCACAAAAAGCATAGCGCATTTAGAGCATTTAGAAGGATGCACTGTGGCGGTGCTAGCAGAGGGAAGCCCCGTGGAGGGGCTTACGGTACAGGGAGGGAGTATAGAATTGCCCTATGCGGCGTGTACTGTGCATGTGGGCCTGCCTTTTAGCTCAAAACTGGCCACCCTAACCATGGAAGGCGAAGGACAATGGGGCTCCACATTGGGGCAAGTGCGCGGGCTTGGGCAATGCCTTGTGCGTGTGCAAGCTTCTGTGGGGGGGAAATACGGCAGTAGTGAAGAGGAATTGTACGACTTTCCCTTTGTGCCTGAGCAATGGGGCGAGCCTGTGAAGCTTTTTACCGGTGATGTGCATTTTATCCCAGGAGGTGGGCAAAGCGCGCAAAGCACGCTGTGGCTCGTACAAGACAGGCCCCTACCCTATACTGTTATGGCTTTGGTCATGGATGTGGATATGTGATGAAAGTTGAAATGCATTTTGCTAGATATTTTTTATGCTGCACGCTTCGTAACAGCGTGCTGGGCATAGGCATGCGGAGGAGAAATGCTACAGTATCAAAGTGAAAGCTTGGCGGCAGTGGCAGAAAGTGTAAGGCCTCTTTTGCAAGAGCATTGGGATGAGGCAGAAGCGCCCATGCATGGGCAGCAAGAGTATGTGCTGGATGTACAGCAATACACCCTCTTTGAAGAGCTTAATATGCTGCATATTTGTACCGCGCGCGATGCTTCTATGGCGGTACGCGGCTACGCTGTATTTACCCTTACACCTTGTTATCATAAAGGGGGCGAGCTCATGGCAAGCTTAGATGCACTGTATTTGCAACCTGCCATGCGCCGCGGTTTGGCGGCTTTGCAGCTGCTACGCGCAGCAGAAGAGGCTTTACGTAAGCGCGGCGTGCGCAGCGTGCAATATTCATCGCCCGTGGCGCGCCCTTGCCATGCTTTGTATCGTAGGCTTGGGGCAAAGCATACAGAAAGCGTGTTCCATAAAGTTTTGGCACAATAACGTAAAGGAGGATGTATGGCGGTAGGAACCACCACCATGGCAGTAATATCGGCAGTGACGGCCATAGCCTCGGCTGCCATGGGTACGTATAGCGCTGTGCAGCAGGCTGAAACGCAGAAGCAGCAGGCCGAATATCAGTCAGACATGGCGGCGTATAATGCCAAGGTAGCAGAACAGCAAGCGCAAATGGCCGAGTATGAAGGGGCAGAACTTAAGCGTGCCGCTCACGAGGAAGGCGTGAAGAAACGCCAAGAAGCGGCGCAAATTGTGGGCAGTCAGCGGGCTAAACAAGCGGCAAGCGGCGTGGCTGTGGATGCAGGTTCAGCGCTGGATTTAAACCTTGATACTACAGAAAAAGGCGAACTTGACGCTTTGCAATTGCAAGATCAAGGTCTCTGGCAAGACTATAATAAGCGTATTGATGCGTGGAATTATAGAAATCAAGCGGCTGTTTCGCAAAGTAAGTCCAGCATGTATTCACAAAAAGCTCAGCAGTATACGCCCTTGTTGGATGGGGCGGACTCTTTGCTCTCCGGCGTGAAAAAAGTGGGGAGCAGTTTGGGAAAACTTTACTAAGGAGGCGGCATGTCATTTTGTTTACCGGAGGAAGCCATAGTGCGCCGCTACCAAGGGGCTTTAAATGTTGCTCAGCCTGTTAAGCCCACAACGCAGCAAGATGTAGCCAAAGTGCTTTTGGAACAGACGCATATGAAGCCCCCCAAGCAAGAGCCGCATGCGTGTGCAACGGAAGATGTGGTGCTGCATGCATGCTTGCGTACGCGCGCGGTAGCATTACGCTTGCAAAAGAATTTTATTCAGTGGCAAAAAGAGTTGCGGCAAAAAAAAGCTGAGGAAAATTTAGACGTAGAGCACGTTTACGGCGCGTGGTTTCAAGAGCAGACACGTGAGGCCTTGCAAGAGCTGCCTGCTTGTGAGCATGAGCGTTACGCCTTGTGGGCTAGTATGCAGAACAGATTGTATACAGCGTGGGCAAAAGACTTTGCACAGGAGCAAGAATTGGCTTATGCTGTACAATTACAAGCAGATATCGTTAATGGTGCGCAAGAGCTTATAAGGCACAACACGCTGCGTCCAGATTTTGTACAGCAAGGTCTTGAGCAAATGGTGGCGAGCCTGCAAGAAAGTGCTCATTTGCAAAAGTTCTCCAAGGCACAGGCGCGAGAGCTGTTGGAGGTGAAGGTGGCTACTGTTATGCTTCCGCTTATACAGGAAAAAAAAGAAAGGGCAGATACAGCCACCGCACAAAATCTACTGCAAGCTTGTGCGCCCTTTCTCCCCAAGAAACAAGTGCAAAAAATACGTAAACTTTTGAAAAAGTAATTATATGTCATCTTTGTAAGAGGCATTTTGGTTAAGGGAATATACAATGCTTAGGCTTTGTATATTCCCTTTTTTTATAAATGGCATTTGAAGTGAGTGTGCCTTAGTGAAAAAAGGGCGAAAACGTCTTTTTCAGGCGCCATGAGATGCCATTTTTGAAGTAAGTATGGCTGTAAGTTATTGGTATGTTATATGCTGATAATGCCCATGTGCGCAGTTGCTTTTGCATTGCTTTTGTTCTATACGTCAGCAGGTAGCGAGATAATATGTGTTGTGTCTTGTGTGCACGCAAGAAAAAATTTTAGTTGTTCATAGAGTAGCTTCACGCAAAATTTTATATTTGGAGAGCATGATGGAACAAGGCCTAAAGCCTTCTACACCCGCAGAATCTGCCATGTCTGGGGAATCTGCCATTTCTGAGGGGGCTATTCAAAGGCTGCAACCGTCCCGCTCGTGGATAACGTATGCTCTTGGTATTAATGGCCTTCTTGCCGAATACGCAAAAACTCCCATTACGCACAGTCCTCAAGAATTTGCCCACGCCACATTACAGCAATTGCGCATTACCCTAAGCGCACAAGGGGAAAGCCTAGACGTGCTTAAAGAGTCTGGGCCTGCGGTGGTGTTTTCTAACCATCCTTTTGGTGGCGTAGAGGGTGTCATCATGGCCGCTTTATGCGGTTCCTTACGGCCAGATTTTAAACTTTTAGCCAATGAAATGCTTATGCGCATTCCAGAATTGGCACCCATGATTATACCTGTAGATGTGTCTGGCAAGTCACAAAGAGAAAATGTGCAAGCCGTACGCAAGGCTTTGAAGCATGTGGCTGAGGGCGGAGCTTTGGGCGTATTTCCTTCTGGCGTGGTAGCTCATTATGATAGGCGAACACGTAAGGTGGGCGAGCCCTTGTGGCAATCTTTGTGCGGTCGCCTTGCGCGCGAGCCGCAGGTAAAAGCCGTGCCGCTCTTTTTTAAAGGGCAAAATAGTTTCTTATTTCATGCACTGGGCTGTGTTCACCCCATGCTGCGCACGCTTATGCTACCGCGAGAGCTTTGGCGCAGGCGCGGAAGCACCATTGAGTATGTGGTGGGTAAGCCTGTGGATGCCGGCCTTTTGGCCACCTTTGCCAATGACGCAGCCCGCACAGCGCATATGCGCGTACGCTGCGAGCAACTGGGCCTTGAAGCGGAGGATGTTACGCTAAAAGTGTGGCCTGTGCCTGTGGCAGAGCCTTGCCCAGCAGAGACTTTACGCCAAGAAGCCGCTAAGTTTTTGCAGCGTGAAACCTTGGCAAGCGAAGGGCGCTATGCTGTTTTTGCCATGTGCGGTGAAGAGTCGCCTCTCCTTGTGCAAGAGATTGGGCGCTTGCGTGAAGAAACCTTTCGCCTTGTGGGGGAAGGCTCAGGCAAAGAGCGCGATGTGGATAGCTTTGATGCGGCCTATACACATCTTGTTTTGTGGGATGTGGAAAAAGAAAGCTTAGCTGGGGCGTATAGAGTACGTTGCTTTAACCCCGAAGAAGCGGAACAAAGTGAAGAAAAGCTGTATTTGGCATCGCTTTTCAGCATGCAAAAGCCTTTTTATGAAAAGTGCCAACGCAGTATGGAGCTGGGCCGTGCCTTTGTAAAGCTTGAATACCAGCGTGACTATGTTCCTTTGATGCTTTTGTGGAAGGGCATAGGCCGCATGATTGTACGGCATAATTTGCGTACGCTTTTTGGCCCTTGCAGTATGGGGCTCGGGTATGCCGAAGCTTCTGCGCATGTGCTGCGCCAGTGCTTGCAAGAAAACCACTGGGACAAGCCGTTAAGCGCTTTGGCCCAAGGCAAGCGAACCCCGCGCGATTTTTCTAGCCCCAATGTGCCCAATGTGCAGGGGCTTGATTATAAAACATGCAATCGCGTGGTAAAAGACATTGAAGGCGGTAAGGGCTTACCTATTTTGTTTAAGCATTATTTGCAATTGGGTGGGCGCATTGCGGCTTTTCATGAAGATAAAGACTTTGGCACATTGGATGCTTTGCTTGTGGTAGACCTTGCCTATACGCCGGAAAAAGTGCTTTTACGGTATATGAGCGCAGAAGAGCTGGCGCAGTTGCGCGCAAGCTATGGCACCCTTGCCCCGCGCGTATAATACGCAGTCTTACTTTTCTTTTCCTTCTTGTAGTTCTAGGGTATCAGCTAATTTGCGATGTGCAGCAGGTAAGGCAAGCTTTGCTATGTCTTGCAAGCTTGCCCAAGCATAGGCTGTGGCTGCCGTGAGAGCCGGTTCAGGGGCATTGCTTGGGGGGGCAACAAGTTTAAGGGCAAAACAATGTAGGGTTATGCGATAGGTAGTGTAGCCATGCTTTATGATGCCATAGGTCCCTGTTATTTCAACATCAAAGCCTGTTTCTTCCTTAAATTCACGTACAATGGCCTGTTCTGGGCTTTCGTTTGCTTCTATGCGCCCGCCGGGAAATTCCCACAAATTAGCCCATGCCCCTTGATCAAGGCGCTTTTGCACAAAGAGCTTTTCTTGCCCATTTTGTGTATAATGTAAAACGCCAGTAACCACCTGCAAGGGGGTGATGGCTGTTCGTTTGCCGGGCACGGGGCGTTCTTGCGTAATGTTTAGCCTGTTGCTTTCGCACAAGTTTTGCACAGGGCATTGTATGCACAAGGGCTTTTTGCGGCAAATGAGCGCCCCCAATTCCATCATGGCTTCATTATGCGCGCGTATACTGTTTTTGGGTACAGCTAAAGCCAGCTCTAAGGCTAAAGCACGTATGCGTGAGGCGGCAGGTTCTTGTTTTACAGGGCTATCTATATCAAAGATGCGTGCTATGACGCGCTCCACATTGGCGTCAATGCAGGGCAGTTCATACCCAAAGGCAATGCTTGCAATGGCGCCGGCTGTGTAGGGGCCAATGCCCGGCAGGGCGCGTATACTTTCCAACTCTTGCGGAAATACCCCTGCATGCTTTTGCATTATCATGCGTGCAGCTTTGTGGATATTGCGCGCCCGTGAGTAATAGCCAAGCCCTTCCCATGCGTGTAAAATAGCTTCTTCTTCCGCTTGAGCCACGGCTTCAATGGTGGGGAAGCGATGCATCCAGCGTAAAAAATACTCCACTCCGCGTTCCATTTGCGTTTGTTGCAACATTACCTCTGCAATCCAAATTTTATACGGCTCACTTTGCCCGCGCCAAGGTAAGTCTCTGGCGTTTTGGGCAAACCACGGTAAAAGCTGCTCTACAATACGTTGGGGAAGTGATGTGTTTTTCATGTGCAGGTACTTTGCTAAATGTTTTGCGGGCTGAGGCGCCAT
>CAYJNG010000009.1:21806-29542 GCA_964371505.1 uncultured Desulfovibrionaceae bacterium
AGGCTCATGCCAAGCTGCGCGGCGTTACCCCCTATGCCTTAGAGAAAAATCCCCCCCATAGTCAATGCTTTTTAGAGCTTTTTTCTATTTTGCTTACCTGCAGCCCTCCTTACTGAAATGTTTCACTCTTACGATACGGCCATAATAGCGCACTGTACTTTCGTAAACTACATAAACTTATTAACGAGGGACGGTATGGAAGAAGCTTTTATCAATGCGCATAGCTTTACGGCATCGTGGGAAGGGGGCTTAAGCGATCATCCGCAAGACGCAGGCGGTATAACTCATTATGGTGTTTCGTACACATGGCTTAAGCAATTACAAGAAAAGCATAGCGAAGAGGAACAAAAGATTTCTGCCACGGCTGATGGCTGCAATGCTTGGGATACGGTGTTAAGCCCGTATGATTTTAATGGCGACGGAGCAGTAAATGAAGATGATATACGCGCCTGTACAGCACAAGACGCGCAGATGCTTTTTTATACGCACTTTTGGAAGCCTTTGCATTGCGCTGGCTTGCCTTTGGCTTTGGGCGTTGTTTTGTATGACTGTGCCGTAAACATGGGGCCTGTGCGTGCTGTGCGCTTGTTGCAAGAGGCGTGCAATGTGGTGGGGGAAGCGCACTTGGATGAATTTACTCCCCTAATGGTGGATGGTTTGTGCGGCGCAAAAACTCGCGCACTTGCTAAATCCTTGCAAGAACATGGCTTAGATTTTTATACCGCAAGGCTATGTGTGCGCCAAAGGGTGCTGTTGTATACAAAGATTGTGCAAAAGCATAATAAAAATTCTGTATTTTTAGAAGGGTGGAAGAATCGTTGTCAGGCTTTGCTCGAACACTTGGCCTTTATGGAAAGAGACGCTTAAAGCCAAGCGTATGTAGCCAAAAAAGAGGTGTATATGCAAAAGAGAAGAAGAGCAAAGCCTCCCTTACAAAAGGCGTTGCAAGAGAGGTTAAACCTTCTTACAGAAAGTCTAAGTGAGGCTGAGGTGGGGCAAAAAGGCATTGAGCTTATTAAAGAAATGAAAGAGCTCTGTAGCATGTTGGAGGAAAATTCTTCTACGCCAAAGGCTGCAGCAGCAACGCAAGTTTTGGTTCGTTGGGATATGGAACCGCCCATATCAGCCACCACAGCAGTAGGGAAGAGCGAGGAGTAAACATATGGTAAATAAGGCGCAGCAAGTGGTGCTCACCTTGCCATACAAACCACGACCTTTACAATGGCAATTTCACGAGCAGCGTACGCGCTTTTGTGTGTTGCTTTGCCATAGACGCTTTGGGAAAACCGTGGCAGCCATCAACGATCTTTTGCGGGAGGCTTTGCAACGAGGGGGGAGTGATTGGCGGGCTGCATATATGGCACCATTTTTAACACAGGCCAAGGCAGTGGCGTGGGATTATGTGAAATACTTTGCAGGTACGTTGCCGGGGGTACGTTTTTTAGAAACGGAGTTACGCTGTATTTTACCCTCAGGTGCGAGTATTCGACTGTACGGCACAGAAAATGCCCATGCTTTACGTGGCTTATATTTTGACGATGTGGTGCTGGATGAACCGGCAGACATGCCGCGTGAGATATGGTCGCGAGTGGTGCGGCCCATGTTAGCCGATAGACAGGGCAGAGCGCTTTTTTGTGGTACGCCCAATGGCGTGGACAACCTTTTACACGATGTGTGGGAAGAGGCCGGTCAAGACATGGCGCAACAGCAATTATTGTGGTCTCGCTTTAGCTATAAAGCGTCAGAAACAAATTATATTGCGGAAGAAGAGTTGCAAGCGGCGCGCTTGTCCATGGCTAAAGAAGAATACTTACAAGAGTTTGAGTGCTCCTTTGCCGCGGCGGTGCGCGGTGCGTATTATGCACAAATTTTAGAAGATATAGAGGCGCAAGGGCGGGTTACTGCTGTGCCGTATGCACCGGAGCTGCCTGTGCATACGGCATGGGATTTGGGCATGGATGATGCCACAGGCATATGGTTTTTTCAGGTGCAAAGCGGCGGGCAATGGCGAGTGCTGGAATATATGGAAGATAGTGGCCAAGGTTTACAATACTACATCCAACAGCTTCAGGGGAAGGCCTATGTGTATGGATCGCACTTTGCCCCTCACGATATTCGCGTTCGAGAGCTTGGCACTGGGTTAAGCCGATTGGAAGTGGCAAGGCAATTGGGCATTACCTTTACCGTCTGTCCGGCGTTGCCTTTGGCCGATGGTATTAATGCTGTTCGTTTGTCTTTGCCGCGTATGTATTTTGATAAAAACGCTTGCGCCACAGGCTTACGAGCCTTGCGCCAGTATCGGCGCCAATGGCGCCCGCGTCAAGAAGTGTACAGTAATGCGCCTTTGCATAATTGGACAAGCCATGCTGCCGATGCCCTGCGCTACGCTGTGCTAGGTTTTCGACCGCAAGAAACAGCTTTGCAAGGGAAAAAGGCCCGTGTTTCTTACGATATATGGAGAAGCGTATGAGTTATAGCTATTTTGTGACCCCGCATGGGGAGCCTTTGAGTACAGATTTTCGTGAAAAACTTTTTTTGCGCATGCAGGACGAAGGGCTTTTACCCTTTACCATGCACGCCTTTGCATGCCCCAGTAAGGAGGACTGGCTGGCCTTAACGGTCGCGCAAAAAGGTTGGCTTGTGTGTTGCGTTCAGCAAGGAGATGAATTTTTAGCGGAAAATGTATGCGGTATGGCTATGTTTGTGCCTTGGCAAGGGCGTGTGTGGTCTTTTGAATTCACGGCATTTCGCGAGCATTTTTCTGAAGCTGTGGCCATGAGTCGTGGGGTTTTGCAGTGGATTTTTGCCAACGCCCCTTGCGATACGGTTCTTGGTTTAAGTGCTTTAAGTAATAGGCATGCGTGGCGCCTTGCGCGGCAAGCAGGCTTTGAGGTGCTAGGCCATGTGGAAGGCGCGTGCTATATGGCGCGGCGCTGTGCGTATGAAGAGGGGGTACTTGTCATGGCAAAGCGCAGTACGCATGCTCACGGCCTGGATAATCACGACAAGCTGTGCATACATGATGTTAAGCAAATTCACGACCAAGCCACACCGCGCGCCCAATGATGCGCACAAGGTTCTCTGTATGTTCGCAACTGTCCACCTCTATGGGCCCGTAATCAGGGTTGGTGCTGGAAAGAATAATTTTACCGGGCACAGCATTGACGGTTTTTAAATAGACCATGTCTTCAACACTTACAGCATACATATGCCCTGGCTTGGGGTTGGTTTGGCTTTGGTCTATAAGCACCACATCATTATGGAGAATTAAAGGCTGCATGCTGTCGCCTGCCACACGTAAAAGAACCATGCTAGATGGTGTGCCTTTGCGGCGCAAGAAATCAAAACGAAATGCGTAATGGCGCACATGTTCCATGCCGGTTTCAAAGCTGCCGCCTCCGGCAGAAAGGCGCGCTTCCACCATGGGAACCAAAACAAGATTGCTGGCGCAATTTTCATCATGGCCGCTGTTACAGGTTGTATGCCCTGCCAAAAGCCAATCTAAGGAGCAATTAAGAGCTTGTCCAAGGCGTACGGCAAATTCTCCCTTGGGCATTTGGCCATTTTCGTATTGCTGAATGGTGGTAAGGCTCACCCCAATACTTTTGGCAAGGTCCTGTTTGCGAATGCCAAGGCTTTCGCGCCTTGTGCGTAGACGGTCACCAAAAGTAAGTTCGTGTTCAGACATGGGCCTTCTCTTTTATAGTAGGATGTTTCTAAAACCTTTAGAAGCATATTGCATGCTTACTATATAAGAAAAGTTTTGAAAATATGCTAGGAAAAATTTTTTCAACTTTGCAACATAGCGGAGGTATTATGGCTTTTCTGTATTTGTTGCATAAATCCTTTAGTTATCAATAAAAAGTTTTACATGCATAATTACAATTTTTCTTTTAGAATAAAAGATAAATTATAATTTTTTAAAAAAACAGTTGCAAAAGAAAAGTTATTTGCTTATTAATATAGCATATCAATTATTCGTAAAAAGATAAATTGCAAGGGGGAAAAATGGCTTCCTTATGTGATGATTTGCGGCAATTGGATAGAATGTTATTGGGCTTAAGTAAAGGCTCAACACTAACTCCTCAAACAAACGTACTACTATGGCGTGTACGTAAGCACGTGCAAGAGCTTGAGAAAAGAGCTCGCGCCTTGGATAGTATTCTCGGGCTCACGCCTTGGTCTGATTCTGGGACGGGCGGAGCAGCTCCTCTGTGTTATATGGCGAGTGTTTATGGTGCTTCACAATGCTTCACAGGCAACTGTAACGGTTTTGATTGCAGTGCTGGTCTGAATAATTCATGTTTTATCATGGCCATCGCGGCGCATGAAAACCCTAGGGTGGAGGTTTGTGCTTATGTACAGTGAGGTAGCTAGTTTTTGTGAGCAATTACCTGCTTCACCGCTTAAGTCAAGGAGGAAATCTGTTGTTATAGCTGGAGGGGGTGCTACGCGCATACATGGTATAAGCACCAGCTCAAGTGCATCCTCAGCCCTTGAGCATGGGGGCTTACAAGCAAGGGTAAGTGCTTCTGGCCCAGCATTCAGCCATGTAGGTGAGTATACTAAGGCTAGTAATTCGTGCAGCGATGCGTATGCAGTGGGTAAGGATAGAGTACTACCAAGGGTGAACGCTTTACCCAAAAAGCTTCCAGAAACAGCTTATATTCTCCGTGTGCTCTTGCAAGATGATGCGGCATTACTCGCTATTTTGAGAGGCTTTGGGGGGCAAACGTTACGAGTGCCTGCGCGTTGGCCGTGGCGTGGAGATAATAATGCCCTTCATCAGATGCTAAGTGAGGCGCAGATGAAAAAAATTGTGGCGCACTTTGGCGGAACGGACTTGTATATCCCCAAATGCGCACGCTATGTGTTGCAGTTGCGTAATGCATGCATTATACAAAATTATAGTAAAGCCACGCAAAACGGAGTGAGCTCAGGCGAAGCTGTACAGCAATTGGCTAGGCAGAACAATCTTTCTGACAGGCGAATCTGGGGTATTTTAAAGTGTGCAGTTTCATCTGAAATATAAATTTTTTAATGAGATATGACATATGATGTTGACAGTAGTAATCATATTCATGTACTTAATGTATGGCACTCACGCAAAAGAAGTATAGTTTTGCTTCGGCTTTACGCGTGGGTATTTGTGCAAGGGCCGAAGTTTATTTTTTATGCATAAGGAGATAGAGATGCAAGATGCCATAGTCTTATTGTGTGTGTTCCTTGCTGTAGCATATTTAGGCAAGCGCTTTTTGGGAAAAAAGAAGTCTTCATGCGGTTGCGGTGGAGGCGGTGATGGCTGCGGTAGTAATGGCGGTGGTTGCGGTGGCAATTGTCAATGTCATGAAAGTAGTCAGGAAGATGATAAAAACTGCTCTTGCAGCACGCAAAACACGCCCAAAGAGTAGAGCGCAAAGCCCACGCAGTGGATTTTGAATGAGTACAAGAAAGGCATGATTTAGGTCATGCCTTTCTCTATATATTATTCAGCAGCGTTGTTAGTTAGGGTAAAGCCTTTGGAAGGCCCTGTGGAGGCTGAGGTGCCAGCCATTTTGGAAAGGTAGGTGTCTTTTAATGTTTTAATATGCTCATTGGTATTTTCAAAATAGTTCATGTGCTCTTGCTCATCGGCAATGATATTTTCAAAAAGCTTGGCGCTGATGATATCAAGATTTTCCTTACAAAGCTGTACGAAACCATTGTAAGTTTCTATGGCTGTTTCTTCTTCTTCTACGTTAAATTCGTATAAATCTTCAATGGCTTGCCCCTTGGTGATTTTACCAGCAGGGCTAGCTGTGGGTTCTCCGCCAAGTTCTTTAATTCTTTCGGCAAAAGCTTCAGCATGGCGCATTTCATCAATGGCAATAAGCTTCATGTTAGCTGCCATCTCGCCATAATCTTTATCGTCAAGATTGTAATGCTGATTCATATACTGGTGAATAGCTTGTAATTCCATGGCACGAGCTTTGTTTAAAGCATCAATCACATTTTTTTTACGGGAGGCGCGGTCACTCATGGGAGCTCCTTAAGATAAAGGGTTAACATATGTACAATATAGTAAATTCAAAATCCTTATGAGCCATTAGTATTCTTGGGCTTTAAGGGTAAAAAGTCAAGCGTCTTTTGTGTCAAATGGTTGCTGTTGAATAGTGTAGAAAATAGAGAATGCCCCCCTGTGCAACTAGCTATCCTGCCCTTTTTTTGCTAGTCTCACTTTTTTCACACACAGCGAGGGTATATCATGCTAGCGATACTTGATTATGAAGCCGGAAATCAAACCTCAGTGAAGCGTGCTTTGGAGCATGTGGGCATTGAGGCTGTCATCACCAAGGACGAAACCGTACTACAAAAAGCCAAGGGTATTATCTTCCCTGGTGTGGGGGCTGCTGGTCAAGCCATGCAGCATTTGCAACAAAGTGGTATGGATACAGTGCTTAAAAATTGCATTGCTCAAGGGCGCCCTCTGTTAGGTATTTGCCTAGGCTGCCAAATCTTGTTGGAGCATAGTGAAGAAAATAATCGCGATACTTTGGGCGTTATCGCTGGCAAATGTTTGCGCTTTCCTCAAGGGCTTGTGGAAGAAGATGGCACGCCTGTGCGCATTCCGCATATGGGGTGGAATGGCATAAGCCAAAAGCAAGATACTTTATTGCTAAATAACGTTCCCACTGATGCCGAATTTTACTTTGTACATAGTTATTATGTGGAGCCTGCTCCGGAGCTTGTCATTGCCACCACGCAATATGGCATGGAGTTTTGCAGTATTTATGGGCGTGATGGCTTATGGGCTTTGCAATTTCACCTTGAAAAAAGCGGTGAGCCTGGCTTGCAAATTTTAAAGAATTTTTACGCCTATTGTGTGGAAAAAGGGGGCAGTGATGTTAAGTAAACGTGTGATACCTTGCCTTGACGTGCGTGACGGAAAGCTGACCAAAGGCGTTAAGTTTGAAGGTAATGTGGACATTGGCGACCCTGTAGAAACGGCTAAGCGATATTATGAAGAAGGGGCTGATGAAATTGTTTTTTACGATATTACAGCTTCTCACGAAAAACGTGGCATCTTTTTGGATGTGGTACAACGTGTAGCATCGCAAATTTTCATCCCCTTTTGTGTGGGCGGCGGTATTTCCACTGTGGAAGATATGCGTGCTGTGCTGCTAGCAGGGGCAGAAAAGGTCTCCATTAACTCTGCCGCCGTAACCAATCCAGAACTTATCACTCAAGGGGCCGCGGCCTTTGGTTCACAGGCCATTGTGGTGGGTATGGATGTCAAGCAAGTGGAAAAAAGCGAAGCCATCCCCTCCGGTTATGAAATTGTTATTCATGGCGGGCGTAAACACATGGGCTTAGACGCTCTTGCTTGGGCAAAGCGCTGTGAAGAGCTGGGCGCTGGTGAGCTGTGTATCAACTCTATAGATGCCGATGGGGTGCGCCAAGGTTATGAGCTTACTTTAACGCGCCTTATTTGCGAAAATGTTTCCATTCCTGTCATTGCTTCCGGCGGTGCGGGCAGCCCTGAGCATATGTATGAGGCTGTAAGTCAAGGTAAAGCTTCTGCGGCACTTATCGCTTCCATTGTGCACTACGGGCAATATACCATTGCTCAGTGCAAGCAGCATATGGCCGAGCGTGGCGCCAAGGTGCGTTTGCGCATTAAGTAATGCTCGTTGTATAGTTTATGTGAGGAGGGGATGCTTAAGGCTTCTTTCCTCACGCTCTTCCCCTTTCAAAAA
>CAYJNG010000009.1:29642-31834 GCA_964371505.1 uncultured Desulfovibrionaceae bacterium
TGTGCTAGCTCACCCTCAATATAGAAATAAGATGGGCAAAACTTCATGAAAAATGCAGTGTTATACCCTAAGCAATGGCAAGCGCTACAAGCTTTTTTGCAAGAAAGTAGTGCTGCACAGCCTTTAGCTTTGGCTTTTTCCGGCGGTTTAGATAGTCGCTTTGTGGCTCATGCGGCGCAACAAGCAAAAGTTCCCATGGTGCTGTATCATGCACAAGGGCCCCATGTGCCACAGGCAGAAAGCCGCTACGCACAAGATTGGGCCAAGGAGCAGGGATTGACTTTGCAGGTCTTTTCTGTGGATGTGTGCGCCTTGCCTCATGTGCAAAATAATAGTGAGTTACGCTGTTATTATTGTAAAAAACACTTACTGACTTTATTTACTCAGGCAGCTCAGGCTCACGGTTTGCGCTTATGCGATGGCACCAATGCTGATGATATGCACGCCCATAGGCCGGGTTTGCGCGCTTTGGAAGAGCATAATATTCTCTCTCCTTTGGCAGCTTGCGGCATAACAAAAAGCACCGTGCGTGAACTTGCAGGGCAAACAGGGCTTGCATGGCCAGCGCAAAAGGCTAGCCCTTGCCTCTTAACTCGCTTACACTATGGCATGCAGGTGTGCCCTGAGCTTTTGCAAAGACTGGGTGCGGCAGAAGAAGCTTTACATGGCGCTGGGGTGCAGGAGTGTCGCTTGCGTTTGCGCCCTGAGCCTTTATTGCAAATGACCATAGCCAGTATTTCTGCACAGCAGGTACAGGATATTTTGGCGCAACACGGGTTTTCTTCAGTAGAAGTGGTGGTGGAAGAAAAGCTGAGTGGGTATTTTGATAGAAAAGCTTAAAGCGTAATGACAAAGGTCTTTGTCTTTGCACTATATTGTCAAATAGTAAAGCTGTAGGACTCTTTGTAATAATTAATTCGTTGTAAAATGCTATGAATTAATTGTAGGCTGCATAAAATAGTTGTATTTTTAGCACTTTTATTATCAAAAAAAATTTTTTTACATAATTGTACTTGTCAATTTTTTCTTCGTGCCTATATCTCTGTGTAGAAAATTTGCCTCTATATTTTCTTTATATCATTCACCTTATTCATATTAATTAAGTATGAATTGCAGAAAACATACTTGCATACTATGAATTTGTCCTTATTAAATCACATTTTCATAGTTCTCTTCTGTAAAAATAATAAAATACTATAGTAAAAATTTAAGTTCAAAAATATATTACCGAACTTTTATATACACACGTTCAATGTGTGCTCTTAGCTTTAATCCAACTTTACTCTTAAGCTACGTTTTATGAATTCTGGATTTTTGCCTACCTCCTAGAAAATAACTCCTCACACGCATTCCAGTTTTCCTACAGCACACACAATCTGTCTTGCTATTAATATCTTAAAATAATAAGATATTTTAACGTAAAATTAGTATCCGGAGGCAATTATGAAAATCAGAACTAGCGTATTTTTAGCAAATTTAGTTGTTATTGTTACAATACTAATGACATTTTACTTGCTACAACATGCTAATAACATCTTTAACAGTACTCAAGCTGTAACCGAAAACAATAAGTACTTAGCGCAACTTGCCGTTGAGCTGAGCGATAGCTCAAAAAACTTAACACGATCCGTACGCTTATACGTTGCTAATAATGATAATAGTTTTAAAAAAATATATAATGATATTGTTGATGTAAGAAATGGCACAAAACCTAGGCCAAACGATACACAAGTAGCCCCAGGGCGTAGTGTTGCTTTATTGGATTTACTCCTTCAATACGGTATTTCCGATGAAGAATTTGCCTTATTAGAGCAGGCTAACAAGCTATCAGATACTCTTATAGCAAGCGAAGTCGAAGCTATGAATGCTATGGAAGGGAAGTTTAAAGACAATTTAGGGAATTACTCAATAACAGGAGCACCAAATAAAGAACTCGCTATGAGTTTAGTTTTTGGCCCTAACTATGAAAATGAGTTAAAGAAAATTCAACAGCCTTTAAAAATTTTCCGCGAAAAATTGAATACTCGCACCTCTGCTGCAGAAAAAGAAATAAAAAGTGATTTTGAACCCACTATTTATGCAGCCCTCGTTTTATTAGGATTAAGTGCTTTATTCGCTATGATATCCTATATTTTTGTACATAAGTTTGTTGTCATCGCCATTGAAAAAGTAACGCAATTTGCAAACGACAT
>CAYJNG010000010.1:0-3205 GCA_964371505.1 uncultured Desulfovibrionaceae bacterium
ACGCGAATTTGCCCATCACCATTACACGCTTCGCAGCGCCCACCACGCACGTTAAAACTAAAGCGGCTGGCCGTATAACCACGCTTACGCGCATCGGGTGTGGTGGCAAAGATATTACGAATTTCATCAAATATCTTGGTATACGTGGCAGGGTTTGAGCGTGGTGTACGCCCAATGGCGCTTTGATCAATGGAAACTATACGCTCTATGCTTTCATGCCCACTTATGCCGGCAATAATGCCTGGCTGATCCACACGAATGCCTTGAGAAAGAGCCAAATGCTTATATAAGGTATCCACCACCAAGGAGGACTTTCCGGAACCGGAAACACCGGTAACGCAAGTCAGCACACCGAGGGGGATATGACAATCAATATTTTTTAAATTGTTGGTGGTAATACCCTTAAGGCTTAAAGTACCTTTGCCCTCACGTCGTTCATCGGGCAATGCAATGCCCATATCGCCGCGCAAGTATTTGGCAGTGAGCGTATCTGCTTTACCCATAAGCGTGGGCACATCGCCTAAAAAGACCAAATCCCCCCCAAAGGAGCCGGAGCCTGGCCCAAGCTCAATGACGGTATCCGCCTCGCAAATGGTGGCTTCATCATGCTCCACCACCAGCACCGTGTTACCGCGCTGTTGCAAAGAGCGTAAGGTGCCAATAAGGCGTTCATTATCCCGCGGGTGCAAGCCAATGGATGGTTCATCAAGCACATAGGTAACACCCACAAGGCCAGAACCCAATTGCGAAGCAAGGCGAATACGCTGCGCTTCGCCGCCCGAAAGAGTGGACATGGCACGCCCAAGGGAAATGTATTCTAAGCCCACATCATGCATAAAGCGTAGGCGATGGCGCAACTCCTTAAGAAGAGGCTCAGCAATGAGCGCATGGCGTCCACCAAAGCTTTGCTCATCTAGCCATGCAATGGCTTTTTCCACGGAAAAGCGGCAAAAGGTATCAATATTAATGGCACCCACACGCACTGCTAAAGATTCTGGACGCAATCTGGCCCCTTGGCATTGCGGACATGAGGTGGATTGGCGATAGCGTGATAACGTTTCACGCCATGCATCACCGTATTGCATGCCCTTTTCCAAAAGGGGCATAACGCCCGTCCAGCGTTTCTCATTGATGGGCACATTGCCTTGTATATCTTCTGCCTTACCAAGCTGCTCTGAGGTAAAGTTTTCACTATTATAATCGCCTTGCGCGTCAAGGGCCACATTGCCGCCCATCCAATTGCGGCGCAAACCTTGAGAGCCTTGGGCAGGCTTACCCTTGGCATCTTCGCCGTAAAAGAGCGCTGCAAGGGCCTTTTCGCTAAAGTCTGCCAATGGCGTATCTAAGGTAAACTTCCAACGCTTACCAAGGGCGCTGAGGGCATCAGCATAACGAACAAACATCTTCGCCGAGGCCCAAGGCAAAAGAGCGCCACCAGCCAAGGAAAGGCCTTTATTGGGCGCCACCAGTAAGGGTTCAAAATAATCCACGGTGCCAAGGCCCACACAACGAGGACACGCCCCTTGAGGGCTATTGAAAGAAAAAAGCTGCGGACTAGGCGCCGGCAAGGAAAGGCGGCATTTTTTACATACAGAAGAAGTGGCGTGCACCACATCTTCTTGACTATCCGGCAAATGCAAGGCAAGGCGCCCCTCGCCATAGCGCAAGGCCAGCTCCACCGAGTCAGCCAATCGCCCGCGTATACCTTCTTTATTGACTAAACGATCTACCACAAGGTCTATGTTATGCTTTTTATTTTTATCCAGCGCCGGCACATCGTCTAGGGTCATAATTTCACCGTTGACGCGCACACGTACAAAGCCCTCCGCTTTCAACTTTTTAAAGCGGTCAGCATGGGTGCCTTTTTGATGCTCCACCAAGGGCGCCATAAGAATAAACTTGGTGCCTTGTGGCATTTGTAAAATATCTTCTATAATTTCATCGGCAGCGCGCGCTTCAATGGGTTCATCACATTGAGGACAATACATGCGGCCAAGGCGAGCATAAAAAACACGTAAAAAATCGTAAATTTCGGTGACGGTGCCCACGGTGGAGCGCGGATTACGTGCGGTGGATTGCTGCTCCAATGATATAGCAGGTGAAAGCCCTTCAATTTTATCCACTGTGGGCTTATTCATTTGCGGAAGAAATTGGCGCGCATAAGCAGAGAGAGATTCCACATAGCGCCGTTGCCCTTCGGCATAAACAATATCAAAGGCCAAGGTAGACTTTCCGGAGCCGGAAGGCCCACAAATGACCACCAAGGAATCTCTTGGAATATCAAGGGAAATATTTTTCAAATTGTGGTGTCTGGCACCTTGAATGGAAATGCTATTTTTCATGGGGAGAAGGTAGTGCCTAAGGGCGGCTTTGGCAAGGTGAAGAAAGGCTTTTTAGGAAATTTTCTTAACAAGCAGCTCATGTTGTACTCGTACACACAAGTAAAAAAAGGGAAGCGAGCACGCGCTTCCCCTTTGTCACACTAAGCTTTTGATAAGTAGAAATGAATACAATTATACAAATCTTGCGGTTGTATAGGTTTAGCAAGGTGATCATTCATACCATTACTAAGGCTGATTTCTTTATCCCCCTTCATGGCATGAGCACTCATGGCTATGATGGGTAAATCTTTGAAAACCTCTTGGGTACGAAGATATCGCGTAGCCGTAAGCCCATCCATAATAGGCATTTGTATATCCATAAATACCAAATCATACGTATTTTGACTAATCTTATCTATAGCCTCTTGACCATTTTCTGCCACATCCACATTGTGACCGGCATGGGTTATAAGCTCTGTAGCTATGAGTTGGTTAATGGGATTATCTTCTACCAAGAGGATACGGCCTACTTTGGTACACTCTGTTGGTATTTCTGCCACTTCTATAAGAGGAGCCTCAAGTGTGGGCTGGCTCATATCAAGAGTAAAAGTAGCCGTAAAGCGGAAGGTGGAGCCTTTGCCCGGTTCGCTTTCCACCCATATTCTGCCTTGCATCATCTCCACAATACGTTTGGAAATAATAAGGCCAAGGCCAGTACCACCGTACTTTCTGGTGGTGGAGGTGTCTGCTTGCGTAAAAGCCGAAAAAAGCTTGGAACACTGATCTTGGCTTAAGCCTATGCCAGAATCTTGCACACGGAAAACATAGGTTATGGTATTGTCGTCGCCTTTACTTACCTCATCAATGGCCACAGAAACCGAACC
>CAYJNG010000010.1:3305-7404 GCA_964371505.1 uncultured Desulfovibrionaceae bacterium
TCATTGATGATGCGTAGCAAGCTTTCAGCCGAATACATAATTTTATCCACGTAGGATTTTTGCTGTTCTTGCAAGTCTGTATAGGAAAGTAAGTGTAAAAGCCCCAAAATTCCATTCATGGGAGTGCGGATTTCATGGCTCATATTGGCAAGAAACTCACCCTTCACTTTCGCGCTTTTTTCTGCCACATCACGCGCATTCACAAGTTCCAGTTGGTTTTCTTGTAGTTCCTTCATTAAGCTATGCAGGAGGCTAAGGTCTGTTAAGTAGCCTATAATACGTATTTCCCCATTAAGGGTTAACTTCTTAAAGGTTACATCTGCATAAACAAGCTTACCATTTTGTGGATTCACCAGCTCACCAGTACTGTACGAATATCCAGTTTGCACAGCCTCTACGAATTTATTATGCAAATTTTCCATGGTATTAATACCATTTTCTTGCATAGGAGGTATAATTTGAGCAAAATTTTGTATGTATTCTTCTACACTATTAAAACCAAAAAGTTTTAAAGTAGCCTGATTACAATCTAAAAGTTGCATCTGATCATTCCAAGTGGTGATGGCATAAGGGGCAGAATCCAAAATACGACTGAGTCTATGCTTAGTATTGTTAATACTTTCAATATTAAGCTTTTCACCCCGCAGGTCTTTATAATAAACTACGGCAACATCTTCGTTGTCTTCATTTTTTGTACGTATAACGTGAATTTCAACGGGGACGTCTTTTCCCGTTGCATCAATATGCATCCATTCAAAAGTGTGGTGCCCCTGCTTAACGACAATTTCTAAATGTTTTGAAATAAGAACGGTGGAACGGGTACCGCAAGGTTGGAACTCTGGCGTAAAAGTCTTAAATTTTTGCAAATATTCTTCTTTAGTTTCTACACCAAACAAGCGTAATGACGCTTTGTTGCAATCATAAAGCTTAAAATTTTTATCCCACAAATCTACGCCTATGGGCAGATGTGTAAGCAAAAGCCGCATGCGTTCATGATTTTGGAAAATATGAGCGTGTTTTTTTCTTTCTTGTTCCTCTTCGTACAAAGATTGCTCTTGTGCAGGCTCCATATGGGTGGCTTGCATAAGTACACAGGTGCTATTTTCATGCTCCATGGTGCTACATTGCACATGACAGGCAAGAGGAGTGCCGCAATGTTTTGCGAAGGTGAAAGGAAAGCTTTTTTGACCTTTTTGCAAAACTTTGTGCAACTTTCCCTGAAGTTTTTCCACAGAAGGGGTACCGCAGCTTTGCTCTAAAGGGAGGATTTTATGCATCGAGCCTAGCACTGGTGAAGAATGCGGCAAAGAAAAAAGCTTTAACCACGCTTTATTGGCATAAAAACACGCGTGGTCAGCCGTCCAAAAACTCATGGGCTGTGTAATGCTGTCAAAAACATGTAAGCCACTGGAGGAAGGGAGGGGGGATGATGTCATGGTAAGCTCTTTAGGATAAAATAATAAACATAGACAATAAGTAGGAAATATTCCTAAAAAAAGAATATCTCCTTATGGGGAAATGTCAAGATGTAAGTATCACCATAACGTTACAATTTGTGCACAAAGCATGTTTTTTGAGGAAAAGGTATTCTTTTTCCCTGTGTGAAACTGTGCATCTTTGTTACGTAAATTTTTTTACTTAAACCTGATGCTCTTTTTATAATCTGAGTCAAAAAAATTATAGTAATTTAACTTCAAGTAAGCTAATCTGCCTGCGCATATAGCGTGCACTATTGTAAGGTGCAGAAGGAGAAAATTTATGCGTGAAATTCAAGCAGAAGCCATTACAAAGGCTGTGGCAGAGCTTTGTGTTAAAGCTTGCTGCAAGCTTCCCTCCGATGTGTATCAGGCTTTTAAAGACGCCAAAGACCATGAACCCTCCCCTGTGGGCCAAAGCATTTTGGAACAGCTCATTACCAATGCTGACATTGCCGCCGAAGGCAACATCCCCATCTGTCAAGATACGGGCCTAGCTGTTATTTTTGCTGAAGTTGGGCAAGATGCTCGCATTGTGGGCGGCGACTTTGAAAGTGCCATTCACGAAGGTGTACGCCGCGGCTATACTGATGGTTATTTGCGTAAATCCTGCGTAGAAGAACCTTTATTTGAAAGAAAAAACACCAAAGACAACACACCGGCCATTATTCACACGCGCATTGTACCCGGTGATGCTTTGCGCTTGCGCTTAGCTCCTAAGGGCGCCGGCTCTGAAAATAAAAGTATTTTAAAAATGCTCGTCCCCGCCGATGGCATTGAAGGCGTGCGCAATGTGGTGCTAGAGGCAGTCAAGCTTGCCGGCCCCAACTCGTGTCCTCCCATGGTTGTGGGTGTGGGCATAGGCGGCAACCTTGAAATGGCAGCCATTTGCGCTAAGAAAGCAGCCGCACGTGATATTAATACGCAAAATGAAGACCCACGCTATGCTGCCTTTGAAAAAGAACTTTTGGAAATGGCCAACAAAACAGGCATTGGGCCACAAGGCCTTGGTGGCACCACCACAGCCCTGCGTGTGCATGTGGAATGGTACCCAACCCACATTGCCTCTTTACCGGTGGCTGTAAATATTAACTGTAATGCGGCGCGCCACGCAGAAGTGACTTTATAAGGAGATCTGCCATGTCAACAGAAAGTAAACGTATTACAGCCCCTTTTGATGATGCCACAGCTCGCTCTTTACGTGCTGGCGACCGCGTACTCATTACCGGTACCATTATTGCGGCGCGTGATGCTGCCCATAAAAAACTCGTAGAAACTTTAGACGCCGGTCAAGACCTACCTGTAGATTTAACCAATGCCGTTATCTATTATGTAGGGCCCTCCCCTGCTAAACCAGGTGAAGCCATTGGCGCAGCCGGCCCCACAACCTCCGGCCGTATGGATGCCTATACGCCTCGTATTTTAGAGCAAGGCGTGCGTGGCATGATAGGCAAGGGCTATCGTAAGCCTGAAGTGGTGGAATCCATGAAAAAGCACGGCGTACCCTATATGGCCGCTGTGGGCGGCGCCGGCGCGCTTATTTCAAAAAGTATCAAAAAATACACGGTGCTTGCTTATGAAGACCTCGGCCCTGAAGCCGTAGCTGCCATGGAAGTGGTAGATTTTCCGGCCATTGTGGTTATTGATTGCGATGGTAATGACTACTACGAGCAAGGCCAAGTGCCCTTTCGTTTGATTTAGTATATACATATTGTTATTTTAAGCGCTGTATTGCCAATACATGAGTATGGGCAGCACAGCGCTTTTTTTGCGTGCAGTACTTTTTTCTTGCCCATTAAGCCCTTGCCTAGTGTAGGAAAAGGATTTATAGTTACACAATGAAGAATGTACTCGCTTGTAATTTTTTTTCTAAGCCTTCTTTGCGTTACTCTCATACGCAGGCTCTGGTGGCAGTGCAGAATTGTTCAAAGTTTTTACTTTACACTGCGCCGCTCTTAATTTGCGCCTTCGCAACCTGTTTTTTCTTAAGCTCATTATACCTTACTACAGCGCATGCCGCTGAATCGGCTCCATACACACTTAGTCCCGAAAAAACTTCAACTGACACGTTTGCTCAGTGGAAAACAAATGCTGCTCCCACGCAAAATGAAGACCCTTTTTGGCAAAAAAGCACGTCTCCCGAACAACTTTTTCGGCAAAAAAAATCAATGACACAAACCCAAAGTAGCAACGTAGCAGACAATGTGGGCCCCAAGAATGCCGCCCCCAAAGAAGCTGCCAAGGGCGATGCCAAGCTACAATTAGCAGGCGGGGCTATACAGGGAGACTCACAAACTGTGGGAAGCTCTTGGCATTCACCAGCCTCACAGGAGCCTGTCATTGATGAAGATTTATTGCACGGCACGCATGAAGTCTTGGGTGCTTATGGGAGCATGGTGGAAGAAGATAACTTTACCATGTCCTTAGGGCCAGAACTGTATATCCCCGAAGAAGGGGCAGGCCTTGTGAACAAGGGTGATAATAGAAACTCTGAGCTTGGCATGGGCATGAAGCTACAATGGGGTTTTTAAGTACCTAGCACATAGATCTTGTGCCATAAATATTTTCCATATGAAAAGCCTCACTGCGTAAACAGCGAGGCTTTTCATATGCGCCTGCCCTTG
>CAYJNG010000010.1:7504-13934 GCA_964371505.1 uncultured Desulfovibrionaceae bacterium
TTGTGCGGTGCATGATAGGGTGCGCAAGCATTTAAACTAAAAATAAGTAGGCCCAGCAGGACCATGGCAGGAAAAACTCTCATACCTTCTCCTTAAAGTAATCTTTGGTTCGTGATCAAAAAGTATTGCCCTTTGCTCAAATCACAAACTAACAAAAATTATTACGTCTGTCATATGCAATAGTAAAAAAACATTTTTTATCACCTCTTACCAAAACAAAGCAGACAAGTTTTACGGTAAGAGGTGATTTTTTTAACTTGTTCCCTACCGCACCTACTGCGGTGCATCATAGTGCTAGTTGGCTAATTCTTTCTGTTTTTTTCTGGCGTCTTTAAGCTCATCTTTAGTAAGGAAACCATCTTTATTCGCATCTATAGCATCAAAATGAGTGGCAAGCTTACCTGAGGCTTCGCTACGGCTAATCTTGCCGTCCTGATCCTTATCCATTTTCATGCCTTTTTTATCTTTGTTTTTCTTACCATCACGCAGCTTCTGGAGCTCATCTTGCGTAATAAAACCATCTTTATTCGTGTCCATTTGGTCAAAACGCTGAGCCATTTTTTCTGTAGCTTCCGCACGGCTAATTTTACCATCCTTATCGGTGTCCATCTTCATCATATTTTGTCCAGCATAAGAAGTGGTTGCAAAAACAAGAAGGCCGGCAGCAGCTAAGCAAATATTCTTTTTCATAATAATGTCCCTTTTTTTGTCCTCTTTTAGGAGGAGCGTAGTTTTATAAATTTTACATGGTACTGGGTGCAAGACGGATATAGGCGCTGTGCGCTCTACGCCGTGCTTGTGTGCTCCAGTGAGTACAAAATAGGGAAGAAATATTAAGAGTACCTTAACGGGGGAGATTTTTTTGAGTTGTCTATAGATTTTTTTACGCGGAGAGCTTTACATGCCTGTTTTTTTTATTTTTTTAAGCATATTTTTTTAACTATTTCCCTTACACGCCCCGTACAAGAATGAACACTGCATAAATATATAGGACATACCATGGCAATTAACACACAAAAAGCCACATCTAAAGAAGGCATAACCCCTCTTTTAATACCAAACCTTCACCAAGCTCAAACCTTGCGGTGGCGCCGTGGCAGGTGCGTTAGGCCTATGCTTTGTTGCCAAAAGAGCAGGTATGGCCGCCGCATCAAAACGCCCTTGCCCCACAGCTACCAAAAGCCCTGTGATATTACGCACCATTTGCTTTAAAAAGCCATCGGCCTCTACGTTAAGCGTGAGTAAATGTTCATGATATACGGGCGGAGCCCAAGGCGAGCCGTGCACAAGCTCAAGTTTTTGCACGTGGCGTGTGGTATCGCTTATAGGCGTGCCCACATTTTGCAAGGCGGCAAAATCCTGCTTACCCAGCAAATACGGCACCGCTTCTTGCATGCGTGCCACATCCATACGACCTGGAGCCCATACGTACGGGCGTAAACGCGGAGGCAAAAAATTTCGCTGTGTCCACAAGGTATAGCTGTAAGTTTTTTTTATGGCGTGAAAGCGGCTATGAAAGTCTTGCTCTACTTTTTCCACTTGGTATACGCAAATATCGGCAGGGAGCATACTATGGAAAATATTTTCCCATTCGCTGGGGCTTTTTTCTTTGCAAGAAGGTGGCAAGGTAAAGTGCATAACCTGCCCTTCGGCATGGACGCCCGCATCGGTGCGACCAGCGCCATGCACACGCAAAGCCTCGCCGGTAACCTTGCGCAACACCTTTTCCAGCTCCCCTTGAATGGTGGCAGGGGCCTGAGGCTTTTCTTGCACTTGCCAGCCGGCATAACGTGTGCCTGCATAACTTAAACTACATTTATACCGCGTCATAGAAATGACTTACACCATATTTTATTGCCCAAGACGCATGCGGCTTAAAAGTTCCGTAAGTTTTGCCGTCTTTGTAGGGTTCATATAACTTAATATTTCACCGGCTTGCTTAGACTTCATGCTCACCAAAATTTTTGCAGCTATGTTTTCGTCTAGGTTTTCAAGGGCTGCACCGGCTTGGCGTGGCTTCATATTCACATACATATTGGTAAGCGCATTTACCTTACCCTCTTCCACACCTTTGGCTTCCTTAAGCATATCTTGCACTTTACGCTCTGCCGATTGTAATTCTTCGAGGCGTTGCTCCATTTGCTTTTTCAGCATAAGCAGCTCTTGCTCGCGACGGGCAATCTCTTGCTCCTTACGTGTGGGGTCTTCTGGTGGAACGTAAGCATCTAAGCGCGGTGCCGGCGGGTTAGGATTGGGCACAAGTAGATTATCTGTACCACTTACGCCAAATTGTGGCCCAGCTACGCCAGCAGGTAAGACTTGTGGCTGCGCCGATGGCGTTTGCGGGCTAGCCTTGGGTAGCGGCGCCGGCGGTGCATCAAGGGTGGCGGCATAAGCCACCTGATCCACACCAAGACGCGGGATGGGTAAACTTTTGGCAGTAAAAATATTATCCCACCATGTTATATCTTCTTGAACAGGCTTTTGCGCCCTTACCACAGGCTGCGCAGGTGTATTTTCTGCAGTGGCTGCTAGGCTTTGCTCAGATGGTAAAGAGCTTTGCGGCTGCACAGCTTCAGTATGCGCAATAACGTCTGCATATTGACGGCTTGGGTCAGCCTTATGCGCCAAAGCGGCGCGCACGGCAGCAGAACCTTGTGGATCAACTTTTGGTGTATTATTGGGCCGCATGGCTGCCATGGTACTGGCAAGGGCAGCGTCAGGATGCGGCTCTTGGTACGCTGGTACCTGTGTGTTCACAGCATTTGCGCCTAAAGATTGTGCAGCAATGGCAGCGTCCAATTGCGCCGCAGTACTTTCAGCGTCATTTTTTTGAGCTTCAGCAGTATTTTGTATTGCGTCTTCGCCTGCAGCGGGCAACCATTGCTCATACTTGGCCACCAAAGCGTCCATGATGCCAAATTCCGGTAAAGTAAACCCAAACCCAATGGCGGAAAAAAGCATAATCTTAAGTATACCAAGACTCATAAGAGCTTGGCACATCTTAGAAAGAGACCATGTTGAACCGTAGCGTTGCGGCTTCGTCATTGATTTTCCTTTCGAGTTCTTTTTCTGCAGCATGATAACGCTCCTGCTGTTTTTCTTTCAGCTTTTCCAAAACCTTTTTATCTTTAGCGCGAATAAGCACCAACTCTTTACACTGATTTACACTTTCATGCAATTGGCGAAGTTTTATATAGCTTTGATGAATGTCGGCATTAAGGCCTTTAATATAACTTTCCAAAAGCCAGCGAGAGGCCGCATCTTGCGTTCTATTTTGGCACATCTCATTTTCTTGACTGCTTAATTCATTTTTAAGGCCTACAAAATGTTCTTCTTCTTTTTTATAGGCTTGTTGGGCTTTGCTTAAACGCACCTTGGCTTCTTCTTCAAGCATAGCTCTATAGTCGAGAATTTTTTGCATGGAAAAAGAAAAAGACATGGCACCACCCGTTAATAAAATGACAGCAAGGTTCTGTAAACATAAAATATGCAAAAGATGAGCCAACCACTATAGACCTTGCTTTTTATTTTTACTTTTAGTACTCTATATGCAGTCTCACCTGCGGCACGCTTTTCTTTCTGAAAATATATACTCTAACAACGAGTTTGCAAGATGCACACAACACTTCCCACATATTGTATCATTGGTCAGCCCCTTGCACATAGCCTGAGCCCTTCCTTTCACAAAGAGGCTTTCTCGCGTTTACACTTTGCCGCAGATTTTACCTCGCGCCCTTTAGACGCCGAAAAAATACCCGAGTTTATTCAAGAAGTCCGCAATGGAACGTTTAAAGGATCGTGTGTTACCATTCCTCACAAAGAGCTTGTGCTCTCCTTGGTCGACGAAATAACACCACGAGCCAAAAGCGTGGGTGCAGTGAATACCCTGTACATGCATGGTTCCACCCTATGGGGTGATAATACCGACGTGCTGGGCTTTTTGCACCCTCTACGTGCGCGTAAAGTCCCCACTAGGGCCTTAATTTTGGGCGCCGGCGGCGCTGCGCGGGCTGTCATTGTGGCGCTTAAGCAATTGCGCTCTGCCGGCATGCAAAAAATCTTCATCAGCACGCGCGATTTAGCCAAGGCCGAAGCTCTTAGCGCCGAATTCAATTTAACACCTGTCATTTGGGAAAAGCGCACCAGCATAAAATCCCCTTGGGTTATTAACACCACACCGCTGGGCATGCACGGTGACCTTGAAGGCGAAAGCCCCTACCCTGCCAAGGCTTTTGAGCTTAACAAAGAGCGCGACAGCCTAGCCTATGACATTGTGTATAACCCTCTGGAAACACGCTTTTTACGTGAGGCGAAAGCTGCTGGTTGGCAAGTGCAAGATGGTCTGGATATGTTTGTAGGGCAAGCCTTAGAGCAAGAGAACATCTGGCTTGGTAAAAGTGCCGAGTTTGCCTCCATGCGTCGTTTTGTAGAAGGGTTACTATAAAAACACCATGCCTAAAACCCTAGCCATTTTTTTACCCCCCTTGCCCTCCATGAGTGGTGGTTTTCACATGCTTTTGCACTTGGGGGAAAGCATGGCACAGCTAGGGCATGATGTTTTCTTTGTCATTCATGAGCAAGGCCCCCCTTTGCCCATATATCAAGCATTGCGGCAAAAAACCAAACTCCCTTTGCGCTCTTGGCATGAAGCGCACCTTACCTCCAAGCATGTGTGGATAATACCTGAAGGCTGGCCCAATGCCTTGGTGCTTGGCCTTCGCAGCGGGGCACGCTGTATCGTTTACATGCAAAGTTGGAGCTTTGCCATGCGCACCCTGCCACCGGGCGTGCATTGGCAGCAATTGCCCGTAGATTTTTTGTATGTTTCTGAACCCACCCGCCACTGCTTACGAGAGCTTACCGGCAAAGACGGCCCCATTTTACGCCCTTGTGTACATACAGAGCTTTTTTACCCCCCTGCACTTGCCCCTGCAGCAGCCCATTTTGATGGCCCCTTACGCATTGCTTGGATGCCGCGTAAAAATAAAGGCTTAGGGTTGCAAATTGTGGACGCCTTCACGCAGCGTAACACGCATTTACCACAGCCTTGGTGCGCGCAAAAACCTGTACAATGGATGGAAATACACAAAGTACCTTACGAAAAAGTACCTGAGGCGCTTCGCGCATGTCATATATTTTTAACCACCGGCTTTCCCGAAGGCTTTGGCTTACCAGCCTTAGAGGCCATGGCTTGTGGCTGTATTCCTGTGGGCTTTTCCGGATTGGGTGGCTGGGACTATATGCGCTCGCATCCTTTACCTGCATCTTCCCACCCCTTTGTAAGTAAAGCCTTTTTCCCCATGCCGCCTTGCCCCGTAGATGGTATTTTTCCCCATGGCGGTGGTAATGGCTTCTTTGTGGAAGACGCGCACGTTTTAGCAGCCATTTTAGCTCTTGAACATGCCGCCCATTTGCTTTATGAAGGCGGAGAAGAGCTAAACCGCTTACGCCAAAACATGGCACTTACGGCCAACGCCTACTCATGGCCGCACTATATGAACCAACTCCAAAAACTTGAACCTTTTTTCATGGCTTAATTATGTCAAAAAAAACTGCTGTGCCGCCACAAGATATGGCGCAAGAACTTGCTTTAGCCCCGTGCGGGGTGGACAGTCATGCTCACCTTGACTCCTCTCAATTTGACCGTGATAGAGACGAGGTTTTAGCTCGCGCCAAAGCCTGCGGCATTGCCCATGTGGGTAACATTTTTTTAAACCCGCACGAGTTTAGCCAACGCGCCGCCTACTTTGACGAGCACCCAGAAGTTTTTTTTGCCCTTGGTATACACCCTTGCGATGGCGATAGTTGCGACCATGAAGCTTTAAGCCTCATGCGCGAGCATTTTTTACGCGAGCCACGCCTTAAGGCACTGGGTGAAATTGGCCTAGATTTTTATTGGGATGAGTGTTCTAAAGAAGTGCAAATGCATGTTTTTGTGGAGCAATTACACCTAGCGCGTGCATTGGAAAAGCCCGTTATCATTCACAGCCGTGATGCCACCGACGCCACCATTGCCATTTTAGAAAAAGAAGGCTTTAAAGATTACCCCTTACTCTGGCATTGCTTTGGCGGCACTGCGCAAGAAGTAAAGCGCCTTGTGTATAATGGCTGGCATATATCCATTCCCGGCCCTGTGAGTTATCCTAAAAATAGCGATTTGCGCCAAGCAGTGGCGGCCATTCCTTTGGATAAAATCATGCTAGAAACCGACTGCCCTTATCTTTCTCCGCAGCAGTGGCGCGGAAAACGCAACGAGCCAGCCTATACCGTGTACACCATTGCTGCCATGGCTGAAGCGCGTCAAATGCCAGCACAGGAGCTTTGGCACCTTTGCGGAGAAAATGCTCGCAGATTTTTTAGCCTTGGTGAATTTGCTTAAGCGCTGCCTGAGACTGCCCATTCTTGCCTTAAACGCATAAGCCTTCTC
>CAYJNG010000010.1:14034-31725 GCA_964371505.1 uncultured Desulfovibrionaceae bacterium
AGTGAAATTCATCGACATTCACAAGGACAGACTAAGGGATTAACTGTTTACCCCACATGGTAAACGCGTTCTCAAAAAACCACACAAAAAAGCATTCCCCCCATGCTTTTGTACAAAACATGAGGGGAAGGAAGTTACCTCGCCCACCGCAAAGCTGCTTACAGCAGGTGAAGGTAAAAAAGTTTATGCCAGTAATGCTGCTACGCGGGAGGCATCAAGGCCACTATGGGCATGTAAAGCAGCATAAGGGTCATCGGCTATCATGGAAAGGGTTTCGTCCATAACAGCATCCACATCTTCATCGGCGATGAGCGTAGGTTCTGCATAGGCTGTGCTTGATACAACTACGCTGTCGTTTTGCATGTAGCTCTCTGCTTGCTGAGCTTGACGAGACTCAGCATTGGTAGAGTTAATAACTTCCCACTGAACTGCATTGGCGTTGCCGGAAACTGCTGATATAGTATTCATATATAACTCCTGACGGGTTAGAAGCAAAATTTTCCTTCTTTGGAATTGTTATAGTATGAAATGCAAAAGGCGTACCAAGCAACACACCATGATAACATATTTATTTTACGGCACATTTACACCATACTTCATCACTACCATGGTAAATCACTAGGCAATTTTAACCCGCGTTACCACCGTTAAGCGTATATAAACCATGGGAGCGCTTATCAGTACATCTATACCTTTTTTCCTTCGCATGGTAGAGTAACTTTTTTGCTTTATTGTAGCCTTCCCTCTTGACTAAAAGCCAAGACTTTTTATTTATAGCCATATATTATTTTGAGGAGAATTGTATGTCTGAACAAGCGGAACAAGCACAGCAGCACGAATTTCGCGCTGAAGTGCGTAAAGTATTAAACATCATAACCCATTCCCTATATACCAATCGTGAAATATTCTTACGCGAACTTATTTCCAACGCTTCTGACGCCTTAGATAAATTGCGCTTTCAGCAAAGTAAGGGACAAAACCCTAGTGGCGCAAGTTTACCCTTTGAGATTGCCATTACCACCGATAAAGAGGCAAAAACATTAACCATCACCGATACCGGCATAGGCATGACAGAAGAAGAGCTCATTGCCAACCTTGGCACCATTGCCAAGTCCGGTTCTGAGCAATTTCTTGCCGATATGAAGGCTCAAGGCGCTGAAAACACCACAGAAGGAAGCGATGCTTCCAACATTATTGGTCGCTTTGGTGTGGGCTTTTATGCCATTTTTATGGTGGCAGATAAAGTGGAAGTTACCTCTCGCGCGGCCTTTGGTGAAGGTCAAGCCCATACATGGACCAGTGATGGCCTTGGCTCCTTTAGCGTAAGCAAAACCGACAACGCACCTGAGCGCGGTACGGTTATCACTGCCTATCTTAAAGAAGACGCTGCAGAGTTCTTAGAAAAATATCGCTTAGAGTCTACCATTCGCAAGCACTCTGCCTTTATTCCTTTCACTATTTTAGTGGACGGCGAGCATATTAATACCACCCCTGCTTTATGGCGTGAACCCAAATTCTCTATCACCCAAGAGCAGTACGCCGATTTTTATAAATTCCTCACCTACGACGCCGAAGCGCCCTTAGATACCCTACATTTTTCTGTGGATGCACCGGTACAATTTAACGCTTTGCTTTTCATCCCCACCCAAATGGCAGATATTTTTGGTGCTGGTCGTGAGCGATGGGGCCTTGATTTATACGCACGCCGTGTGCTTATTATGCGCGAGAACAAAGAACTTTTGCCCGAATACCTCAGTTTCTTCAAAGGCGTAGTAGATACCGAAGATTTGCCGCTAAATATTTCCCGCGAAAATCTGCAAGAAAATGTCATCTTACGCAAAATACAGCAAACCATTGTTAAGCAATCCTTAACGCATCTAGAAAGAATGGCTGAAGGTAAGAGCGAAGAGTACGCCAAGTTCTGGCATACCCATGGCCGCATACTTAAAATGGGCTACCATGACTTTGTACACCGTGACCGTATTGCCAATTTATTACGCTTTAACACTTCCATACATGACGACTCCCAAGGCCTTAGCTCGTTAGATGATTACATGGGACGCGCTAAAACTGGGCAAAAAACCATTTGGTATGTTTCCGGCGCCAGCCGCGAGGCCGCACGCCTAAACCCACATTTGGAAGTTTTCCGCAAAAAAGGTTTAGAAGTGCTCTACCTTACAGAACCCATTGATGAATTCGTCATGGAAGGTCTTGGCAAGTATAAAGAGTGGGATCTAAAAGCGGTGGAGCAAATTGGCGATGATAGCCTCAATGACTTTGCCGACACCGAAGAAAGTGCTTCCAAGGCAAAACCCTTGGCCGATGAAGAGCTGGGTAATTTTGACTCCCTCATAGCACGCATGCAGGAAATTTTAGGCGACAAAGTTAAGGAAGTGCGTATCTCCCATCGCCTTGCCGACAGCCCAGCTTGCCTTGTGGCTCCTGACGGTGGCCTTACTTCCTCCATGGAGAAGCTCATGCGCGTTATGCAAAAAGACGACACCATTCCGCAAAAGATTTTTGAAGTGAATCGTGATCATGCCATTTTGCGTAATATGCTCCGTATTCATAAAAATGATGCGCAGGATAGCTTACTCACTGAAATGGTAGAAGCGCTCTTTGATACATCGTTACTACTCGATGGCTACTTAAAAGATCCTTACGCCCTGGCAGCACGCACCAATAAGCTCATGGAGCAAGCCGGCGCTTGGTATGCTGACGTAAAGAAAATATAAATGCAAAAGCGGCAAAACATATGCTTTGCCGCTTTTACTCCATAAAAAAAGTCCGTCTTTTTCATCAAAGACGGACTTTTTCATAAACCATATGTAACAAAAACTGTATTTTTTTTAGGTCATGCCCAATTCTTCCATACGTAAATACACTTCACGCCCAACCCAAGCATCGGTGGCAGCATAAATCACTTGCCGCTCAGAAAGCACCTGCGCCGACCAATTGGAGCATTGCGGCCCCTTAGAAATACGAAAGTTAAAGAAATTTGCAGCAAGATTGCGCAGGCCTTGCGTTTCCAGCTTGTTCTGGCGCGCCATATTACCAAGGTCAGCCAAGCCGGCCGGCTCAAAAAAGTGCAGCTTTTGCAATTCGCGCATGTCATCGTGTATGCTTACGCCAGCTTTAATTATGTTAGCGTCACTTAAAATGCTTGCAATATCTGCCTCAAAAGGTACCCACAACAATTGGATAAGATACACCGTATCGGCAGTTGCCATTTGAATTAAAGAAGGCGCATTAACACTTCCCTTGCGAAAAGAAGGTTTTGTTTCAGTATCAAAGCCGAGCACCCGCTCTTTTTTCAACTCCACCAGGGCTTTTTCCAAGGCATCAATTTCTGTTATGAGTTCAATCTTGCCCTCATAACGCCCTATGGGCAGACCATTGATTTCATCCTTGGTGATTTTACGTTGATATTGCTCTAAAGACATAGATTATCCGTATATTATTTTCCAATGCAAAAATTTGCAAAAATTTTATCCAAAAGCTCATCGGCGCTATCAAGGCCAGTAATCTGCCCAAGTAAAGCCACTACAGTATCAAGACGTACAGAGCAAATATCATAAGGCACATGAGCTGTAATATCTTCTAATAAAAAGCCAAGTTCTTCACTGGCATCTTGAAGCAGCAAAGCTTGACGCATATTAGGCACCACATCGCCTGCTTCAGGCTCTGCTTGACCATCCTTCAAAATAACGGCTTTAATGGCGCCAGAAAGCTCTTTAAGGCCTTGGCCTTCTTTGGCAGAAATGGTTATACACTTATTTGCAAACTCTTGCCAAGAGGGAGGAAGCACAGGATTTGGTTCCACATCGCTCTTATTCCACACGAGAACAGTTTTTTCGTTCTGAGCTAAAGCAAGGCCTTCTTCGCCCAAATGGGCAGCAGCATGAGCACCAAGGCTTCCATCAAGCAAAAAAAGTACCGCATCGGCTTCTGCTATACGCTCGCGGCTACGAGCAATGCCCATGCGCTCCACTGTGTCCAAAGCCTCACGCAAACCTGCAGTATCTGTAATGCGCAAAGCAAGGCCGTCCAGCTCAATGCCTTCTTCTAAAAAATCTCTTGTGGTGCCGGGAATATCCGTTACCAAAGCTCTATTATAACCAAGCAAAGCATTAAGCAAAGAAGATTTACCAGCGTTAACAGCCCCTGCCAGCACCACGGAGGCGCCTTCTTGCCAGTGGCGTCCTCTATTGTAGGCTGTGAGCAAATCATCCACCGCAAAGCGCACAGTATTTATCACCTCAGCAAAAGCGTCGGGGCTTAGGCACTCCACTTCTTCTTCAGGAAAGTCCACTGCCACGCACACTTGCATGCGCAAGTGCTCAAGCTCGTCACGCAGCGCTGCTACCTTCTTTCCTAACAGACCTTCCAACTTAGCAGAGCCAAGATGCAAAGCTGCTTTGCTTTTGGCAGCAATCATTTCTGCCACGGCTTCAGCTTGGGTTAAGTCCATACGCCCATGCATAAGCGCACGGCGCGAAAACTCACCACGCTCAGCAAGACGCGCCCCACGTGCCACTAGAGCTTCCAAAAGCGTCGCCATGAGCACTTGCCCGCCGTGAGCGTGGATTTCAACCACTTCTTCACCGGTAAAGGTATGCGGCGCCGGCATAAATACGGCTAAAACATCATCCAAGGCAGCGCCGTGTGCGTCTATAAAATGCCCACGGTGCAAAGTCCAAGGGCGAAAATCCGCAAAGTCTTGCTTGGAAGAGCGAAAAACCTTTTGCAAAATGGTTTTAGCCTGCGGGCCCGAAATGCGCACGATACCAATCCCCCCGCTGCCAAGAGGTGTGGCAATAGCTGCTATGGTGTCGTCATAATGCATATCTTCCCCTACCATTTTACTACGTTTTAGTAAATATAAACCACTCCCTTGTGAAGAGAGTGGTTTATATTTGGCGCTAGCAAAGCGCCTTTCAAGTATATTACCCGCGCTTACGCTGAATAATAACGCGCTTTAAAGGCCCATCACCGGAGCTGCGCGTAATAAGATCAGTGGCATCTTGCAGTACCACGTGCACTATACGGCGGTGGTAGGATGACAAGGGGCGCGTAGAATGAGGCTTACCCGTGGTGCGCACTCTCTCTGCCAACACCTCAGCAAGCTCACTTAATTTTTCATCTTGGCGAGTACGGTAGTCACCCGCGTCTAACTGAATGCGTACGGCAGCATCCATGGCGCGTGAAACAATGCGTGAAGTAACGTATTGTAACGCGGCTAAGGTTTGCCCTTCGCGGCCTATAAGTAAGCCGGAATTTTCATCGCATTCTAAATGTACGTGCACGCGCCCTTCATGCAATTTCATTTGCATGGGCACCTCACCTACGATGTAACGTGTCAGCAAGCCCACAGCCTCTAAAGTAACCGTAGATAAACGCTCTTGATCCAGCTCTTCTAAGGGAATGCTACGTACGTTTTCCACTTCTTCCACATCGTCACCAAAAGGCATGGCATCTAAATGCTCGGTGGGAGAAGGTTGCCCTTGAGGGCCTCGCTTGTGCTGTTGACGGCGGCCATCGCGTCCATCACGGCCATCGCGACCAGATTTGTCATGGCGGCCATTTCTTTCTGTTCTCTCAGCGCGATTTGCACCATCTGCACGTTCCGAACGGCCTTGGCGCTCCAAACGGGCTTGGCGTCCGGCGCCACGCTGATTATTACGCTCAGCACGGTTACCGTCCACATCAAGACGATTGCCATCCACATCTGGACGGTTCCCATTGACGTGGGTTTCTATGCGATTTCCATCACGGTCTTGACGATGATCGTGACGAGAGTCATGGCGAGATTCATGGCGTTGGCCATGTCTTGGCTGGCGCCCTTCACCCTTACGCCCATGCTCACGCTGCTCTCGTGGTTCTCGTGAATCTCGTGGCTCACGCGGTTCGCGAGCTTCTTTCCCAGTACGAGCTTTAGCAGGTCGTTCCTTGCGCGCAGGCTTATCTTCTTCGCCTTGCCCTTGCAAGTCATTGCTCGCCCTGCCTTTATCTTCGGTAGTAGTTTGGGATTTATCAGCTTTAGCTTTAGGCTTAGACTTATCTGCTTTTTCGGCCCTTTTCTCAGCATTGGCTTTAGTGGTTTGAGCCTGTGCAGCATCATCCGAAGCCACATCTAGCTTTAAATCCACCTCTGCCACTTTTTTAGAACGGCCCAAAATGTCCTCAACCGTATCGCGCAATTGCACACGGCGAGCGCGCACAATTGCCTTGCGCGCACCCACCAAACCAAAAATGCCGGATTTAGCATCTTGTACTATATCAATTTCTAAGCGTTCGCGGGAAGCATCATAATAGCTGCACGCAGCGCCTATGGCTTCATCAAGGCTTTTGCCTGTAAACTCTTTAAAGCCTTCCATATACACATCCTATTTGTTTTTGTACCACGGCTATTTTTCTGCTTGGCGCAACAAGAGCCATTGCTGAAGCATGGACAAAAGGTTGTTAACAAGCCAGTACAATACAAGGCCTGAAGGGAAAGACAAGAACATAAAGGTAAAGATGAGTGGTAAAAACATCATTATTTTTTGCTGCATGGGGTCACCCATGGGCGGACTCATCTTTTGCATGAAGAACATACTTACACCCATGATGATGGGCGTAATATAAAACGGATCTGCCTGCGACAAGTCAGCAAGCCACAACATATCCGTTCCTGGCAAGTACGTAACAAAGGAAGCACCACGAAGTTCAATAGATGTAAGTAAGGCTTGGTATAAGCCAAAAAACACCGGAAGCTGTACCAACATGGGAATACAACCACTAGCAGGGTTAATGCCATAGGTCTTATGTAAAGCCATGGTTTCGCGCGTAAGAGCTTCTCTATCGTCAGCATACTTTTCACGTAATGCTGTAATCATGGGTTGCAATTTACGCATTTTAGCCATGGAAGCATAACTTTTTGCTGTAAGGGGCCAGAATAAAATCTTAATCCCCACAGTAAGCAATATAATAGCCACACCCCAGTTGCCCACATACATGTGCAACCATTCAAGGCACCACAATAATGCAGAACCAATGAGGCTAAACATTCCAAGGTCAATGGCATTAATTAGCTCATTGGGAGCCTTTTCTAAAAGATTTGCCACTTTGGGGCCAATCCAATAGGTCACATCTTGCTGCACTTCGGTGTTTGGCTGGGCCATGATGTCTGCTTGCTCAAGCACTACACGGTATACATTATCTTGTAAGCGTGCTTTAAGCGTAAGATTTGCCGTATTGGCTGGAGCAATGGCAGACATAAAATACGTACTAGAAGCTGCCGCCCATAAGAAGGGGCCTGTTTCCTGCACGCCGGTTTCAAGAAGAACATCATTATCCGTTTCTTCTATATAGTCGCCGCTTACACCCCAAGCCACACGCATGGCGTCATAGTAGCCACCGGTGGCAGCAGAGCTATCTTCACCTACGCTATACCCCACACGCACCGTACGAGCTTGATCACTCAAGCTTACAACACGTATTTTTTCTGCAATTTGATAGGAGTCAGCGGCAAAAGTAAGTTCACGTACCACGCGCAGACCATCTACTTCACCCGTGAAAACAAGTGTGTTTTGACCGCTTTCTAAAGTAACATTTTCCCCTTCAAAAGCCCATTTGCCTGTGCTCCAAGAAGGTTGCCCGTTAATCAATAAACCCAAAGGAGCTACGCGAGCTGCCGTAGGGGTCACAAGATTTACACGGGGCGGTACATCATCACGAGAAAAAGGATTTTTCTCCCCAATGGGAAAACCTAAAATGGAAAAAAGAGGTTCCTTTTTCACACCTTGAGCATAATCTTTTAACTCAAAAGAACGCAAAATCCCGCCGCCGGAATAAATAACAGCCTTATAAAGGGGTGTTTCGATGACAACATCTTTTCCGGGTGCGGGAGTAAAAGTAGCTAGCGGAGCCGCTGCAGTGTTTGTCGTAGCCTGAGAGCTTGCTTGTTGCGCAGCTTGTTGCTGTGCTTGCTGAGCCTGGCGAGCCTCTTCCTCAGCGGCAAGCTGAGCAGGACTTGGCACCCAGCCCATTTCTTGGGAGAGATATTGCCACCCAAACATAAAGGCGACAGACAGAACTACGACGAGAATTAAATTTTTAGATTGCATAGAGCCTCTATTTGCTGTGTGTTTTGTCAACACGAGAAGAGGGAGGAGGGACAAGATCTACACCACCCCCGCCCCAAGGATGGCAACGCGCAAGCCTGCGCACCGCCAGCCACGACCCACGAAATATGCCGTGCAGCATGACAGCTTCTACGGCGTAGGCAGAACAAGTGGGATAGTAGCGACACGCCTTGGGGAGCACGGGCGAAATAACATACCTGTAAAAAAAGACTGGCAAAAGATAGATACGGCGTAACCATACCATCATGCCACACGCTCCCCAAGGGCATAGAGTTTTTTCAAGAGGGGGCTTAAATCACGCTGTACCAATTCATACGTCAGCGGTACACCTAGTAGATTCTTTTTGGGAACCACTACAATATCAAGCCCTTGTGGAAGTTTTTGACCGTGCATACGAAAAAATTCGCGCAATAGGCGCTTCATTTTGTTGCGCCGTACTGCGTTACCCATTTTTCGGCTTACTGTAAAACCAGCACGCCAACCGCCTTCCTCTTGCTTACGGGTGAACAATACAAAATAGGTAGAAAAGAAGCGACGCTGGGCGTCATAGCAAAGCACAAAGTCTGCTCTACGCTGTACCCTTCTCTCTTTAGGCCATGTAAACCGCATTATATCTTGCATACTTGCGGCCTCATTATCAATTGTACTGTTCTCTAAAATTTTCTGCGCTATACGCTTGCGCTCAAACGCTTGCGGCCTTTAGCGCGACGACGACGAATCACTGCGCGACCACCGGGAGTTGCCATACGTGCACGAAAACCACAAGTGCGCGCTCTACGAATTTTACTTGGTTGATATGTTCTTTTCATTATCAAACTCCTTCGAGAAATAGAAAGAGTCGTTTACACCAATACCTACAAGCAGTCAAGCTTTCTTGTGGCACATGGGATAATATTTCTAAAAATTTACCCTTGGTATGGTTAACGACGCCTCTACGTAAATGGTTTTATCTTCCTTACGAAACAGTATAGTAATGCCTGTTCCGTGTCAAAAAGGCTTTTATGCACAAAGAGCATACTAAGGAGAAGCCTTACAAAAAAGCTCCTCCTTAGTATATTACAAAAGCCTAAAGCGCCTTGGTAAAGCCTTCAGCTGCACCGCGGATAACCTCTTCACCTACGCAGAACGTAAGGCGGAAGTTACCTGGGCATCCAAAACCAGTACCCGGAACGGCCAATATTTTTTGTTCAAAAAGACGTTGGCAAAAAGCCACATCATCACCACCAGGCGCTTTGGGGAAGAAGTAAAAAGCCCCTTGCGGCAATTGGAATTCATAGCCGGCCTGCTCTAGCACTTGTGCCATGGCATTACGACGTGCTTCATAAATAGCCACATCCACGCTGGAGCCTAAAGCCGCTGCCATAATGTGCTGACCCACCACAGGAGGGTTCACATAGCCCAAAATACGGTTGGTAAGCGTGAGAGCCCCCATGAGCTCTGCGCCTTCGGTAAGATTGGGGGAAATAATAACAAAACCTAAGCGCTCACCGGGTAAGGAAAGGTTTTTAGAAAAAGAGCTCACCACCACGGCGTAATCGTACATGGGCAAAAGTGAGGGTACTTCTACACCATCAAAAGCAAGGAAGCGATAAGGCTCATCGGCCACAAGCCAAATGGGCTTACCGTATTTTTCACCGGCTTTTTTAAGCACCTCCACCACGCCTTCCAATTGAGCTTTTGTATACACAACACCTGTAGGGTTGTTGGGAGAGTTCACAATAAGCACACGAGTTTTTTCACTTATGGCGGCTTCTAATGCGGCTAAATCTGGAGCAAAGGTGTCTTTTTGTGTTGCCACAGGCGCAAAAGTAGCGCCGTGGTTGGCAGCGTAAAAACCATACTCCACAAAGAAAGGAGCAAAAGCCAGCACTTCTTCGCCTTCATTAAGCGTAGCACGGAAAAAAGCATTAAGGCCACCGGCAGCGCCGCAAGAGAGCAACACATGCTCAGCCTTAATGTCCACGCCTTGCTCTTTACTCGCTTCCTTGGCCAGCATTTCGCGCGCCCAAGGGTAACCGCCGTTGGGCATATAGCCAAAAGAAAAAGGTTCGCTGGCTTTATCTGCCAAGGCGCGTAGACCGTCTGCCACAGCAGGAGGAGGGGGCAAGTCAGGATTACCTAAGCTAAAATCGTATACATTAGCTGCACCAAATTCTGCTTTAAGCTGCGCCCCTGCTTCAAACATACGTCTGATCCAAGAGGCATTTTTCATATAACCTGCCACACGCTGTGAAAGAATAGACATAAAAACTCCTTAATATAGTCATTTGGCAGTATTGCCATTTTACCTTGTATGGTTTAGCATAATAGCATCTTAGCTTTAGGAGAAAACCATGCGCATTTTACCATTGGCTTTGCTTGGATCTTTGCTTTTGGCTGGCTGCGGCTCACAACCTGCGCCCAAGCCTACCCCCGTAGAAAAAGATATGGAAATTTCTGTAAGTTTACGCGATGTGCATAGATGCTCACGCATTTCTCCTGAAATTGAAATACCCCATCCTCCACAAGGTACAAAGAGTTTTCAAGTACAACTAGAGGACGTAGACGATGGTAGCCGCCTTCATGGTGGGGGGCTATGGATAGTGGACGGTACCACAGAGAACGGCGCCATCATAGTAGAAGGCGGCCTCACACGGTACTACACTGGCCCTTGCCCTCCCAACAGTGAGAGCCGTGTTTATCAATATGTCGTAAAGGCCCTTGACGTCAATAAGCAGATTGTAGGCGTTGGTCAATATACCTTCTTGCAAGACTAAGATATGAAATATTATAGTTGGGGCCATTCTTTACAAGATGCCCTTTGCTTTCTTTTTTGCCGTGTGGGCGCTGCAGGGCTGGCACCACATGCGCCCGGCACTTGGGGCACCCTTGTGGCAACGCTTTTTGCCCCCATATGGTTTATGCCTTTGCCCATGGTGGGCCGCGCCTTGGTGCTTGGCCTGCTCTTCTTTTTTGGCGCCCTTGCCAGCACCCATTGTGAAAAAATACTGGCCCATAAAGACCCTTCACAAATTGTCATTGATGAATTTGTAGGCCTGTGGCTTGTGCTCTTACCCTTTGCTAAAGTAAGCCCCACAGAACTTTTCTTAGCTTTTGTCTTCTTTCGCTTTTTTGACATTCTCAAACCATGGCCGGTAAGCGCAGCAGAGCATTGGATGCGCGATGGCTTTGGCATCATGCTTGACGATGTGGTGGCAGCGCTCATGGCCATGGCATGTCTGTACTTATGGCGTTATTGCATGGCTTAAACCACACATTCACAATTTTGAAAGGCAGCACAAAGCACGTTGTCCGTGCAGCACATGCCACATTTAATAAAAAACAAAACGTGATCCCCCCCAATAATCCTTATCTTTAAAACTGTAACCAACACCTAGCCGTTGTAAACTTTTTAAAAGTCACACTATCTTTACCTTTTTTTACATAAAGACGCTTGAACAACATTTCTTCTTGTGCTATGGCTAGAAGAAGTCAGCATTCCCTCGCCCTGTGTAAACAGAACATCTTTCTCGCCTAATAGCTACATGGAGAAGCTTTATGAAACTATCCGTTACCAAAAAACTGGTGTGCATTCTCGTCGCTTTATTACTCCTTAGCTGCGGCACCATTTACTTTGTTGCCAGCTACAACTATTCTAAAACTTTAGAAAATGTTTTGCAAAACAACATTACCGCCGCGCAACAAAACCTTGCAGCCATCACCGAAGCTAAACTTGCAGACACCAAAAATGCTGCAGCTCTTGCAGCCAACCAAACAGGGCTAGCCGCCGCTGTGCACAATAAGGACAGTGAAGCCTTAAAAACTCTGGCTGCTAACATCATGCAGCAAACAAATATCTCCATAGTTACCATAACGGACACAGAGGGCAATGTGTTAGTTCGCGGGCACACAGACAATAAGGGCGATAATATTTTCCAACAACAACCTGTGGCGCAAGCTTCCCGCGGTACCAGTAGTGCAGGTATCATTTCAGGTGTAGAAGCCATCTCCATGCGCGCCACCACACCCATAAAAATGGGCGCCACCGTAGTGGGCACTTTATCCTTGGGTGAATCCCTTTCTAACCCTAAATATTTAGACTGGCTGGCCGGCTTACTGGATGTTCGCGTCACTTTTTTTAAGGGCGATACACGCCTTATGACCACCATCACAGACAAGCAAGGCAAGCGCATTGTGGGCACAAAGCTCAATAACCCTCTCATTGAAAATACGGTACTCAATCAAGGGCGCATCTACTTTGGGGAAAGTACCATTATGGGCGAAAAATATTCCGCTGCCTATTGGCCTGCCAAGAACCTTGAAGGCCAAACCATCGGCATGTGGTTTTTAGGCCTGCCCGTACAAGAAGTGTTCATGGCAGAAAAGGCCGCCCGCTCCTATACCCTACTCTGGGCAGGAATAGTTTTAATAGTTATGCTCCTCATTGCCATAGCTGTGGGCTTTCGCTTTACAGCACCTATCAACCGCATTGCCGCCTATGCCAGCAAGGTTGCTCATGGGGATGACTCAGCCACACTGCATATAACAACACAAGATGAGTTTGGTGTTTTGGCAGAATCATTACAAAGTATGGTGCAAAATTTAAAGGAACAAGCCCACTGGTACAACAGCGTACTTGACGCTTTACCCATTAATGTTTCCGTTACAGACATGGACAGGAAGTGGATTTTTGTTAATGCCGCTGGCCTTAAGGGCACGAATCAAAAGCTTAGTGACATCATGGGCCTGCCTTGCCACTCACGCGGAGGCAATTTGTGCAATACGCCTGACTGCGGTATCGACCGTCTTGAACGCGGCCAAAGCGAAGCCATTAACACCATGCCCAACGGCACCGTTATGCAGATGATGCTTAGCTATTTGTATGACAGCAAGGGCGAAAAGATAGGCCATGTGGAAGTGGGGCTTAATATTACAGAACAAGAAAGAATTAAACAAGATGCAGCCATCGCCACAGAAAATATGCGCCAATCCATCATTTCGCAGATGGAATCCGTCGTACTGGCCTTGGACGAAGCTGCACAGCTACTTGCAGATTCTATTACCATGGCTGAAGAAGATGCCAAAAACACCGCCAACCACATGATGAATGTCACCCTAGCCATTGAAGAAATGGAAAATACCATTCAAGACGTGGCGCACAATGCTTCGCAAGCAGCCAAAGACGCGGCTGATACCCAAGAGCAGGCACAAGAAGGACATTCCATTGTGCAGCTCATTGTCTCAGATATCTTAAGCGTTCAAAACTCTTCCAATAACCTGAAAGTGGATATGGAAAAACTCTCAGAGCATGCCAATAGCATTGGTGCCATTTTAAATATTATTCGTGACATTGCAGATCAAACCAACCTGTTAGCCCTTAATGCCGCCATTGAAGCGGCCAGAGCCGGCGAAGCAGGACGGGGCTTTGCTGTGGTAGCCGATGAAGTGCGTAAACTTGCAGAAAAAACCATGGACGCCACTAAGGAAGTAGAAACGGCCATTCATATTATACAACAACGCACAGAAGAAAGCGGACGCACCATGGAGACCACCGTGCAAGCTGTAGGTAAAGCTACAGAAGGCGTGAACACTGCCGGCACTACGTTAAATGAGATTGTACATTTAAGCATGTCCACGTCAGATGGGGTTTCCGTCATTGCTACGGCAGCTGAAGAACAAGCAGCCACCACCAGCACCATTAGTCGCACCGTGGTGGACTCCAACCAATTGGCGCAACGCCTTTCCACAAGCATGGAAGAGACCTCTCACACCGTGCGCAATGTGGCTTCGCAAGCTTCAGAACTGCGTAGCATTTTAGAGAAAATGTAAAAATAAAACTTTATAACAACAGGCATAAATACTAAAAAATACATATCATATGGAAGGGGAGCTCTTTTTAGGGCTTCCCTCTTTTTGCATCATAAAAGCCATAACTGAGCGCACAAAAAAAGTGCCCTATAAGCCCACAAGGCAGGCCCATAGAACACTTCTTTGCACTTCTTCCTTTTAATACAAAGGAAGTGTGCCAGTACTATTTCATACGATACGTAATACGACCGCGAGTTAAGTCATAAGGGGAAAGCTCCACCTTAACCTTGTCGCCGGGGAGAATACGAATATAAAATTTACGCATTTTACCGGAAATATGCGCAAGAACTTCATGCCCATTTTCCAACTCTACTTTAAACATAGCATTGGGCAGCGCTTCTTGCACCACACCATCTACTTCAATGGCACCTTCTTTGGCCATACTACCTCCGCGTGCTCTTTTTTAATGCACAGTGCTACATACACAAGAAAAGCCCAAGTTGTCAAGATAATTACGCCGCCGCATTTTAGCCCTTGGTTCCCTTACGCTTATTTTTAGCTGAAGGGGAAAGCATTTTTTCTTGTACGGGAGAAGGGCTTACAGATTTAGGCCACATGAGCCAAAGCCCCGCAAGAATAAGTGGCAAAGAAAGCACCTGCCCCATGGTAAGCCAATTAAAGGCTAAATACCCTAAATGCGCATCGGGCATGCGAACAAATTCTACCCCAAAACGAGCCAGCCCATACCCTACGGCAAAAAGCCCTGCCACGGCACCAGTGGGACGTTTTTTTGCAGAAAAAATCCAAAGAATAATAAAAAGCACTACACCTTCAAAAGCGGCTTCATACAGCTGCGAAGGGTGGCGTGGCAAATCTCCCGCGTGAGGAAAAACCACACCAAAAGCGCTATCTGTGACCTTGCCCCAAAGCTCACCATTAATAAAATTGCCTATGCGACCAAAAAACAAACCTGGAGGCACAAGGGGGGCCACAAAGTCCATGACTTCCCAAAAGGTACGGCCATTTTGCCTTGCATACACATACAAAGCTAACAACACACCCAGCAAGCCGCCATGGAATGACATGCCTCCATGCCAAATACGCAATATTTCCGTTGGGTCAGATAAATAACTGGGTAAATCATAAAACAGCACAAAGCCTAAACGACCGCCTAAAATAACCCCAAACATACCGTAGGTGAGCACATCATCAAATTGTTGCCCCGTCCAAGTACTATTTGGGCGTGAAGCACGGTAGCGACCAAGCAACCACGCCGTTCCAAAGGCCAACATATACATGATGCCATACCAGCGGAACTGAAAAGAGCCAATACTAAAAGCAATGGGGTCTATACTAGGGGCCATCATTACATTTACACCCCACCGCTTTGATTTTCTGCCGTATAGTCAGCGGCACAAAAAACGCCACTTTTGCCACCGCTTTTATACACAAGGTGCATGCCGTCAATGACCACGTCTTTTTGCACAGCTTTGCACATATCATAAATGGTGGCTGCAGCCACTTGAGCACCCATAAGTGCTTCCATTTCTACGCCAGTGGGCCCCACAGTGCGTGCTTCGCACTCCAGCTCCAATCCGTGAAGCTCGTCCCCATCACGCACTACAAAGCGCACATCCACATAGGATAAAGACAAAGGGTGACATAGGGGAATAAATTCCGCCGTACGCTTAGCCGCCATAATACCAGCCACCTTAGCCGTGGTAAGCACATCCCCTTTGGGCAAAGCTTTTTGGCGCAAAAGCGTCAGTGTTTGCGGTGCAAGGTGTACAAAACCGCGAACAATGGCTACGCGCTGTGTGCTTGTTTTATGACGCACGTCCACCATGGTAATGGAGCCATCATCGCTCATATGAGAAAATTCTTTTGACATGGAAAACCCCTATATTGTGTTTACTACTATATTGTAATTACGTTGTTAATATTCAATGCCCACAAGGCGCTCATACCACGGCTTCACGGTAGGCTTTATGGGCTTTTGCCAACCAGAATCCTGACCGGATCCGGCAAAAACAAGACGCACCTCTTGCCAACTTTCATTGGCCCCCTTGGCCTCTAGCAAAAATGTGGGCCTCCCCTCACTACGCACTATCAAAAATTCGTATAAAGATTTAAGCATAGTACTAAAACGTAAATCGTAAATTCCCCATTCCTGTACCATCTCTTCGGCTGGCGAATCGGCGTTTTCGTTCTGTGCAATAAGGGGCTCCCCTTGAGCACTTAGCCCGAGGCTTGCCGCCAAAGTAGTGTCAAGGCGTGCACTCTGTGCTTGTGTGGGCACAGATTTTCTTTCCTGCACGGGAAATACACAAAACTCCAAAAAAGCACGCGCCCTGCGACTTTGCACAGCCAAACTTTGCGCTGCTTCAGCACTTAAAGCAGGATAAGCCATAAGCGGCGTATGCCAAGCCCCCCACAGAGTAAAGCCTTGTTGATACACTGTGGCTTCACTGGAAGGAAATTCATACCCCACTCGACTTTTACCCTGTGGCCAAGAAAAAGCCGTGGCCACCTGACGCTCATAGGGCTTTTGCGTTTGATACACCGCACGCCAATAAAGAGGCGCAAGAGCATCGGGATATACAGTAAGCCCCACCAGTTCTCCGCGTTTTTGCACCATGGCCTCTTGCTGTAAGCTTTGCTGTATTTGCCCTTCGTGATACACACGCACCCCAACACATGCCGCAGGGTACAAAAACACCCATATGAGCCCCATAATGGCATAAGGGCGAAATTTTGAACCATGCCAAAGGGTCAGCAACAAGGTGCCCGTAAGCAGAATATCCACAATGAAAACACCGTTAAGGCGTACGCGATATTCTGACACAGGTACAAAAATCATGGTACCGTACGTGGTAACCACATCTAGCCAAATATGCAGCAATAAACAGCACACAGCCAGCACCACTGTTTTCATAAAAGTCCACGGCTTGCGGGGTATATAATCCGTAACCTTTGTAAAGTCCAACAAGCGCTTAGTTCGCTTTTGCAATAAAGGGTAGGCAATCATAGCCAATAACACAGCCATAAAAGGAACGGCAAAAAGAGAATGCGTAATGCCTCTATGCAATAAAAGGTAGTTAAGCGGCGTGTTGGCAAAAACAACATCAATATCAGGCGAGGCTGCCATGAGGGCCGCAAAAAAAGGAAAAAGCCGTGTTTCTGGGCGGTAATCCTTGGGTAAAGCATAGGCCAAAAGGGCGCCGCTGGCGGCGTGAGTGATAGGATCCATACTTACTGCCTAAACGGACTTGCTTGCCGTGGTTGAAGGTTTGTATAGTCGGTAGCGTTTTTATCTGGATCTGTAGAGGTATAGTTTTTTTGTAAAAAAGTTTCTAAATTTTGCTGATTCGCCTGCATCACCTGCGGCATGCTAAAATAATAAAGTGCTTTATCTAAGGCACGTCCGCTGGAAGGGTAGCGCAAGTGAGAAGGATCTTGCGCAGCAGAAAGCCCCCCACTGGGCGTAAAAGTGGCTGCGTCTTCCCCCACCACCTTAGGCCCGCATGCGCACAGACTCAAGCCTAAACACAGCAGTACAAAAGCAACTCTAATATTCATACTCTCCCTAATAGTTTACACACTTAACAAAAAAATAAAACCCTCTGTCTCCATATTACAACAGACAAGCAACTCAGGCAATGCAGGTTTTTTTGAAATTTTTATATTTTTTTCTTGACGCGCACCGAAACTTCGCTTAGATAAATCTTCGTTGAGTGCTCTTGTAGCTCAGTCGGTAGAGTGCATCCTTGGTAAGGAT
>CAYJNG010000011.1:0-15549 GCA_964371505.1 uncultured Desulfovibrionaceae bacterium
ATAGTAATTGATGATAAGTACTCACTTTTATACATGCTGTAAAGAAAAAGATACGACAGAGGCGAGGGAGATAGGCATACTTCATTTTGTTTTGTCAAAAAAAATTCTTTCCCCTTGCTGTGGAGGTATTGCTTTATAATAAAAGAGCCTACTTCTTTGTCCCTTTTTTCCCATGTGGCGAATAGCCCTAAAAGACTATTTGAGTGTTTGACCATGCAACTAATATGCAGTATTGTGGTAGCGGATTTGTACGTTGTCACTCTTTTTTAATTATTTTAGTTGCATAGCTAGGTTAGGGTGAGGACGATAAGCTTAGCTACGCACAAACCGAAGGAGCGTGTATGGACGGGACTGTTTCTGTGGGGTCTTTATCAAAGACTACCTTGTCCGGCCGTATGGATTTTGCCCAAGCCGCTAGTGGCGTTATTTTGGCACTGTTCACTTTGATGCACCTTATCTTTGTGAGCACAGTACTTTTAAGCCCCAACATTATGGATGGTCTTGGTTGGGTTTTGGAAGAATTGTACCTTGCACAGGTAGGTGGCCCCATCATTTTATTGTTAATGGTTGCGCACTTTGTGCTTGCTGCGCGCAAGATGCCTTTTCAAGTGGGCACTTTGCCGGTGTTTTTCCGCCATGCTAAAACCATGAAGCATTGCGACACATGGCTTTGGCTTGTGCAAGTGGTAACGGCCATTGTGGTGCTTGTGATGGTAAGCATTCACATTTATGTTATTCTTGACAGCTTGCCCATTACTGCTGAAACCTCTGCCCTTCGTGAGCAAAACGGTTGGACTCCTTTTTACTTTATTTTACTTGTATGCGTGGGCATTCACTTAGGCATTGGTCTTTTCCGCGTGGGTGTAAAGTACGGTCTTATTACCGAAGCTAACCGCGCCGTATGGACAAAGCGCACATGGTACCTCATTGGTGCTTATGTGGTTCTTGGCTGTTTAACCATGATTCGCTTCCACTTCATAAGTGTTGCATAGCAAGGAGAGCACATGCGTACTTTTACAACTGATTTATTGTGCATGGGAGCTGGCCTTGCAGGTGAGCGTGTAGCCGTTGAGGCAGCACAAAATGGCTTCGATGTTATCTGTCTTTCTGTGGTACCTCCCAAACGTTCGCACTCTTCTGCGGCCATGGGTGGTATGCAAGCAGCCCTTGCCAACTCTGCCATGAGCCAAGGTGACTCCCCCGACGTTCACTTTACCGATACCGTAAAGGGTTCTGACTGGGGCTGTGACCAAGAAGTGGCACGTCTTTTTGCTAACACTGCTCCCATTGCCATGCGTGAAATGGCTTGGATGGGTGTGCCTTGGAGCCGTGTGGAACCTGGCGTGCATACGTACTATAAGGGTGGTAAGCCTTTTGAAGCTGAAGAGCTTGAGTCTAAGCGCGGTCTTATTCACTCCCGCGCTTTTGGTGGTACTGCTAAATGGCGTACTTGCTACACCTCTGACGGTACAGGCCACTCCGTACTCTTTACCTTAGATAACCGCTTGCTCCAGCTGGGCGTTGCCATGCACGACCGCATGCAAGCCGAAGCGCTCATTCACGATGGCGACACCTGCACAGGCTGTATTTGCCGCTGTTTGCGCACCGGTGAGCTTGTTATGTATAGAGCTAAAGTAACTCTTATTGCCACCGGTGGTTATGGTCGTATTTACCCTGCCACCACCAATGCTATCATCTGCGATGGCGGCGGTCAGATTACAGCTCTTGATACTGGCTGCGTACCCATGGGTAACATGGAAGCCATTCAATTCCACCCCACAGGCACCGTGCCTACAGATATTTTAGTAACGGAAGGCTGCCGCGGTGATGGTGGTACGCTTCTTGACGTGGATGAATATCGCTTTATGCCTGATTACGAGCCAGAAAAAGCCGAACTTGCTTCGCGTGACGTGGTTTCCCGTCGCATGGCTGAGCATATGCGTAAAGGCAAGGGCGTAAAAGGCCCTTACGGCGAGCATTTATGGCTTGATATTCGTCACCTTGGCGAAAAGCACATCACCACTAACTTACGTGAAGTGTACGACATTTCCACCATGTTCCTTGGTGTGAACCCCATCCATCAGCTTATTCCTGTGCGTCCTACGCACCACTACAGCATGGGCGGCGTGCGCGTAAATAAAGACGGCGCAGCCTATGGCCTTAAGGGCCTCTTCTCCGCCGGCGAAGCTGCTTGCTGGGATATGCACGGCTTTAACCGCCTTGGTGGTAACTCCTTGGCAGAAACCGTTGTGGCTGGTCGCATTATTGGTAAAAAGGTTGTGGAATACCTCCAAGGCTATGAAACTTCCTTCAGCACCGCCGCAGGTGAGTCTGCTGCTAAGCAAGTGGCTGAGCGCATTGATAATATGGTTTATGGCCGTAAGGGTAAGGAAGATTGCTACAAACTTCGCGCCGCCTTGCACCAAACCATGATGGATAATGTGGGCATTTTCCGTAATGGAACTGACCTACAAAAAGCTTGTGATGAATTACAAGAACTCTTAGTGCGTTCCGAAAACATTGCCTTACAAGGTAAAACCGTGGGCTTTAACCCTGAGCTTTCCATGGCATTGCGCATTCGCGGCATGATTAAGCTTGGCCTTTGCACCGCTTACGGCGCCTTATTACGCACCGAAAGCCGCGGTGGTCACGCCCGTGAAGACTTCCCCGAACGTAACGACAAAGAATGGCTCAACCGCACATTGACCCATTGGAAAGAAGGCGACACCTTGCCTACCGTTTCTTATGAAGAAGCCACCCCTTGGTATGAAATTCCTCCGGGTGATCGTGGTTATGGCGGTGGTAAGATTATTGATGCTGAAATTCCAGCAGAAAAGATTCGCCCTCTAGGCTCTGTAATGTAACTGTCGGGAGAAAATATAATGGGACGTAAACTGCATTTTGAAATCATGCGCTATAATCCTCTGGATCCACAGAGTGTACCGCATTTACAATCCTTCTATTTAGAAGAGCATCCTAGCATGACGCTTTTTGTGGCACTTACCACTTTGCGTGAAACTCAAGACCCTAGCTTGCAATTTGACTTCTGCTGTCGTGCAGGTATTTGCGGCTCTTGCGGTATGGTTATCAATGGACGCCCAGGCCTTGCTTGCTCTACGCAAACACGCGACTTGCCAGACCATATCGTTTTGCATCCGCTGCCTATATTTAAACTTATTGGCGACTTATCTGTGGATACAGGTACTTGGTTCCGCAATGTGGGCACCAAGCTTGAAACATGGATTCACAGCCAAAAGCCTTTTGATGAAAACGCTGTGGAAGACCCCATGACCAATGCTTTGGCCACGCATATCTTTGAGCTGGACCGTTGTATTGAGTGTGGCTGCTGTGTAGCTGCTTGTGGTACAGCGCGCATGCGTGAAGACTTCCTTGGTGCTACCAGCATTAACCGTATGGCTCGCTTTTATGTGGACCCACGCGACAACCGCACCGAAGCTGATTTTTATGAGCTTATTGGTAATGACCAAGGTGTATTTGGTTGTATGGGCCTTTTGGGTTGTCAGGATGTATGCCCCAAGAAGCTTCCTTTACAAGACCAACTTGGTATCATGCGCCGCATGCTTGTAACAGAATCTGTGAAGGGTATTGTGCCTGAGCCTTTACGCAAACTTATGTCTTGCAAGGGTGATTGCCACCCCAAATAAATAACCAAATTGCTTGAGACTTCACAGCCTCAAGCAATTTTTTTGTATATCGCACCTCTCTTAAAACTTCGTTGCGGCACTATTTATATTCTTAAGCGCAACTTTGTCGCCTTGAAAGTTTTTTGGGAGGGGGTCTGGGGGAACCCCTTTTCTTCAGAAAAGGGTTCCCCCAGAAAAACTCTTAACTGCCTAATAAAGGAATAGTATCATGGCATTGTACACTAAAGAAGAAGCCCTTGAGTACCACGCAAAACCACGCCCCGGTAAGGTGGAAGTTCTTCCTACCAAGGCATGCGCCAGCCAAAAAGATTTAACCCTTGCTTACTCCCCAGGCGTAGCCGAAGCTTGCCTTGCCATCCATGCCGATGAAAAAATGGTGGACGAATACACCGGCCGTGCCAACCTTGTGGCAGTAGTATCCAACGGTACTGCAGTGCTTGGCCTTGGCAACATTGGCCCCAAGGCTGCTAAGCCAGTTATGGAAGGTAAGGGCATTCTCTTTAAGATGTTTGCTGATATCGACGTATATGATATCAACCTTGCAGAAAATGACCAAGACAAGCTTTGTGATATTGTTAAAGCCATGGAGCCTACCTTTGGCGGCATTAACCTTGAAGACATCAAAGCCCCTGAGTGCTTCTACATCGAAGAAAAACTTCGCGCAGAAATGAACATTCCTGTGTTCCACGATGACCAACACGGTACTGCTGTTATCTCTGCTGCTGGCCTTATCAATGCTTGCGAAATTACCGGCCGTAAAATGGAAGATTGTAAGGTTGTAGTTTCCGGCGCTGGCGCTGCTGCCATTGCTTCTGCTAACCTTTACGTAGAAATGGGCATTAAGCGTGAAAACGTATTTATGTTCGACTCTCGTGGTCTTATTCACGCTGGCCGCACAGACCTTAACAAATACAAAGCTGCCTATGCTCAAAAAGAAGATTGCACCTTAGAAGAAGCTCTCACCGGCGCTGATGTATTCTTAGGTCTTTCTGTAAAGGGTCTTTTAAGCAAAGAAATGGTAAAGAGCATGGCTCCACAACCTATTCTTTTTGCTTGCGCCAACCCTGACCCAGAAATTACCTATGCTGACGCGAAAGACGCTGTGCCTGATTGCATCATGGCCACAGGTCGTTCTGACTATCCTAACCAAATTAACAACGTGTCTGGCTTCCCCTTCTTGTTCCGCGGTGCTTTAGATACTGGCGCTAGCCAAATTAACGAAGCCATGAAGATTGCTGCTGCTAAATCTTTGGCTGCTCTTGCTAAAGAACCCGTGCCTCAAGAAGTTATTGACGCTTACGGCGGTCAAACCTTCACCTATGGTGTGGATTACGTTATTCCTAAGCCTCTTGATCCACGTATTCTTGAGTGGGAAACCATTGCTGTGGCACAAGCTGCCATGGACTCTGGCATTGCCACTCGTCCCATCAAGGACATGGATGCTTACCGCAAAAGCCTCGTTGAGCGTGTAAGTAAATGCCGCGCTCGCGCTGACGCTTTGTACAAAAGCTACTTATAGTAGATAGCATTTACGACGTAGCATGGAAAATGGCTGCGGCGTAGATATAAAACAAGAGGCCCCCTTTATGCATAAAGAGGGCCTCTTTTTTATGATAAAGTGTAGCCGTGTTACCTTGCGCAATATTTATACATTCTCTTCATATTAACTCCATAGGCGTCACTAATGACTTCAAATATCCGATCAGACTTCGGTTTGCCTTTTTTAAGGGCTTTTTTATACATGCTCTCTACTTGCTTGCCTGTGACTTTAGTTGTAAACGCCCCAGCTTTATTGAATAAAGCAGCAATTTTTGCATACATGTTGTTAAGGTTTTTTGTTTCATTATGGGCAGTCATGCGACTCTGGTCGAACCAGTCATACGAACATGCGGGGTCATTTTTTTGGGCATGGGCCGCAGTTGCCATGAAGAAGGATCCGCAAAAAAGGCTACAAAGTAAGCAAAGGGTTAAGGTGTAATTTTTTTTCATAATATTCTCCTCAAGTGGGGTTAGGGTTAGCGTGTTCTTACTAATTCTACTTCACGTAAGTTCATGACAAATTTGTTTTTGTCTTGACTGGTATCTGCAATAAAAAGGTAATGTTTGCCTTTGGGAAGGTTGATTCTGCCAAATTCAAAACTTCTAAGATAGTCAAGCCCCCAATGGTCACTTGTGATGGGAAGGTCTCTAACTATTTTGGGGGAGTTTTTTATGGTTTTTGTATCCAAAGCCTTGGGAAAGAAAAGGACTAATTTGCCAGTGGAGGCCAAGGGGCGTCCCTTGTTGTAATTGAAAAACACGGCGTAATTGCCGGCTTTTTCCACCGTGAATTCAAAAATAATACCGCAATCTGCCGGCCAACTATGCAGCGTGGTGTAGCGGCCTGTGTTTTCCACGCTCACTTCCTCAGCCCAGCGTAAGTCTGCCTCTCTGGGGGTAAAAATAAGATTGTTGCGCAGTATTTTGCTTTGTTTTGCTTTTTTGCTCTCTCTTTCTAGGTAGTCGCAGTAGGCAGTAAGCTTGTTTTTGTTCCAGCCTTGCGTAACGGTAATGTTTTCTGCCATGCTCACCGGTGCCACTTTAGGATGTTTTTTAGCCGCCGCATAAAGCCGCTTTACTTCGCTGGCAGAATATTTTTTGGGAGTAACTTTTGCTTTGTAGAGCAATTCGCCCAGTTGTCCATAAATAATGGCAGGGGTAAGGTCACTGTTTTCTGCGGCGCCAGCTTCGTGCATGCCAATGGTAAAGCCGTCATAGCCGCAAGCGTCTAACAAAAAGGCCGCCTTAGCAGTGCTAGGTGCCGCGAAGGACGTGACTATGACGGTGAAAGCCAGTAGTAAGAGATAGGTTTTTTTCATAGATTCTCCTCATTTCTCGTAAAAACATAATGCAAGCGTCGTGCTTAATGCGCTTACATATATTTTAGTAACGTTGCGCGTGTAAAGCATGCCAGCGAGCCAGCGAGGAGGATTACCCATGACATAATCTAAGTGCGAGAGACTATGCGCGGAAAAGCGAGGCGGGGTATTATGGCTAGCGCTTCAACGAGAAGTGCCATCTGCGCCATGCGCTTTTAATAGCAGATTATAAAAAAAATGACCAGTGCTTCATTTGAGAAGAAAATACAGATATTTTTTTAAGTAAAATCGCTCAGCAATGGGGGGAAATATATTCTAATATGTAAAAAGGATGAAAATTTTTAAAAACATTGCTTTGAAGGCGATGAAAAATGTTAATTATTTTAGGTTGATTGTTAATAAAATATATACATAGTAAATGACTTGTGTTTCTGTTTTGCAAAGCGTTGCTATTTTCCCCATATAATGTATAAAAAATAGGTAGATGTAAAAAACTATAAAATGTTTTGGAGGAATGCTTATGCCTTTAATGCTTAAGAGTGTGATGTGTTTCCTAGGAATGTTTATGGGGGCGTGCTTTGCCCTGACACCTGATTTAGCTTTTGCAGCGCCCGCGGCAGAGGCTAGCGCAGATATGACCATGGCCTATGTTACCCTTGGTATTTTGGCGGTGGCAGCTATTTTATTTTTTACAGAAGCCTTGCCCTTGCCTGTAACAGCCATGTTGGTGCCTTGTGCTTTAAGTCTTTTGGGTATTCTCTCAGCTAAGGATGCTTTTTCGCACTTTGGTAACTCCAGCGTGGTGCTATTTATGGCCATGTTTATTCTTGGTGAAGGCACTTTTGCCACCGGATTTGCCACTCGTGTGGCAGAAACCACCGTGCACTTGTCTAAGGGCAGCGAAAAACGCTTGCTTGTGTACTCCATTATTACCATTGGGGTTCTTTCCGGTTTTTTGAGTAATACAGGAACCACCGCTGTGGCTCTTCCCATGATTTTAGCCATGTGTGCGGCAGCCTCCATTAACCCCAGTAAATTACTTATGCCCATTGCTTTTGCTTCTTCCCTTGGTGGTACCGCCACCCTTGTGGGGACGCCGCCCAATTTGCTCATCAATTCCACTCTCGAAAATATGGGGGCAGAAGTGGGCGTGGTGCCTTTTGGCTTTTTTGAGTTTGCGCTCATAGGCGTGCCCATGCTGCTTATGGGGATTTTGTTTTATAGTTTTGGAGGCAGTAAATTATTGCCGGATCGTGAGCCAGAAATGCTGAACATGGATGAAGTGAAGCTTAAGCAGCCTCGCAAATTACGCGTGGAAAAGATGCCCGTAGCCATAGGGATTTTTGTCCTCGTTATCATAGCCATGGCCACAAAAAAAGTTCCTTTAGTGCCTGCGGCCATGCTGGGTGCCATGCTCATGATTATGACGCGCTGTATTACCATGAAAGAAGCCTTTAACTCCATTGACTGGACCACCATTTTCCTTTTTGCTGGGATGATTTCCATGAGTCAGGCCATGCAGAAAACGGGTGCAGCGGCGTTTATTGCCAATAATGTAGTAACGCTGGTTTCAGACCCCTATGCCATTTTGGCCGTTACCTGTGCGCTAACCATGATTATTACGAACTTTATGTCTAATACGGCCACAGCAGCCCTTATGGCGCCGCTTGCCATTCCCATTGCTTTGCAAAGTGGCGTTTCGCCTTTACCTGTGGCCATGGGTATTGCCATTTCCGCTTCGGCTTGTTTTTTAACGCCCATAGCTACGCCACCAAACACCTTGGTGTTTGGCCCTGGTAACTACACTTTTATGGATTATGTAAAAGCAGGTTGGCCTTTACAGCTGGGCAGTTTTATTATGTGTATGGTTTTAATTCCACTTATTTGGCCTTTTAATCCTTAAGGCGTGTTCTGTCTGAGCCCTGTTTACAGGGCTCAGATAGGCCCATGGCGAGCAAGTGCCAAAAAAAAGCAGGCTTGTTGTACCAAGCCTGCTTTTTTCTTACGCATGGGCGTAAAACTATGCTTCTAAAAAGCTCTCAAAGCTAAATTCTACCACACAAAATCCTTTGGGAAGCACAAAGGGTATGGCTAAGGTTTTTCCGCCACAAGGGTGAATAAGCTCGTGATTAGAGCCCAGAATGATGGAAGGTGTGCTGCCTTGCAAAACAAGGCCAAGCTCTGCCAAGCGACGGCGCGCATCGCCTGAAAGGATGTTCATCATTTCGCCCACCATTTCGCGGGTGTCATTGTCGGCATCTTCCAGCTCTCCAAGGGCGTCTATGGCCATGGCCTCTGCAGCTTCTCTAGACACAGTAAGAGCAATGCTGGCGAGCTTTTTATCTGTATCACTTACAGATACCATGGCACTAATATCACCAAAGGCCTCAAGGTTGGGCTTTTCAAAAGCTTCGCCAGGCTCTGGGGTGCTATAGGTCATGGAGCCTACAACAAAAACGGTGGCTTCAGTAAAAGCCGTAATAATGGCTGTGGACGTTAGTTTCATCTATTTCGTCTCCGACGTTAAAGTACGAATATTATAGCTATGCAAGCGTAAGACTTCCTGTGCGAATAAAAGAGTCTACCAAGGAGAAGACAGTGTCATTGCCACAGAAGTTTCCTCGCGCGATGTTTTGCTTGAACCATGGTAATTTTTCTTCAAAATTTTGCAAGATATTTTTATGCAACTTTAGTATATTGCTTTGTACGCCATAGCCTAATTCTTCAATATAATGCGCATTAAAACGCTGCTCAACCATGGCCATAATGGGCAAAGTTAATATGGGTTTGCCAAGGTGTAAGGACTCTGTCATTAACGTATGACCGCCGCCTTGAATGACATAGGCTGCACCTTCTAAAAGCTCTAAAAACGCTTCTTCAGATTTTTTCTTAAAAATAACATTGCCTTCTTGTCCTTCATGGTTTTGATAGCCAAAAACATAGCAGGTTCTGTCTGTGGCGGTGCGCAAAAAATCCACCAAGGAGCGATGCGTAGAATTACTTTGATAAACAATAACGTGTCCATCATCACGCGGCTTTGCGTTAATAATGCCATCGCGCAAAATGGGCGGTACCACGCGGGCTGTGTATTCTTTTTTCACTGGCGGTGCGTAAAAAGACACAATGAGATTTTGCGCCGTTGGGCGAAAAAGGTACTTGGGCGTGAGCCCTTGTACGTAATAATCAAAAAGCATATTTTTAGGCAAAGAGTGCTGGCAGCAGGTAATAACATGCTGATGATCCAAAGTGAGACAAGGAATGCCCATGCGCTCAGCTGCGCGTGGTACAAAATACTCAAGGTCGGTCATGCAAACGTCAGGCTTAAATTCTTCTATAAGCTTTTGCGTTTGGGTAATATATTGCTCACGTTTTAATAAAGTGGGTATGGCGCGGCCTATGGTGGCTGGCATGTCTACTTTATAGTTTTTAAACACCGTGCCAAGGTTGGGCAGGCGGTGGACGTTAAACTCCGGTTGCAAAATACTTAAGGCGTCATCATTGGCAACAAAAAGGAATTCGTGCTGTGTAAGTTGTCTGGCAATGGTTAAGCCACGCATGGCGTGCCCGTGCCCTGTGCCGTGAATACCGTAAAGTATGCGTGCCATAATTATCCTTGTCTTTTAAAGATTATTTCTTTTACCAAATAGATAGAGCAAGGTCAATGCAGTAAAAGCCTTCGTGAAGGGGAGGGGAGTGTTTACTGTAAATAAGCGCGGAATGGGCTTTTTGTGCATGGTATGTAAGCCGCAGGAAGTATATTTTAAAAATACGGCCTTATTTGTTTTGCCGTGGGCTGTGCGTAAACGTATTTACTTCATATACGCTGACATGCTTTGCAATATGTAAGGAGAACAGTTGTAACTTTAGAACAAAAGCCCTGCTTGACGCAGTATGTTATTTTTTTTACCCTAGCCTCACGTATTATGCGCACAAGGTGGCATGCAAGGTGACATGTGAATGCCTTCTATATTATTTTACTTTCATGTCCTCATGTCAGTCTTTTAAAATAACACGTGTTATGGCGCTTAACAGCGCAAATAATGCATGTTTATGCCTGCTAGTGGGCTTTTTCTCTTGCAGTCGACATGGTAATTTTACATAAAATTACAGCAAAACTGTTCTGCAACTTACACAGAACAATGGTGGGAATGTAGTATGGATACAAAAAAAGCTCTTGATACTTTAGCACGCGCTAAAGTTGCCTATTCAAAGAAGAAGACGGTTGAAGTTTTGGCAGCCATTGTTATGGTCATAAAAGGCATGGGGGCCAAAACGTACCCTTTGGAGCTTACGGGCTCCTTGCGTGAACTTGTGCAGATGGTGGGTAAAGACCCTGAAGTAGTAAAGGTTCTTGGCAAAGCTGTGACTTTTCAAGTGGGGCAAGAGCAAGCCATTATGATGGCTTTTGCCAAGGTATATAAAGCTTTATCCGGTGATGTGAAGGAAGATTTTTCACTGGCCTTAACGCGCAAAAAAAAGATAGATAAAGCCTTTAACGAAGGCTTGAAGTTGCTTGTGGCGGGGAATCTTTCTGAAGCAGATCAGTGTTTTAGTGAGGCTATTGGATACCATAAGGATGAACACAGCCTTTTTCTTCTTATAGGCGAAGCGCTTATGAAAGCTGAGGCGCCAAAGCGGGCCTTTCCTTATTTATCTAAAGGCCTCATGGCAGACCCGAAAAATGCAAAGATGAAAACGTTATATGACCAATGTGCCATACTTAAAGAAAAAAAACGTTAAGATGTAGGCGGCCTGAAAGGGTCGCCTTTTTCATGGTATGCAGTGTGCAAGGTATGAAATAAACCTGCAGGCCAATATGTCCTTTTTTGTGACAGACAAAATTTTCTTTACAGGCTTTAAAAAGCTTGCTTTTTTTACGAAACCTTCTAGAATTTTTCGTTCCCATATATAAAGATATTTGCACGTATTTTTGCGCTTCTGCTGCTCCTATGCATGGGCTGAAAAACTATTTTTTAAATGCAAATGTTTGTATAAAATATATGTGCTCAGATGAATAAAGTAAGCCCCTAAGTGAGTGGGCTTTTTATATATCTTGTGCGCACATGGTTGCGTACGATGTTAGGTTTTAGATGTGAGATGGAGGAAAATCTCAATGTTTCCCATACGCTATATACACGCTGCCGATTTGCACCTAGATGCAGCTTTTAAAGGCTTGCGCAAGCAGAATGCAACGTTACCTTTGGCATTGGAAGAGGCTCTATTGGCGGCAACGTTTGTGGCTTTAGACCGCTTAGTGGCTCTATGCGAACGCGAAAAACCGGATTTTCTTGTCATAGCTGGCGATATTTATAATGAAGAGGATCAAAGTCTTAAAGCTCAATTGGCTTTACGAGATGCTTGCGCACGTCTTGCGAAGTCTCATATTACCGTGTTTATAGTGCATGGCAACCATGACCCCCTTTCCTCCCGTCTTAAGATGATAGAATGGCCGGAAAATACCATTATTTTTCAAGGAGAGATGCAGCACCACATATTTACGCCGTCGGCAGAATTGGTGCAATCTCGCCAAAGCCTTGGGCATGAACAGGGCCAAGCTGTGGTGCAGCCCATGGCCATAGTGCATGGCATAAGCCATAGTACGCAGCGTGAAGGGCGCAATTTGGCAAAAAGTTTTTCTCGTCTTGGCGGTGAGTATGCAGGGCTTTTTCAATTGGGTCTTTTGCATTGCGCTGTGGAAAGCGTACCCCATGCTGAGCGTTACGCTCCTTGTACTCTAGACGATTTACACGCCACCGGCCTTGATGCTTGGGCGCTTGGTCATGTGCATGAAAGGCGCATATTAAGCGAAGCCCCCTTTGTGGCCTATGCCGGCAACACTCAGGGCTTGCATGTCAATGAAAGGGGCATGCGCGGTTGCTATTTGATAACAGCCACTCCCGTACAAAGTGAGGCTGGACCAAAGTTTGAAATAAGCTCCACTTTCCACGCGCTTAGTTCCGTACTTTGGGAACAGGTGAAAATTTCCTTGGAGAATGTAGAACAAATCACCGAGGTGGAAGAGCGCATCCAAGAAGCCTTAGAACAATTGGCAGCCGAGGCTGAGGTGCAGTGTAAGGCCGTCATGGTACGTATCATTTTGCAAGGGCATACCACCCTTGATGGAGAGCTGCGTTATAAAAATACGTGTTCGGAGCTGACCCTTCGTATGCAAAGTCTTACCGGAGGAGAGCCTTTGGTGTGGCTTAAGGATATGGTGGTGGAAACAGCCCCCATTTTGGCCATGGACGAATTGGTAAAGCGCGATGACCTACTGGGGGAAACCTTACGCCTTGGGCAGCAATTACAAGAAGATGACAAGGAAGGGCAAGCCTTTGTGGAAAGAACCCTAGCGCCTCTTTTTGGGCATGTGCGGGCAAAGCATGTGCTTGTACAGCCTCAAGCAGAAGAGATGGCAAAGCTTTTAGAAGACGCTGCACGCCTTTGTGCCGACATTATGGAGAGCCGCTAATGCATATTCAATCTTTTCATATAGATAATTTTGGCGTCTTTTCACAAGTGGCCGTCAATGATCTTTCAGAGGGCCTTACAGTTTTTTTGGGAAAAAACGAAGCCGGCAAATCTACGTGTTTAGAGTTTTTCCGCACCATGCTGACAGGGTACCCCAATGCGCGCAGTAAAGAAGCGCAAGGGCGTAATTTTGCCCAAATATTCCCTGGAAGAGCAGGGCAAGCCGGCGGTACTTTGGGGCTGCACCTTGAAGACCGTGGGCTCATTCATGTGACACGCCGACCTGATAAAGGGCGCGATAATGTAGTGCTAAGTGATGCTAACGGTGCCATGTTGGAAAGTTCTTTACTGGACTCTGTACTGGCAGGGGTCACGCGTGATGTGTACCGCAATGTGTTTGGCTTTTCCTTAAGCGAATTGCAAGTGTTTGAAAGCTTGAAGGATGAAGGCGTGCGTCATGCTCTGTACGGGGCCAGCTTTGGCATGGGCTTACGCTCACCAGGCGCAGTGCTCAAAGAGCTAGAAGGGCAAATGGAAAAGCTCTTTAAGGTGAAAGGTTCTACGCCTTTCATCAATGAAACGCTGAAAAATTTAGAACGCATTCAAAAGGAAATTCAAAGTTTAAAAAATGAATGCGCTCAATACGACGGTCTTTCCTTAACAAAGAATACCTTGGAGGAAGGCCTTGCCTTTGTGCGCGAGCAAAAGGCTTTGTGCGAGCAAGAAAGGCGCGATGCTGAGCGTCAGCTGGGCGTGTGGAAGCAGTGGGACGAATGGCGCAGTTTAGAAAGCCAATGGGCGCGTCTGGACCCTGTGGAAGATACTTTTCCGGAAGATGGAGCCGGGCGCCTTGAACGGGCGCAACTTTTACGCCAAGAGGCTTCTCGCCGCGAAGCTACCCAAAGGGAGCGTTGCCAAAAGCTGGAGCAAAGGCGCAATGCTTTGCACATAGATGCAAAATTGTTGGAAAAGAAAGCTGTTTTGCAATCTTTAAGTGAGCATAAGGTTTCTTTTCGTCAAGCGCAGGAAGGCTTAGGCCCTCATGCGGCAAATATGCAGCGCGTTGAGCACAGTTTAGGGCAAAGCCTTGCGGAGCTGGGCCCTGATTGGACTTGTGAGCGCATTCACGGCATTAACCGCTCCCTTGTGGCGCGCAGTGTGCTTGAGCGTCGCGCTGCAGATATTCAAGGCACAGAGCAAGCCCATGTGGCGGCCACCAGCCATTTAGAAAAAGCCAATGGAGCCGTGCTCACGGCACGTCATACTTTGGAGTTGGCGCAAAACACCTTGCAACACTTGCCAGTGCCTGAAGCCTTGGTCAGTGATAGTGTGCGCGAAGATATGCGCCGCCATGTTTCGCTTATTGAAAATAGTCGCACTGCCCTTGCGGAAAAAGAGCAGGCTTTGCAGACCTTTCATAAAACTTTTCAACGCACCTTAACGCCGCTTTCTTTACGCCCTGACGCTTCACAGCAAGGGGAAAATGCCGCTGCTGCACTTTTGCCACGCTTAGAAGCGCTGCGCGATGTGCAGGATGAAGCTTTAGCTTTGGCGCAAGCGGCGCAAGAAGCGCGTAAAAATACACAAGACGTGGAGCTTTTAACGGCTGCAGCGCAAGAAAGAGAAGAAAGCGCGCGTAACCGCGCCGAGCGTTTGCGCCAGCATTTACGTAAAAGCGTTACGGCTTCGCGCTCGCATATTGACGGGCGAGCTAAAGCCATACGCACTTTACGTCAATTGCATGCCAGTTATGCCTTGGAAAAAGACCGTCTTGGCGAATTGGCCCAACGTGTGGAAGGCAGCTTGCCTCCTGAGCCGGTGAAGAGCGTTTTTCTTATGATTGTGGGCGCTGTCATTGTGGCCTTGGGGCTTACAGGGCTTATTTTACCCATTTACTTTGGCATATATAGTGTGGCCCTTACCCCGCGCCTTGTGCTGCCGCTATCTCAATGGTCGGCGTACTTTGTGGTGGTGACAGGGGCGGCTTTTCTTGCCGGTGGTTTACCGCGCTCAGGGCCGGACCGTAAACGCTATGAGCATGAAATGAAAGAAATTTCAGATAGAGCGCATGCCATACAAATGGCGTTGACCCACATGGAAGGGCAAATTCAAGAGCACTGCGTGCTGGCAGAAGTGACCGATGCAGATCCTATTACCTTGGACGCAGTGGAAATTTTGCTAGAGCGTGAGCGGGAAAAATGCGCCACCGATGAACGCATGCAATTGGACGTAGAGCAGTTGGTGGCTGAGCATGAAGAAACCTTAGATAAATTAAAGTTTAAAAGACAAGACCTTGTGGCAGCGCAACAGCAAGAGCAAAGGGCTTTATTAAAATGGCATGATTGCTTGCGTGCCCATGAGGTGCAAAACATTCCTTCTCCCGATGCGGCGGCTACGTTTTTTGCGCGTGTGGAAGCGGCCTTGGTGGCACAATCTTCCGCGCAAAACGGTGAAGTGGAAATGGCGCAACTTACGAAAACCATAGAAAAAAGCGTGGCCTTTCTTAGTGCTTTACCCGCAGTGCAGCTGTATGTGGCTAAGCATGCAGAGGCGCAAGC
>CAYJNG010000011.1:15649-27964 GCA_964371505.1 uncultured Desulfovibrionaceae bacterium
GTATGTGGCTAAGCATGCAGAGGCGCAAGCACCTGCGCGCATGTCTGCTCACATGTCTGCTCACATGTCTGCTGCAGATGAGCTGCACCAAGGGCAAGATGTGGAGCCTGCTTGCATGCCAGCGCATGACGAGCAGGATGTATCCATGCTTTTGGCTGCCGTGCAAGAGGTACTTGGCGTATGCCGTGAAGCTGATGAAGCCCTTGCGGAGCGCTTAAAAGCCACCACTGCGGTGCAAAATTGCGAATATAGCCTCGAAATGGCAGTAAAGGCGCAAGCTGAAATGATGGAGGCCTTGCAACATAGCGAAAAGGCCCTACAAGAAGCCTTGGACTCTTGGCAACGCGCGTTGCAAGATATGGGCTTAAGCCTTGATGTTTCGCCAAGTATGGTGCGTTCTGTTTTGGAATGTATGGATAAGTGCCTTGAGTTTGAAAGAGAGCTTGAGCGCTTGCAAGAAGAAAAAGAACGCCTTGAGCGTGAGTGTGAAGGCTTTGTGGTGCCGCTGTGTTCTGTCTTGGAACACGTGGGATACGCGGAGCCGCAGGCCGACAGTGGCTCTTTGCCCTATCAAGAAGATTGGCTGCAGGAGCTGGATATGCTCATGGCTCAGATGCAAGCAAGTCAGGAAGCGCAGCAAATATACCAACAAGTGCAGGAGCAGCTCACTACTCAAGAAGAGGAATTGCACGAGGCTAGTACAGCCCTTAACGATGCACAAGCTACCATTAACCACTTATTGCAATTGGCAAAGCTAGATAATGTGGAAGAATTTATACGTCTATCCCATGTGCGTGCACAAAAGCTTGAGCTTGTGCGCCGGCGCCATGACTTGGAAGATGCCTTGCGCCTTGCTGCAGGGGAGAAGGATTTTGAAGCCTTTTTACAATCCTTTGCCACACGCGAAAAACATGAATGTGAAGCGTTTTTAACGCAAAAGGAAGAGGAACTGCAAAGCTTATTGGTGCAAGAGCAAGAAAAAATGCATGAATTTGCCAGTGTTAATGCGTCACTGCATGGCTTAACACATACCGATGCTTTAGCAAAGCTGCGCCAAGAAGAGCGCAATTTGCAGGAGAGTTTGCAAGAAGCCGGACGCTCTTGGGCCCAATACGCTGTGGCAAGGCAAATGCTTTTACAGGCCAAGCAGCGCTTTGAAAGGGAGCGCCAGCCCCAAGTGATACGCATGGCTTCGGAGATTTTTGCAAAAATTACGCAAGAAAAATGGAAGGGACTCACGGCCTCCCTAGAGGACAACTCCTTGCAGGTTATTTCTCCTTTTGGCGAGCCTTTGGCGCCCACGTTGCTCAGCCGTGGTACGCAAGAGCAATTGTACTTGGCTTTGCGTCTTGCTTATATTCGCAATCACGCAGCTCATGCCAGAGCCTTACCTGTGATTATGGATGATGTGCTGGTAAATTTTGATCCGGAGCGCGCCGAACGAACGGCACAAGCTTTATTAAGCTTAAGCCAAAGCGGTAAGCGTCATCAAATACTCTTTTTTACGTGTCATCCGTATATGGCAGATATGTTGCAAAAGAATAATCCTGACAGCAAGCGGTTTATGGTGGAAAACGCACAAATTGTACCGGCGTAATGCTTTAAAGTTTAGCTACTCAGTGAAGGAAAATATGGCACTACATCAAGAATTACGTGGGCATTTGGTGGCACTGGGTACCGTGTTTATGTGGGGGCTTACCTTTATTTCTACTAAGGTTTTGCTCACAGACTATACGCCTTTGGAGGTTCTTTTTTTCCGCTTTGTGCTGGGCTATATTACTTTGGTGATTTTTTATCCCAAGGCTTTACCCATCAAAAGCTTTAAAGAAGAAAAACTTTTCATGGCCGCCGGATTTAGCGGGGTAACGTTGTATTTTCTCATGGAAAATATAGCCATAAACTATACCTTGGCGTCCAATGTGGGGATTATTGTTGCCATTGCGCCTTTTTGTACGGCTATTTTAGCGCAAGTATTGCTTCGCGGTTATGCGCGGGAAACGTTAAATTGGACATTTTTTTTAGGTTTTGTGGTGGCCATGTGCGGCATAGGGCTCATTGTGTTCAATGGCGCTGTGCATTTGCAACTTAACCCTTTGGGAGATATTTTAGCCGCAGGGGCCGCGCTTACATGGGCTTTCTATTCTATTTTCATGCGTATGATTGGGGAGCTTAGGTATAGCATGGCTGTGTGCACGCGCAGGGTCTTTTTTTACGGTGTGCTTTTTATGCTGCCTGTGGTGGCATGGCAAGGGGTGCATTTTGATATGGCTACGTTCTTAAAGCCCATTAATGCCGCAAACTTTTTCTTTTTGGCTGTCATATGCTCCTCTGTGTGCTTTGCCACATGGAGCTGGTCTGTTAAAGTGCTTGGCGCGGTGAAAGCCAGTGCGTATATTTACTTGGTACCGGTGGTGGCCGTGGGCTTTTCTGCCCTTATTTTAGATGAGAATATTACAAAGCTAGCCATGATAGGCACTGCTCTTACCTTAACAGGCTTAGTTATTTCTGAAATAAAGCCGCGTAAAAAACAGAGTAAGCAGGGGGCATAGGCATGAGTAAGGCATCTGGCGGTAAATCGGCTCTTACCAGTAATACGACATTATTACTGTACTATATTTGCGCGTTTCTTGCTTTATTTACAGGTTTTACCATCCTTGTGGCTGCTGTGGGGGCCTTGGTGTCGCGTTCTGTGGCGCATAAAGAGGCGGCTGTTTTTACCATTAAGCATTGTACGTGGCTTTTTCGTACCATTTGGGTATTTAGCCTTTTAGCGCTTTTGTTAGGTGGTGCGGCCATGTACGTGGTAGGGGCGCAGTTTACGTTCTTGCCAGATACATCTCATATTACTTCCTTTGCCGAACTTTGGGGGGATCCTGTCCTGCGTTCTGCTGTGCAATATACGGCAGTCTGGTGCTTGTTGGGTATTATACTTGTGCTTTGGTATGTGTATCGCCTTTTGCGTGGTGCTATTATGCTTTTGTGTTATACTTTGCCCACGGGGCGGGGAAGCATGCATGGCATGAATGCTATGGGGAGCAGATAATGCGCCCTACATCTGCATCGGCATATCCTTTCGCTGTGCCTTCTTTTGTGTTGCCCGGCACTGTGGCAGAAAATGCCGAGTTTTTAGCGCATAAAGTACAAGAGGTGGGTTTGTATTTCATGGAGGCCAAGGCATGCCTTGCCTATACTGAGGTGGATTTACCAGCCAGCTTACGGGCTTTGCCTTTGCGCTGGCATGTGCATTTACCGGTGGATTTGGTATGGTCACGCCGGCAAGGTGGCGGGGCGCATGCGGCAAAAATGGCTTTGGCTGTACTGGAAAAAGCAGCTTATTTGCATCCGCGTATGGCGGTATTGCATCCTCCTACTTTTACGCAAGATGTGGCAGAGCAAGAAAAACTTTTACAAGAGTTTTTTGCCACATGGCAAACACACAGTACGGTGCCTGTGCTTTTAGAAAATATTTTGGGAGCTCCTTTATACGATTTAGATACGGCGCTTTTTCATGGCGTTGTACAGCAAGGTGCCGGAGAAAAAAGAAAAAAAGCCTCTAAGATGCAGAAAACCCCTTTGCAAGCTTTTGGTGTTTGTCTTGATGTGGGGCATATGCTAGCCTTTGGGCAAGAGGAAATCTTGCAAAGGCAAGATTTACTGGATAGGGTGGCAATGGTGCATTGGTCTGCCCCCGGCACGCATGATCAGCATTTGCCTCTCACGCATTTTACCTCGGAGCAAAAGTTACGTATTCAAAGTTTGATACCTTTACTACCTGCTACTGCCACTCATGTGGTGGAGGTTTTTCATTGGCAGGGCATATGTGAATCTGTAGAGTTTTTACGACATACATTGGAGCGGCGCCATGCCTGCAAAAACTAAATTACACCAACGCTTTCAAGAGTGGATGCAAACTTTGGCCAAGGATGAACGCTGGTGCATTGTCATAACGGCTGACCCTGATGCCTTGGGCGCTGCCATGGCCTTGAAGCGTCTTTTGTACCGTAAAGGGCGCGATATTGTCATAGCCAGTACCAATGAAATTACGCGACCGGATAATCTTGCCATGTTGCGGTATTTACGTATTCCCCTTGTGCGTTGGGATGCTTCCATGATGGGTGAATTTCAGCGCTTTGCCATAGTGGACTCACAGCCGCATCACAATACGGCCTTTGCCGATATTCCTTTTTCGCTTATCATTGACCATCACCCCTTGCCCGATGACTATTGCCATGTGGCAGACTATGTAGATATTCGCCCCAAAATAGGCGCCACTTGCACCATGCTGTATCAATACTTACGCGAGTTTGATATTCGCCCCAGTAAGTTGCTTGCCACAGCCATGTTGTACGGCATACGCACAGACACAGCCGCCTTTGAACGTAGCGGCACCGAGGCGGACTTTCGCGCCTATCAGTGGCTCTCGCGCCATAGCGACACCGCGCTTTTGCGTCGTATTTTACGCAGTGAATACTTGCCGGAATGGTTGCCGCTTTTTGCCCATGCTTTTCGCTCTTTACGCACGTGTACCAAGGGCGCCCATGCTCATGTGGGTACGGTAAGCTCACCAGATATGCTTGTTGCCATAGCGGATTTTTTTACGCGTGTGCACGGGTTACGTTGGGTGGCGGTGAGCGGGGTGTATAAAGATACGCTGGTGATTATTTTTCGCGGAGATGGTAGTGTGCATATAGGCGACGTGGCCAAAAAGCACTTTGGGCACGTGGGCTCTGCCGGTGGGCATAGAGCCATGGCCCGCGCAGAAATCCCCATGGAGGCCTTGGGCGATGTAAGCGCTGCAGATTTTGTATTTAAAAAGCTTGGGCCTAAATGTACTAAGAGAACCAGCGCCAAGGCTTTACCTTCGTGGCAAATTTAAAATAGATTATTTTTAAGGGTGTTATGTGCTAAACAGTAAAAATACTCCCTTGCCCTGTTGACAACGGCAAAAAAACAGTGTTAGAAGAATTTACCAAAAAAATTAATTGGGAATAAAACGTAATGAACAACATGACTTTCACCACATCTTCTTATGCTAGCCAAAGCTTTACCAGCTTTTGGTTCTTTAGCTATTTTAGAAGCACCTGTGGTGTAGGATGTATGTAATTACTTGTAAATTATACATGTCTTGGGCCGCAGGTGTAAAAACCGGCGGCCCATTTTTTTTAGCTCAATATGGCCGCCGAGGGCCCTTGCAAATCATTAACCGTGAGCAAACAGGAGCACAGTCATGCAACTTGGAAAACAAATTCGCCTTGAACGTATTATTAATCGTCATAGCAGACGTACCATATTGGTACCCATGGATCATGGCATTACTGTGGGGCCCATTGATGGCCTTGTAAATATGCGTGAAGTGGTGAATGACGTGGCAGAGGGCGGCGCTGATGCCGTGCTTATGCATAAGGGCCTTATTCGTTGCTCGCACCGTCAAAGCGGGAAGGACGTGGGGCTTATTGTGCACTTGTCTGCCTCCACCAATTTAGGGCCCAATGGCAACAGAAAAACCTTGGTAGCCACGGTGGAAGAAGCTTTGTGCCACGGGGCCGATTGTGTGTCTGTGCATGTGAACATTGGTGATCCTGATGAGCGCCATATGCTGCGCGATTTTGGCCAAGTGGCTGAAGCTTGCGACCGCTGGGGCATGCCTTTATTGGCCATGGTGTACGCACGTGGCCCGCAAATTACCAATGGCTATGATCCGCAGGTGGTGGCTCATTGTGCGCGTGTAGGCGTGGAGCTTGGGGCGGATATTGTGAAGGTGGTTTACTCAGGCTCCGTGGAGAGCTTCTCCCGTGTGGTGGATGCGTGTTGCGTGCCTGTGGTTATTGCCGGTGGCGATAAGATGGATTCCACACGCGATATTTTACAAATGGCTTACGATTCTATTCAAGCGGGCGGTGCAGGTCTTTCCATTGGGCGTAATGTGTTTCAGCACCCTGACCGTATAAACCTTGTGCGTGCCTTACGCGCCATTGTGCACAATGATATAGAAGTAGAAGAAGCCATGAGCCTTATGCAGGAAGGGAAATAATTATGACAGCTGTATGGTTTAAAAGCGTGCCCATGTGCAAAGAAGACATTACCCTTGCTTTAGAATCCGGCGTGGACGGGCTCATTGTGCCGGCTAAAGATGTGCAAAGCGTCGCTTCTCTAGCGCGTTGCACTGTGGTTAGTGCGGAAGAGATGCCTTCGAAAGCTTTACAAAAAAAAGAAGATGAAGAGGCTTTTGTGGCTGCGGTACAAAAAGGCAAAAACTGGGTGCTTGCTGCAGGGTGGGAGATTATCCCTGTGGAAAATATTTTAGCGCAATGCCCAGAAGTGGCAGCCGAGGCACGTAATGCGGACGAAGCGCGCCTTGCTGCTGGAGTGCTGGAGCGCGGCGTAAACACCGTGGTGCTGTTACCTGAAGCGCTAAGTCATATGAAGGCCATTATTAAGGAGCTTAAGCTTTCCCAAGGCAAAGTAGACCTGCAAGAAGCGGTTATTACCAAGGTGCAGTCTGTGGGGCTTGGACATAGAGTGTGTGTGGATACTTTATCTCTTTTGCATAAGGGTCAAGGCATGCTGGTGGGAAATTCTTCGGCATTTACCTTCCTTGTGCATGGCGAAACAGAACACAATGAATATGTGGCTGCGCGTCCTTTTCGTGTAAATGCCGGCGCTGTGCATGCTTATGCGCAATTGCCGCAAGATAAAACCACCTATTTAGGCGAATTGCGCGCTGGTGAAGAGGTGCTCATTGTACATGCGGATGGCTCTTCCTCTTTAGCGGCAGTGGGCCGTGTGAAAATAGAAGTGCGTCCCATGCTGCTTGTGGAGGCCAAAGTGGGTGAAACCGTGGGTACGGTCTTTTTGCAAAATGCGGAAACCATACGCCTTACGCAGCCCAATGGCGAACCCATAAGTGTGGTGAACCTTCAAGCGGGAGATAAGATTTTGTGCCACTTAGATGCGGCAGGTCGCCATTTTGGCATGCGTATTAGCGAAGAAATTCAAGAAGTATAGTGAGAGTGTGCCATGAGTCAGATGGATTATTCTAAGCGTCTTAAACAGGTGCGCCAAGAGATAGATGCTGTGGACCAAGAGCTTTTGCGCATGCTTAATAAGCGAGCTTCCTTAAGTTTAGAGGTGGGCCGCATTAAAGCTGAAGAAAGCGGCGTGGAAGCTTGCTCTCGTGGAGGGGCCATTTTTAAGCCTGAGCGTGAGGTCCAAGTGCTTTCCAACCTTGAGGCGCATAATGCAGGCCCCTTGCCCCATGCGCATGTGGCCACCATATGGCGGGAGATTTTTTCTTCTTCCCGTGCCTTACAAAGGCCGCAAAAGGTAGCTTATTTAGGGCCAGAAGGCACATTTTCTTACTTTGCTGGCCTTGAATACTTGGGCAGCAGTGTGGATATGTGTCCTTTTTCTAACTTTCATGATCTTTTCCGCGCTGTGTACGATGGTCGTTGCCAGCTGGGTGTGGTACCTTTAGAAAATTCTCTAGAAGGCACAGTGGGACAGTGTTTTGATTTGTTTTATAATTTTTCTGTGACTGTTCAAGCGGAGTTGCTTTTACACATACGCCATAGCTTGCTGAGCCATAGTAAAACATTGAATGATATTACCCATGTGTTCTCGCATCCTCAGGCTCTTGCTCAGTGCGATGTTTGGTTGCGGGCGCATGTGCCTTGGGCTGAGCTGGTGCCTGCGGAGTCCACGGCAGCAGCGGCACGGCGCGCGGCAGAGAATCCTCAATACGCGGCCATAGGCAATGCCACTTTGGCGCAATTGCACTCTTTTACGGTGTTGGCCTCGTCCATTGAGTCCAGCGTAGATAATTGGACGCGCTTTGTGATTATTGCCCCGCAAGATACATCGAGCTTGCAAGGGCCCAAGGCCATACCGGTGCCCGCGCAAGGTGCGGATGCTTCTTTGCCTGCATTGGCTAAAAAAACATCCTTACTCTTCACACTCATAGATAAGCCAGGTTCTTTATCTTCGGTGCTTTCAGCTTTTGCCGAATATGGGGTGAATATGCGCAAGCTAGAATCGCGCCCATTGCGCCTTTCCAGCGGTGAGTGCTGGCGATATGTATTTTTTGCCGATTTGGAGTGCGACTTGTTAGAAAAGCGTTATGCCGCTCTCGTGCAAGATATTCAGTCTTTATGCAACTCTTTTCGCGTGCTTGGGGCTTACCCAGCCGCGGTACCGCATGTGACCAATGTAGAAGGTGGCGTGCAAGGAGGTAAAGCTTCATGCTAACAGTGCAAGCACCGGCGTCTAAATCCATTTCGCACCGCACCCTTATGGGCGCTGCCATGACGCAAGGCATCTCCACAGTGCGTAATGTGCTTTTAAGCCGCGATACGCAATGTACCATGGCTGTGCTCAGCGCGGCGGGAGCGCATTTTGAGCCGGTAAAAAATGCAGAGGCGCCCAGTGCGGGCGTAGGTTCATTTGTGGTGGTGGGCATGAAAGGCTGTAAAGCTCCGCAAGATATGGTGCGTTCCTTTGAGGGGGAACCCATTTCGTGCGATATGCATGAATCTGGTACGTCTTGCCGTTTACTTACGGCCATAGTGAGCACCTGCGCTGGTAGGTATCGCATACATGGTGCCCCGCGCTTGCATGAGCGGCCTTTGCAATCGCTTACCGATGCTTTGCAAGAACTTGGGGTGGCTATAGAGTTTGAAGAAAAAGCGGGCCACGCGCCCCTAGTGCTTAGTGGAACGGATTTTTGTAAAGATAGCATCACCATGGATAGTGATGCTTCTAGCCAATATCTTTCTGGCTTGCTGCTTGCGGCGCCGCGTACCTCGCGCGGCTTAACCATCACCCTTGGGGGTAAAAAGGTTGTGTCGTGGCCGTATGTGGGGCTTACCTTGCAAACGCTTCAGGACTTTGGCGTGGCCTTTCATGTGGAGCAAAAGCAAGACGCATCTTGGGTGAAGGTGGATTGGCGAAATCTTAAAGAAGCCGTGCCTCACGCCATTCGTTTTTGTGTGGCGTCATCGGCCTACAATGTGGGCGACTATACGGTGGAAGGGGATTGGTCCGGCGCTTCTTACCTTATTGCTGCCGGTGCGGTGGGCCCTAAGGATAGGCCTGTATGTGTGCAAGGCTTGCGTGAGGACTCCTTACAAGGTGATAGAGCCATGGCGGATATTGCCAAAGCCATGGGGGCTCAGCTTACATGGACAGAGCAGGGCCTATGTGTGGCGCCTGCGCCTTTACAAGGCGTGCGCGTAGACATGAGCGCCTGCCCCGACTTGGTACCCACGGTGGCGGCCATGGCGGCCTTTGCCCATGGGGAAACGCTCATTTATAATTGCGCGCACTTGCGCATTAAAGAGTCGGACCGCATTGCGGCTCCGGCAGCTGAGTTGCGCAAGCTTGGGGTAAAGGTGGAGGAGCGAGAAGATGGCCTGCGCATTGAAGGCCTTGGACGTGTGCCTACTTTTTCCCAAGGCACTGTTTTTAGTTCACATAATGACCATCGCCTTGCCATGAGCTGTGCCTTGTATGGCCTGCATGGGCAAGAGGTTCTCTTGGATGATGCAGATGTGGTGAGTAAGTCCTTTCCGCATTTTTGGCAGGTATGGAGCCAAATTCGTGGATAAGCGCAATGGCCCTCATGTTCTTATCGTGGGCAGCAAAGGGCGCATGGGTGCGTATTTTTTGCGCCGCTGGAGCAAGCTTGGCTATACGGTGAGCGGTATTGATATGCCGCTCACCGAGGCTGTGTATGCCAAGGCCTGCGCTGAGGCGGACCTTGTACTCATGTGCGTACCAGCCCATGCCATGCAGGATGTGCTTAAAGGTATGACGCCGCATATGCCGGCTCATTGCGTCTTGGCAGACATTACTTCTGTAAAGGTGCAAGCTCTTGCCACCATGCAAAAGTATTGGTCAGGGGCTGTGGTGGGTACGCATCCTCTTTTTGGGAATAAGCCACAACGCGGCAGTGATTTGCCCGTAACCATGGTACCTGCAAACTCCGCCACTGAGGCGCAAGTATGCATGGTGGAAGAGCTTTTTGTGGCCTTGGGATGTCGCACCTTTCGCGCCACAGCAGAGGAGCATGATAAAGCCATGGCTGCCATACAAAATTTAAACTTTATTACTTCGCTAGCCTACTTTGCTGCACTTGCGCATGATGAAGATCTTTTACCTTACCTCACGCCCTCATTTAAGCGCAGACAAGATGCGGCGCATAAGCTGCTCACCGAAGATGCAGAACTCTTTGCCGGCCTGTACGAAGCAAATCCTTATAGTCAACAGCTGGTGCGCCGCTATGGCACGTTTTTGAATATAGCTGCCGGCGGAGATACAGACTTGCTTATAAATCGTGCTTCTTGGTGGTGGGAGTAGTTTTTGTATTGTGAGCTGTTTGAGTTTTACTTTTGGGAGGGGGGAATAAAACCACCTCCCTTCTTTTTTTAAACACATTTCTTTTACGCATTTGCTGCCAAAGTGAGCCATGTAATAACCTTGACTTGGCGCATATCCCTAGCGCATTGCCATTACCCCCTTGTTATTGTATGTATCTGTAAAGGCCTTTGCGTCGTGTGGCGCTAGGGTGCCTATTTTTTTACCCTTCCTCGCTGGTCCCATAGGAGGACGTATGAAAATGATGTTTCGTTTTGTCATGGTGTGTATGCTTGTGTTTTCTTCTACTACCATGGCCATGGCCAATGAAATGGTTAAGGCCATTGATCAAGGTAATTTGCACAAAGTAGAAGCTCTTTTGAAAAAAGGAGCTCAAGTGGACGAGTCTATGGTCATAGAAGAAATAGATGAGGAGTCAAATACGTATCTTTACGCCGTGTATAAAGGGAACCCTAAAATGGTGCAACTTTTTCTCGACCATGGAGCTAACGTTGATTCCTGCTACTATCGTTGGGGGGTTTCGCCCTTGGGTATTGCAGTGGAAAAGGATAATTGGGAAATGATGTCATTTCTTCTTAGCAAAGGAGCTAAAGCAGACGCAGATTGCCTGCATGGCGTGACGCCACTTATGGAGGCGGCTTCTGATGGCAAAGAGCGCATGGCACGTTTTCTTATAGAGCATGGGGCTGATGTTAATGCTCGAAGTACTAGATTTGAATATACCCCCTTGGGATTGGCCATTGAAGGCGGGCATATGGACATTGTAGCGCTTTTGCTGGAAAAGGGTGCCTATGTGGAAAAGGGCAGGCCTCCTTTGTTATCTGCTGCGGAAAAAGGCTCTTTATCTAAGTTAAAAGCTTTTTTAGTGAGCATACCAGAGAGTGCAGCAAAAACAAATACCATGAATGAGGCCCTACGTATCTGCGCCATTGACCCTGATGGTAAAGAGCTTATAGCAGAACTTTTAGAATATGGAGCTGATATAAATGCGGCTGATAAAGATGGCACCACACCTTTAATGCGAGCCGCCAAAATGGGCACTGTGGAAATGCTGGACTTTTTACTCAGTAAAGGGGCTAATCTGCATGCAAAGGATGCTCAAGGGGCAACAGCGCTTATAGAGGCCGCCGGTGATGATAGAGGGGTAGACAAGGTGAAGTTTTTGGTAGAACGCGGTGCGGATATACGTACAAAGTCCAATACAGGAAAAACCGTTCTTTCTGAAGCAAAGCGTTTAGTGAATACAAAACTTTTACAGTGGTTAGAATCTCAAGGTATAAAATAATGTTAATTTCGCCGCTTGTGTTTACGTAAAGGCTTGTAGGAGCTCTTGAACATAAGCGGCGCTCGCTGTGGCCGGCATGTGGTTTAGGTGATGGCTTAATGTTGCCATATCCACATGCTGTGCCTGTACTTTGGCTTGTAATAATAGATACGCATAGATGTGGTAGGCAAGCTTATTTTGATTTTTAATGCTACTGCCACGTTGTAAGTTACATAAATAGCGTTCAAGGCGCTGCTTGTGTTGCGCCAGTTGCGCAGTAAATGGCGTGTGTGGTTGAAAGTCCTTTTGCATAAAGCGGCGTAAGGCTGAGCTTTGTACTTCTAGGTATTCTTTTTGCGTGCGCTCAGGTTCTTGTCTTTCTAAATTATTTTCATAATGCAAATATAGCCCCAACTCTTCGGGTATATGACGTAAAGGGTAGCGCTCAGAAAGGCGTAGCCATATCATAGTCTCCTGTCACGGTGTATTTTTCGTTAAAGTACCCCACTTCTTCATGCGCACAACGCCGCCACATGGGCTGTGGCCCCACTTCGCAGCGGCGTAATAAATTGATATGGTCATAGGGCAGCCAGTGAAAATGCCCGCTTATGGGCGCTGAGGCGAAGTGTAAGGTCAAAAGATGCTTTGCCTTTGTACATGCCAGAACACAATAGTTTACA
>CAYJNG010000011.1:28064-30546 GCA_964371505.1 uncultured Desulfovibrionaceae bacterium
GTGTAAGGTCAAAAGATGCTTTGCCTTTGTACATGCCAGAACACAATAGTTTACAGTAGAGCTGTGTGTTTTTTTAATATTTTTGCGTAAACAAAAGCCATGTGTAACGACGGAGTTTAAACAATTTGTTATTTAGTGCAAAAACACTTGAAAACGATTTTGAATTTCTATATCAAAAATAAGCGCGCAAGAAATGATACTTCAAATAAGGAAAAAATATGAAAGCACTTATTGTTTACGGATCCACCACCGGCAATACAGAATACGTGGCAAAAACTTGTGAAAAATTATTAGCCGACGCAGGACATAGCGTTACTGTACAAGATGCGGGAAAGGTGACAGCAGATGGCCTATGCGCTGACTATGAGCTGATTTTATTTGGCTGCTCAACCTGGGGTGATGAAGAAATAGAATTACAAGATGACTTCATTGACCTTTTTGATAATTTTGATGCCATTGGTGCAGGCGGTAAGAAAACGGCTGTCTTTGGTACTGGTGATAGCTCTTATACCTATTTTTGTGGAGCAGTGGACGCCATTGAAGAAAAATTAAATGCTCTTGGGGCCTCTGTGCTTGATACGTTAAAAATTGATGGAGACCCGCAAAGCGAGAAAGGCTCCATTGAGGACTTTGTGGCCACAGTGCTGAAAAATTGTTAGTAAAATAACAAAAAGATTCCTCTCATAAACAGAGGGCTCCGTACTGTGCGCTCCTTCCATAGTGCGGGGCCCAAGACTCACCGCTTAAGGCTGTTAAGTAATTGGCAACATATGGGCTAGAACTCTTTAGGTAGGTTATGTGCCCAAAAGAAAGGATGAGGCCCAATGAGCGTACGCAATAGAGGTGATTTTGTTACCTATGCGGTTCGATATTTGCACAAGGAGTGAGGCTAGTGGCATGTGCAAAGCTACATCTGTAGAAATTGGGCAAACTTTGTTTTGCAATGCAAAAAAAGGGCGAGCCAAGGCCCACCCTTTGTATGATAAGGTAGTAGAGGTATTAACTATTTGCAGCAAGAAGCGCTGGCATTGAAGAATGCAGCTTTGCCGGCCTTACATACGGGGCAAGCGTCGCATTCACCTTCGTGGGTGTAGCCGCATACTTTGCAAAGGTAGTAATCTACATCTTCATAAGCAGCTGGGTTTGCAAGAGCTTTTTTGTACAAGTTAGCGTGCACTTCTTCCACAGCGTTTACTTGGGTTAAGTGCTTTGCAATGGCGGTTTCGCCTTCAGCTTCAGCATCTTTAATCATATCAGGATACATGGTGGTGAATTCATAGCTTTCACCTTCAATGGCAGCCTTGAGGTTTTCCTCAGTGGTGCCTACGTGGCCTGCAAGGCGGAAGTGGGCTAAAGCGTGAATGGTTTCAGCAGTGGCAGCAGCGCGGAAGAGCTTAGCTACAGCAGGTAAGCCTTCTTTTTCTGCGGCTTCAGCAAAGGCAGTATATTTACGGTTAGCTTGAGATTCGCCAGCAAAGGCAGCCATTAAATTATCATGTGTTTTGGACATTATGTTTCTCCTAAATGTTTTCTTAACGAGAAGTATTACTAATTAGAAAGAGCTTCCTTGTCAACAAAAAAATAAAATAAAGTTTCTTTATAAATGAAAAGGCTTGAAAAAATTAAAGTATTTTATTTGAATACGTCAAATTCCTTCAGGACTTTGCACCTTAGTGATTTTTCGTCATAAGAGATAACTTCGACCTCAGCCCCTTGATAGCGAAAAATGGGCCCATTTTCCGTATTATGCGTAATGCGTTGTTTGTTCGCGCCTTCACGGTATTCAAAACTTACAAGCTTTTTGTGTGAGCCTGCATAACTTAAGCTGCGCAAGTTGTCGTCACCATCTTTTTCTTTAAGTCGCATATTTTTCTTAATAGTAAAGCCGGAACTAAAGGTGCGCATCATGGGTTCTTCTTCCACGGTGATGGTGAGCTCATGCGTATGCTTGTGGTATACAAGGTCTGTGACGTCATACTCGCTGGTCTTGGCCTTATCCCCTTTAGTGGACTTAGGCTCAAAGAATATCCTACTCTCATCTTCTCCCGTTTTTACGTAGAGCCCCTTGGGGATAAAAACGGAAATAAAAATACCGCGATCCATATTTAAAGGGCGTGGTACTTCAAGCACATCAGCAACGCTTTCCACTTGATAATGAAGAATGGTATCACCTTTGAGCACGTCCTTGGTTTGCCCTACATCCCCATATGTGAAGATTTTTTCTTGCTCGCTATAATTGTAGGGAGAGCGTGGCCCCCCGCAAGCTGCAAGGTTTAAGGAAAGTACCATCAATAAAACAAGATTGAACCCTTTGTAAGAAGTGAAAAAAGAAGTTGCCACAAGTATTCTCCTTATGTTTGTGTTTGATAAAGAGTGTTCATCCTATCTTAAAAAATATAGTATATGTATCAGCTGCCTTCCAGCGCCTATGGTAACGCATAGAAGGAGTTTTTGTCGAGAAGGCTCATGCGAAAAAGTCTTT
>CAYJNG010000012.1:0-22375 GCA_964371505.1 uncultured Desulfovibrionaceae bacterium
TGGCTTGCCACCACGTAAAATAAGCCGTCACTTGCTTACGGCGTCCCCGAAAGGGATATTTGGAGTGAGTGTGCCTTTCTTAAAAACGTGTGAAAACACGTTTTTAAGCATTAACTAGATAAAAGTAGGAAATATACTTTTAAAATCTGACGTTGCAAATGTGCTAGGTGTTGCCTGCATGGCGTATCACAAGCCGGAATGTACTTCTGGCGTCCTTTTTTTTTAAAGAGTGATAGTAGTGAAAAAACTAATGTGCTTTTTGAATAGTTTAGGGAGAGAATGCGTATGGTGTCTAAATACAAAATTTGCTATTTACAAAAGATGTTGTCTAAGCTTGATTCGCTTACGTATAAGGTCGCTGCCGATGAGGTGCACATCCTTTTGCAAGAATTGCATAAGATAAATACACTTTTAGATTCTCCAAAGTATTCCACCTTTGATGAGCTTATTCGTGACTGCATTATTAGAAAGGGGAGGCAATATCACAAGGTGACCATATCTTGTTGTCACCAAGGTGAGTATCTGCGTGATAGCTTTTGCAATTTGCTCATGCATGGCTATGAACCCATAGATCCTGAAAAGGGACAAGAGCACGTGCTTATGGGCGTTATGAAGGAAATTTTTGAAGATAATCAAAATTGCTTATCGGGCAATTTTAAAGCAAAACGTAGCGCTATAGAGCAGTTTGAAAGCACAAGTTCACTTTATTACTATACGGATGATTTGTTTACTCCATTGTATTCGCATGCGGGGATGCAGTTGGTGGCAGAAAATGCCACTGTATGCACTAAAAAGCTTAAAAATGGCTGGAGATATTCTTTTGAGCCTCAATATGCCTTTACTTTAGAGCATGTATGTGGCTTTTCCTTTTCGGTAAATTTAGGGCGCTGGATTATGCGCAATGTGAATTTGTTAAAAAAAACAGGCTTGAACCATATGTCGTTATTTTTATGGATGCTCAATAAGAAAGATGATTTTGCTGTAAGAGTTTAGTCTTTTCATTTATGTCTTTGTTTAATACAATGAGCTTTGGCTATGCGGCTATTACCATCTTGTTGAAAACTCCATGTTTTGAAAAATGCTCTTAAAAAATCTCTTTTTATGGCGGTACTATAGGCTCATTAAAAAGTGTAAAATGTTTAAATGGACTATCGAAATTTGAATTTTTCAACAGGCTGTTATATACTGTTGGGCTTTAACTTTTACTTCAACATTGTATAAATACTATGGAAAAACAAAAATATCTTACTTCACCGCGCTCTTTTGTTAATCTTGATATGCGGCAAGCGAAAAATGGTCATAAAGGCGCTGTGTTCTGGCTTACAGGGCTTTCTGGTTCGGGTAAATCTACTTTAGCCCATGGGGTAGAGAAGAACCTCTTTCTCCAAAATAAGCACGTTATTGTACTTGATGGGGATGTAGTGCGCACTGGCTTATGCGCCGACCTTTCCTTTAGCCCAGAGGGCAGAGCAGAAAATATACGTCGCATTGCCGAAATAAGCCGTATATTTGCTTTACAGGGCTCCATTTGTTTGTGCGCTTTTATTTCTCCTTCAAAAGCGCATAGAGATGTGGCGCGCTCTATTTTGCAAGGGCTTTTCCACGAAATATATATTTCATGCCCTGTGGAAGAGTGTGAACGACGTGACGTGAAAGGGTATTATAAGCTGGCAAGAGAAGGGAAAATAAAGAATTATACGGGTGTTTCTGCTGGTTATGATGTCCCGCAATGTCCTGAACTTATGGTGGAAACACATATGGCTTCGGAAGAGGTGTGCACGCAACTACTGCAGGATTTTATTTTGCAAAAAACACAACTTGATTAAAAAACTACAGTAGGGAAAAACAGCGTGTAGATTAGGTAGTAACAACCAATTGTATTAGTATGGGTCATACTAAAGTTATAATGTGGAGATGCTATGAAAAAAATTATGTATGCCTTGTTTGCGTGTATTCTGTTTTTCCAATGTGCTACGCTGCATGCTGCAGATTTACACAAGGCTTATGATGCTGTTCTTAAAAAACATGTGCAGCAGGGCATGGTAGATTATAAAGGGCTTAAAGCCCAGCGTGCTCCTTTAGACGCTTATTTGCAGCAAATGGCCAAAATTTCGAAGCAAGAATTTGACTCTTGGTCAAAGCAAGGGCAGCTAGCGTATCTTATAAATCTGTATAATGCTGCAACACTGCAGCTCATAATTAATAACTATCCTCTTGCATCCATTAAGGATATCGGCTCTGTTTTTTCCGGACCATGGAAACAAAAAGTGGTGACGCTTTTTGGTAAGGCCATAAGCCTTGATACGTTAGAGCATGAAATTATCCGTAAAGATTATGCTGAACCGCGTATTCACTTAGCCTTGGTTTGCGCAGCGCAAAGCTGCCCGCGGTTGCGCTCAGAAGCTTATACTGGGCAAAACTTAGATAAACAGTTAGACGCACAAGGGTATCAATTTTTTGCTAGTCCTCATGGTCTTAAGGTAGATACGGCTAAAAATACCGTATATTTAACCTCCATATTAAAATGGTATAAAGAAGATTTTACATCAGTGCTTGCTTTTGCTGAAAAATATGCCAAGAGAAGTTTTACAGGGTATAAAGTTGCCTGGCTTCCTTATGATTGGAAGTTAAATGAAAAAAAATAACTATGTTGCTGCTTGGCGTGCAGTATCCCCCATACAAGCTGCTAAAGTATTCTTTGGTGCTACGGCTTTTTTAGAAATTTGCTTTAGTGGATAATATTAGGGGAAAATGCGTCTTTTTATAGTGGTGGCCTGCCTTTACGCAGGCCATTTGATTTTTACGACGTAATGCCTTAGTGTGAAGTAATAACTTACATTATTTTGCTATTTAGCAATTTTATCTTGTCCATATCTTCCACTTTCTAATAAGGATTCGTTATGAATGCAACCATGGAATATAAATCGTTTATTTGGCTTTTAGTCATTGTGACCTTGGCTTTTTTTGTGCTCATGTTTCCTTTCTTTGGTATCATTTTCTGGTCCATAGCCATCACCATTATTTTTTCTAGCATGCAGGATTATTTTATTCATCTTACCAAAAGGCCAAATATTGCCACTTTTATGACCTTAATGGTGACTATTTTCATTGTGGTGCTTCCTTTTCTATTTATAGCCAGTGAGTTTTTAGAGCAGGGTCTTGCTTTGTATCAGGGGCTTACTTCAGGTAAAATTGATGTAAATGCGTATTTTGAAAATATAAAAAAATCCTTCCCTGTTATTCAGGAATATATGGATAAAATGAATATCAATCCGGAAGGATTGCAAGGTAAGCTTACGGAATTTATTATTTTTGCAAGTAAATATATAGGCCAACAGGCCGTGGCCATTGGAGCGGAAACCTTAAATATTATAGCACAAGTGGGCCTTTTGTTGTATATTTCCTTTTTTACGCTGCGAGATAAAAAAAATATCGTTCATATTTTACATAAAGCGCTTCCTCTGGGGGACAGGCGTGAGGCCATACTTTTTGAAAAAATAGCCACGGTAACCAAAGCCACCATAAATGGAAGCTTGGTTGTTGCCATAGTGCAAGGTACGCTTGGTGGAATTATTTTTTGGTTTTTAGATGTGCAAGCCCCCATTTTGTGGGGCGGCGTTATGACTTTGCTTTCCTTGGTGCCTATGATTGGTGCTGGGCTTGTGTGGGGGCCGGTGGCTGTGTATTTCTTTGCCACAGGGCACATATCTTCGGCTATTATTCTAACTTTGTTTGGCGTGGGAGTTATTGGCCTTGTAGATAATGTTTTGCGCCCCATTTTGGTGGGACGTGATACTCGTTTGCCTGACTACTTAGTTTTACTTTCCACCTTGGGTGGTTTTGGGCTACTTGGTATGAATGGTTTTATTATAGGCCCCTTATTGGCCGTACTCTTTATCACCTGCTGGGACATTTTTATCCGCGAATACAATATAGAAGAAGATAGAGAACTGAGCCATGGCGAAAGTGAGAGTGCGCCTGTGGTTTTAGTAAAAAATGAAACGCATGTGGTGCAAATACACGTTACTGAGGAAGAGCCCAAGGCATAAGAACTGATCTTAAGTTCATCGGCATCTGAAGAACGTTCTCAGTATGTTTTTCGTAAAAAACACATGGCCTTAAGATACTGCTACGGGGATAGCCGTAAATAAATGAGGGCTTATTTGCGTCGTGCAGGCCTTGTTTTGTACCCTTTTGTTGGGAAATGATGTTTTCAATATACTGTAAAATGGCGAGCCCACCCGTGTAGTAGCTACACAGGTGGGCCTTTTAATGGCTTGTACACATACAAGCTAAAAAACACACGGCCGATGGAGGGGGGAGAAAGCCACAACCCTCGATCCCAAAGTTGTGGCTTTATTCGAAGCGGAAGACAGGGGAAATAACTCACCTTGAATAGTTAAGAAGGATATCCTACTACCCTAAGGGAGGAGAAGAGAGCGCTCCCTTCTCTTGGCGACCGTGTTATTTTGCTTCAACTCTTTGTAAGCCATCCCACACCATTTCTGCCTGAGGCAGTACGGGGAGAAGCTTTGTCCAAGGATGTTGCTGCAAAAATTCTGCATCTTGTTGTAATTTGCGGCTCAGCTCCTTAATGGGAGGAACTATGGCCATAATATCACCCGCAAGGGCTTCATTGATACCAAAGTTAGTGGCTTCACCGGCAAGGTCTATGGCCTTTTGGCTATATTCCATGGAAGACATAAGCGTATCTAATGCTTTTGCCGGATTGTGGAATCCCACGCTATTTTCTGCGGACACATAGTCCCAGAAAAGTTGACCTTTACGTACCATGTCGCGAGCTTCTACCATGAGCTTGTCATAGTTAGCGTTTCTTTCACCGCCATAGTCTGCGGCAAGGCGCACAGCTTCATGTGCTTTTACAGAAACTTCTTGTGCCTGAAGAAGCTGATCAAAGGTCCTTTTTTGCGTGTAGAGCACACGTTCCTTAAGGTACTCTGGGCTCTTATCCGCATGGCACTGACGACAAGCGCTTAAGTTGGGGTCCTTCAGAGGAGAAGTCCACCAATGGCTAGACATCTTCTTGCCATCTATACGCTCATAGCTCATATGGCAGTCAGCACAAGAAACACCAGCGGCACCGTGGGGGCCATCTATCCAAGTTTCGTATTCTGGATGCTGCATTTTAATCATAGGAGCCTTAGAGGCTGCATGAGTCCAGTCTACAAAGGCACCATTTTGTGCCCCATGGCTTTTGTAATATTGATACATATCTTCGGGGCCAAAGCCATTATCCCAAGGGAAGACGGGCTTGGCAGCTGGGCCGTTATCTTTGTGTGTAAAATAATATTCTACGTGACACTGTGCACATACAAGAGTACGCATTTCATTACGCGAAATTTTTTCCACATCTTTGCCACTACGCTTGAGCCAATCTTTTAAAGGCTCAGAATAGAGGCGTAATTCCATGGTTTGCGGGTCATGGCAATTGGCACAACCAATAGTATCGTTATGAGGGTCTAGCTCTTCGCGCAAGGAGTTGGCGTCCTTACTCCAAAAAGCATCGCCGTCCCTAGCTATCCATTCCATCATTTTGGGCGTTTTACAGTTCCAACAAGTGGCAGGCAGGCCGCCCTTATCAGCAAAGCGGTTAATGCGGTCAATATAAGCCACATCTTCAATGCCAAAAGTATGGCCACGCGCTTCGTTGTATTCATAGCTAAAAGGATAGCCTAACCAAAGGTTCTTTAAGTAGGGCTGTGCGTGTTTAAAGCCCTTGGGTAAAGGAGAAAAATCATCATTTTTTCTGTAATGTACTGACCCTTTGTATTCTGTCATTACAGAGTGCTCATTATTTTTTAAATAGGATTCATAATGAGCAGGGAAAACTTCTTTGAAAGCAGAATTTTTAATTTCGTCTTTTTTAAGACCCGTGTCATACGTGGGAGTTTTTAACTCCGTTTCCACATCGCTACAGCCGCCAAGTAAAATAATACCGGCCATAAGAATGAAGGACATACCTAAGTTCAGAAATTTTTTATTCATCGGCAACCATCCTTTTGCTGATGGGCTTTTGGTGCATATGCACCACACTACGGTGACAATCTACACAGTAGGGTTTCGCTTCCATGCTTGCGACACCGCTATTGGTCATGGCGTGGCAAGACTTACAGTTTTCATTCACAACATCTTTTGTGGAAAGACCCACATTTAGTGGGACATCATTTCCCTGTAAGTTAGATACAAAGTCCTTTAAGCCGGCTGCGGCTTTGAAAGGAATTTTTTCCAAAAGGTTGGTAGGGGCGTGACAGCTATTGCAGGATATGTTGGCATGCGTAGACATTTTGTGTGTTACTGCTGCTGTGTTCATCACATGGCAGCTAGCACAAAATGGACGCTGATCCGTATACTGCATCGCGATGGCCGCCGCTGCCAATAGGCCTACACCTATGACAATGCCCACCAATACGAACTTAAGCCACGGCTTGTGGCACGTTGCACCCATAGCTCCTCCTTGATAGGTGTTGCAAAAACAGAACTCATCCTACTCGCAATACTACAAAAACCATGCCGTATTTTTCATGTATTACTATCAAAAAATACAATGTGTTTTTCATGGCTTACACAAATGTATTTTTATGGGATTTTGTGTACGGCAATATAGTCATAAAAATATGACAAATTTTCATATTTACATGACAGGTGAAAAAAAGTGGTTATTTTTTGAATAAGTGCTAAGATACCATATCATTTTCTAGGAGTGTAAAACACCTATGGCTAAGATACTTGTGGTAGATAAAGACGTAGCCTTATGTGAATTTGTGGAAAAAGTGGGAATGCATTTGAACTGTGAAGTTGTGCACGCCACAACCTTAGCCCAAGGCTTGCAATGGGGCGTGCAAGGTGTAGATGTGGTGTTGCTAGAAAAAGCATTACCCGATGGCGATGGCATTGCAAGTATACAAGAATTTTTAGATATATACACAAGACCTCATGTGCTTATTATGACGGAGTTTGGCAATGCAGACATTGCAGAAAGAGCTGTTCGTTCTGGCGCATGGGATTTTTTATGTAAGCCCTTACATGCAAAAGAGCTCTCGTCTGTATTACAGCAGTGTTTGGCGCATCGCCAAGCGAGTAAGCAAGAAGAAAACACCGAGCTTTTGCGTGAGGGGCTTATAGGGTCAAGCCCAGCATTTTTAACAGCCTTAGCGCGAGCGCAAGAGGCCGCACGAGCAGAAACCAATGTCCTTATTTATGGAGAAACAGGCACAGGCAAAGAGCTTTTTGCGCGTCTTGTGCATGCAAACTCTAAACGAAATAAAGAAGCTTTTATCACTGTAGATTGCGCTGCATTGACAGAAAACCTTGTGGAAAGCCATCTTTTTGGCCATGCGCGCGGTGCTTTTACCGGCGCTGATAAGGCGAAAGAAGGTCTTTTGCTTACGGCCCATGAGGGGACACTTTTTTTAGATGAAATGGGCGAGCTGCCCCTTTCCATTCAAAAGGTTTTTTTGCGCGCTTTAGAGTTGCGGCGCTTTCGGCCTGTGGGCATGGTGGAAGAAGTGCCTAGCGATTTTCGCCTCATTGCTGCCACCAATAAAGATTTAAGCGCCATGGCGAAAGAGGGGAGCTTTCGTGATGATCTCTTATATCGTTTGCAAGGGGTAACCATACGTATACCCCCTTTGCGCGAGCGAAAAGAGGACATCGCCCCTCTGGCAGAATATGCCATGCAAAAATTTTGTAAAAAAAATAACCTACCCTTTAAGGCTTTTAACGCCAATTATTTAGATGCTCTTTATTCTTATACTTGGCCGGGTAATGTGCGCGAGCTCATTAATACTGTGGAGCGTGCGTGTATTGTGGCTAAGGATGCATTGGAACTGTATGCAGTGCATTTACCTACAGATGTACGCGTGGCCATAGTACGCGAGCGCGTACAAGAAGAAGCCAGAAGTGCGCCACAAGTGCTGCAAGGGGCCTTTTTTGTTTCGACTGAGGAGGGGACCCCCACCCTTAAAGAATGGAAAAAATATACTGAGCAAACCTATGTGCAGCGCTTATTGGAGCAGTACAAAGGGGATATACGTTCTTGTGCGCAAATGGCTGGCGTATCGCGAGGGCATTTTTACGAACTTTTAAAAAAACACGCTGCTAATTAAACGGTAATTCGCCTTTATATTGAAAGAGTGCAGTTGCAAGCTGTGCAGCGAAGGCAACTCAAGGTAGCGCTATTGACGCGTGTTATTATTTGTGTGTCGTAGTCATGCTCACTGTTCAAAAAGTCTTTTTAGCGCCCAAGGGTTTATGATGTATTTGTGACCTACATCACGGACAAGGCATAAAAGCTTTGCTTAAGATGCAAAAAATAAAATGTTATAGATATAATATTTATTCTATGTAACTAATTAAAGTATATAGATATGTATCTTAAAGGAGTTTCTTATGTATTGTAATCAATGTGAACAAGCTGCCAAGGGAATAGCCTGCCAAAAACGTGGTGTATGTGGGAAAACAGAGCAGACAGCACAGCTGCAAGATCAGCTCATCTACGCTTTACGGCTTTTGTCGCAAACATGTCTTAAGGCCGATATCAAAGGTATGTGGGATAAAAGCGTAGATACTTTTATTGTAAACGCGCTATTTAAAACCTTAACCAATGTAAATTTTGACGATGCAGACTTGAAGGCATGCCTTAAGGAATGTATTCTTCGGCGTAAGAAAATGGCAGAGAGCCTCGGCTGTACACCGGATTTTTCCGAAGAGGGTATGGAAAAAAGCCTAGCTGAAGTGCAAAAAAATGCTTGGAGTGTTGATGCCATGTCGCCTGATGCGGATATAAATTCGCTCATGCAAGTGGTTCTTTTTGGAACCAAGGGCGTGGCGGCATATGCAGATCATGCGGCTATTTTGGGCCAGCATGACGAAGCTGTCTATAGTTATGTAAAGAAAGCCTTGGCTGCCGGAATGCCCAATAAAGAGGGGCAGGTGGAGGAACTTTCGTTGCAGGCGTGGCTTGATTTGGCCTTAGAGTGCGGCTCTGTTAATTTACGCGCCATGGAGCTTTTGGAAACAGGAAATACAGAATTTTTTGGGCATCCGCAGCCTACGCAAGTGTCTCTTGGGCATCGTCAAGGCAAGGCCATTGTTATTTCCGGCCATGACTTATTAGACTTGTATAAACTTTTGCAACAAACGGAAGGCAAGGGCATTTTTGTGTATACGCATGGCGAAATGCTTCCTGCGCATGCCTACCCTAAGCTTAAGGCTTTCCCGCATTTAGCAGGGCACTTTGGCACCGCATGGCAAAATCAGCAAGTGGAAATGGCAGACTTTCCAGGAGCTGTGCTTTTTACCACCAACTGTATCCAAAACCCTGGTAAACATAGTGATAAAGTGTTCACCACTGGCGCTGTTGGGTATCCTGATGTAGAACATTGCCCGCAAGGGGATTTTTCTGCCGTTATAGCTAAGGCGCTGTCTATGGAAGGCTTTAGCGAAGATACCCCCAAGGGGGAAGTGACGGTGGGCTTTGGCCGCAAAGTTATGCTAGAGGCAGCGCCCGCAGTGTTGGACGCGGTGAAAAGCGGCGCCTTGAAGCATATTTTCCTTGTGGGCGGTTGTGACGGTGCTAAGCCGGGCCGTAATTATTATACAGAATTTGTAGAGAAAACCCCTGCAGATACCCTTGTTCTCACGCTAGCTTGCGGTAAGTTTCGCTTTTTTGATAAAAAATTGGGAAATATTGGGCCCTTCCCGCGCTTATTAGATATGGGACAATGCAACGATGCTTATGCGGCGGTGCAAGTGGCTTTAGCTTTGGCGCAGGCCTTGGAGTGTGATGTGAACGATCTGCCATTATCCTTGGTGCTCTCGTGGTATGAACAAAAGGCGGTCTCTATTTTACTAACGCTCTTGGCGCTGGGTGTAAAAAATATACATCTTGGGCCCTCATTACCCGCATTTATTACGCCTGCCGTATTACAAGTTTTGGTAGATACGTGGCAGGTGCGCCCCATAAGCACGGTGGATGAAGATCTTAAATTCATGCTATCGAAGTAGTTTGTGCTTAAAAACGTGCGTAAATGCTCAGTTTAGCACGATAAGTAGTTAAGATGTGCTTGTTTTATCTTTGCCGGAAAACGTGAAAATGCGTTTTCCGGCAAAGGCTATTTTAGCAGTAAGGGAGGAACAGCGTGTTAGATGTATTAGAAAAATGCCCCCTTTTTAGCCATGCAGATAGGGCTAGCCTTCAAGCCTTACTTGAACAAGGTAGTATACGGCGCTTTGCCGCTGGCGAAAAGCTTTTGGAAGAAGGGCAGCCAGCAAAGGGAATTCACATAGTGCTGAGCGGCTTTGTAAAAGTGATACGTACCACATCGCAAGGGCGTGAGCTTATACTTTTTTTAGCCCGTTCTGGAAATATTGTGGGGGAAGGTGCTACATTTCAAAGTGGCCCACCTGCATGGAAGAGCACTGCGTCTGAAGTTGCCACGGCCGTGGCCACAGAACGTGTACAGACCTTATTTATTGCACAAACAGAGCTTTTTATGTGCTTGCAAGAGCATGCGGATTTGGCACTGTGTATGCTAAAAGCTGTGGGAACGCGGCAGCGCATGTTTATACATAAATTGGCTGCTCAAGCTGAGCGCGGCGCCACTCGTCGTGTGGCTGCGTATTTATGTCATCGCCTTTTCATAGAAAAAAGTGCGGAGCGTTCAGAGAATATTCTTGATTTGGGGCTTTCACGTGAAGATTTAGCCAACTTGTTAGGCATTGCTCGTGAAACGCTCTCTCGCCAGTTATCCTTTCTTATGGAAAAGGGGATTATATCCATGGAAGGGCGTAGGGTGTATGTGCAGGAGTATGCACTCCTAAAAAAAATGTCCCATGAAGGGTGAAAATAAACTAATATATTGGAATAATTTATTTTAAGTATTGTTGCATCCTTGGCGGTAATTGTATATGTTGGGGTTCTCGCGCATTTTTTTCAAGGAGAAACAATGAAAAAATTTATCCTGTTAAGCTGTCTTTTGGCACTTACTTTTACCTTTGGCTGCGGGGCGCCGCGCACACAAGCACCTTCTGTGACAGAGCCCATTGCCATTACTTTACCTCAATATTATCCTACCACAATAGAAGTGCGTGATGCTATTTTTAAGGGAGTACATGAGGCGGATTGGCGTCCTAAAGATCGTGCTCCTGGGCTCATTTATGCCACACGAAGCTGGCTTGGTAATACGGTAACCTTAGAAGTTGACTATACGTCTAGGGCGTATTTTATCAAATATACGGATAGTACAAACAAAAAATATTCTAAAGATTCTGGAAATATTCCTAAAGAATTCAAGGGCTGGGCAGAAAAGCTGCATGAGCACATTGAAAAAGAAATTGTTTTAATTGGCACACAAGATCCGCACACCAGTATTGTGGCTTTTCCTCGTATTGCGCCTTCTTTACCGGGGGAACCGGTGGCCTTAGTGGCAGATCCTAAAGAAGTACTTAAAAAGGACGACAAGGAAGAGAAGGGAGAGATTGAAACGGATTTTGAGTCCACGGATAAAGCTACCGTTAGCATTGGTAAGAAGGACTCTGCGTCTGGGGCTGGGTCTACGCTCAAATTTGTTCCTGCGCCCATAAGTTCCGAGCAGGCTTCCGAGCAGCTTTCAGAACAACCTTCTGGGCAATCCTCGCAACCAACTGTTGTCACTACTCCCACTGCCAAAGAGCCCATGGTGGCGCCTCCTGCAACTTCTGTAAAAAACGAGTCTATGGCAAAGACCGAGTCTATGGCAAAGGACTCTTCTGCTTCTAGTTTAGCGCCTTTACCGGCAGCTCCTGCGGCTACTAAGGTAAAGCCGCAAACGCCCGCTACAGATAATACCCAAGAGCCCACGCAGGAAGCCTTAGATAACTCTAAAGTTACAGCTCCTGCCACAGCAACGCCCATGCCGGCGCAAGCTGCCCCTACTTCAGCTGTAAAGACGCCCTCTGCACCTGCTGCCGTAACGTATGTGACGCGCCCCAATACAGCGTCCCAAGCAGTACCTCAGGCAGTACCTCAGGCCGTGTCACCGGTGGAAGCGGAAAAGTTAAATAGCGTAGTAAAAGAACATGCATCTGAAGTGCCGCAAGAGGCACAAAAAAATGAGAAAGCGGCGCCGGTAGAAGGAGCTGCATCTACACAACAAAGCTCGCTTACCCCTTTACCCGCTGCCTCTACTACCCAGTCGGTTGCTCCGGCTGCTGCTCCGGCTGTAGATCCGGCTGCCACTTCGGTACCAGTACAAAAACCTTCAGTAACCTATACCACCCCTGCGGATGGTACAGCGTCTAAGCCAGCTCAATAGGTACAACAAACAGGCATCTTTATTATGCTATAGTAATTTTTACTAGCTGTAATTATTGTAATAAAATGTGGGAAACTTTTTTAAAGGTTTCCCACATTTTTTTGGTATCTGCTTAAACGAGCAGGGGATTTATTTTTTGTGGAATAAAAAGCGTGCAGGTGCAAAGTGACGTAGAAAGGGGATAATGGTAATGAGCGCTACACAAAGAATAGTAAGACTTATGCCAAGTAGTACAAAGAAATTGGCAGGCTCACTAAATAGACTAATGCCAATAATTACGGCTATGACAGGCTCTAAGGTTCCTAAAATAGCCGTTAATGTGGAGCCAATTTTCGCTATGGCCATGATGAGCAATATATTGCTTAAAAAGGCGGTACACAGCGCCAATAAAACCAGCATACCCCATTCTTGACCGTTGCGCGGGAGCATAAAAGCATCTTCCACAAGGGCATAAAGCAGCACACCAAGGCTTGAAAGAGAAAAAAGGTAAAAGGATAAAACATCATTGGGGATGGCATTTTTCTTAGCGTATGAAATGCTTATAATATAGCAAGCATAAGCAAGTGATGCGCACATGATGCAAATGAAACCTTGAAGGCTCATAAGGCTTTTGCCTGCAAATACGCCAGACATGATGGCTATGCCAAGGCAGGTCATAAGGCTAAGTACTATTTTGTATGCCTCTACGCGTTCTTTATAAAATAAATACATAAATAGCATCACAAAAAGCGGATTGGTGAAAAGTAATGTGGCTGCTATGCCGCTGGGCATCATGGTTAACGAGGTGAAAAAGCCTAGGGTTACCACGGTATAGGCAAGGGCTACATATAAGGCGCTTTTAAGGTGTGCCATGGGAAGGCGCAAAGACTGCTTACGCCATATAACCATGCCCAAGGAGAGCATGCTTGCAAGAAAAAGGCGATAAAAGCCCCCCGCTTCCGGTGTAAACCCTGCCTTGAGTAAGGGGAGAAAGAAGTAGGGAATAAGCGCAAAGCAAAAGGCTGATACCATAGCTTCCAAAATTCCTCGTACCTGCATACTTAAAGCCATACTATATCCTCGTTAATTTTATGAAATGGTACGCGCCTGCGCGTGCGGCATCTATATCGTAAAGTGTGTAAAAAGGCCATGCTTATTGTTTATTCAGAATGCAAAAAACACTATATAAAAAATCTGGCATGGCGAAGGGGGGCGCTGCCTGAAATAACCTTGCTTTTTTCTATACTTTTATACACAATGCGTGACCACCTAAACGGAGAAGTTTTGAGCAATGTAGTTTTACATGTGTTTTTAACTGTTTATGGTGGCATAAAAAAGATATTATGAGGTGAGAGCGTGGGAAATATAGCACTTGTCACAGGTGGTGCAAAGGGTATTGGACGTGCTGTAGCTTTAGGTTTAGCTGCAGATGGTTATGATATTTGGTTAAATTACCACTCAGATCATGACAGTGCACAAGCTGTTGCCGCTGCCATTGAAGAGCTTGGCAGGAGCTGTGTTTTATTGCCATTTGATGTGTGCGATAAGGAGGCGGTGAGCCAAGCTTTAGACCCTTTGCTGCAAGAAAATACCCCTTATATTTTGGTGAACAATGCGGGCTTTGCCAAGGATACAGTTTTTGGGCTCATGTCTGATGCGCAATGGGAAGACGTATTGCAAGTGCACTTGAACGGCTTTTTTTATGTAACGCGTAAAGTTGTGCCCGTGATGATGCGCAAAAGAGCTGGGCGCATTGTGAATATGGTTTCCACAGCGGGGCAGTCGGGCAATGCAGGGCAGACAAATTATTCTGCTGCTAAGGCAGGGCTTATTGGTGCCACCAAGTCCTTGGCGCGTGAATTGGCTCGGCGTAATGTGCTTGTCAATGCTGTGGCGCCGGGGTTTATTGATACAGCCATGACGCAACATCTTGATATGGCTGAACACGCTAAGTATATTCCGCAAGGGCGGGCTGGTACTGTGGAAGAAGTTTCTTCTTGTGTGCGTTTTTTGTGTTCCCAAGGGGCAAGTTATATAACAGGACAAGTTCTCGCCGTGAATGGCGGCTTGTATATGTGAGCCAAGCATGAAAAGAGTGGTTATCACAGGGGCTCAGGCTGTTTCGGTGCTGGGGCTTACGGTGGAAAGTATTGGGCAGTCTCTGTACACAGGGCGTAGCGGCATTGTTTTTGAGCAGGAGCGCTTAGAAAAGGGCTTGCGTAGCGGCCTTACAGGGCGCATTGAAGGCTTTGATAATGCTAAATATCTCAATCGTAAGCAACGCAAAAGCATGCCGGACTTTGCCATTCAAGCCCATAGTGCTGCCATGGACGCCGTTCTTCAAGCAGGTTTAAGCCCAGAAGATTTGGCCAATGAGCGCACGGCACTTATTTTTGGCAATGATTCTTGTGTGATACCTTCTTTGGAGCAAGCTGAAGCCTTAAAGGAAAGCGGAAGCACTGAAACCATGGGCAGTGGGCATGTGTTTCGTTGCATGAATTCCACCATTACCATGAATTTAAATGTGCTTTTTGGCAATACAGGTGCAGGATGGACGGTGAGTGCTGCTTGTGCCAGTGGCGCTTATGCCATTGGCATGGCTGCTGATGCCATTCGCCTTGGACGTATGGAGCGCGTGCTGTGCGGCGCTGCGCAAGAGCTTGGCGCAAGTGCTGTCAGCGCTTTTGATGGTTTGGGGGCTTTTTCCACACGCCATGCCACACCGCACAATGCTTCGCGCCCTTTTGATGCCAACCGCGATGGCCTTGTGCCCAGCGGCGGTGCGGCGGCTTTGCTTTTAGAAGATTATGACCTTGCTAAAGCTCGCGGGGCCAAAATTTTAGGGGAAATTTGCGGTTTTGGCTGTAGTGCTGATGGTGAAGGCCTTGTGTTGCCAAGCACCACAGGCTTATCACGCGCCATGCGAATGGCCTTGCGAGATGCCAAGGTACACGCTCAAGATATTACGCTTATTAATGCGCATGCCACGGCAACGCCGCGAGGAGATGCAGCAGAAGCCATGAATATTCAACATGTTTTTGGCGAGGCATGCCCACCTGTTATGGCTTTAAAGGCCCTCACAGGGCATGAGCTTTGGATGTCTGGTGCGGCGCAGGTGGTGTACGCCACCATTATGGCGCAACAAGGCTTCACCGCACCCACCTATAACTTTACCGAAGGCGATACTGTGCCTTTATCCATTCTTACAAAGCGCCTTGATACACCGCCTGAGCTTGTATTGTGTAACTCGGCCGGTTTTGGCGGCAGCAATGCGTCGCTGGTGGTGCGCTATATATGAAGGCATGTATTGTAGGTAGCGGTATATCCGGCCTTACGGCGGCTTTACTCTTGGCCAAAGCAGGGCAAGAGGTAGAAATTTTTGAAGCTGGCCCGCATCCCGCACCGCTTTTAGCCGGTTTTCGTCGTAAGGGTTTACTTTTCGATACCGGATTTCACTACGGCGGTGGCATTAGCGCAGGGGGCGTATTGCGCCAATGGCTTCAAGCTTTGGATGTGGAAAAATATTTAGAGTTTCAAGAAAATAGCGGGCTGGAACGTTTTTTGTTTGAAGACGGAACATGCATTGATTTACCCAGCGGCGCCTCCTTATTACCTAGTATTGAAAAATTTTTCCCGCATTGCACGGAAAAAATGCAAGAGCTTATACAGCACTGTGAGGCTGTACTTGCTGTGTCACCCTATACCAATGCGCATAATGTGCAAGAGCCTTCTTTGCATTTGGGGAATCAAAAAAGCATCTTAACATATTTTCAAGAATTGAAATTACCAACGCGCTTGCAAGCCATGTTGGCTGCGCGATGTTTGTTGTACGGTACGCCGCCTTCTCAAGCGGCGCTGGAGCATTACGCCCTTGTGTCCGGTCCGTATTTTCACTCATGCGGTACCTGGAAGGGCGGCGGTGAGGCTTTAGTTAAAGTTTTACTGCAAGAACTTGCTAAATACGGTGCAAAAGTTACTTGTAAAAGCCCTGTGATAGCCATAGAGGGCCAAAAATCCCACGGAGTGCAAGCAATACGGCTGAAAGATGGTAGCCGTGTGGCTTGTGAGCAATGTTATTTTACCGGGCACCCGCAACAATTACAAAAACTTTTGCCACAAGGCGTGCTGCGGCCTGCTTTTTTTTCACATATTGATGATATACCCGAAACGCAGTCTGTACTGATGCTTTTTGCCGAAACAACGGCTTTTCCTTCGGGGCAAAGCTTGTATGTGCTTACCAAGCAGCATGAAGAAAATCCTGATAGCATGTTTTCCTGTGAGGGAGAGCATTCCGGCCTGTATATGTGCACGGGGTATCCTTCCATGGATGGGGGCGTTGAAACTAAGGAGCAAAGGGCTCCATCCCCCCTTATGGTATTACGTTTTTTGCCCAAGGGGTGCATGGATGGGCTTTCTGCTACGCAGTATAAAGAGCGTAAACAGCAAGCTGTACAGGAGCTTGTGGCCCTGGCTGAAAAGCGCTGCCCTGAGCTTCAAGGCAGGTGGCGTGTATTAGATGCTGCCACAGAGCGCACCATGCGCCGCTGGGTGACGGGTAGTACGGGCTCTTTATACGGCATGCAACATACGGTGCAGGATATGCCCTTATTGGCCATAACGCGCATGCAAGGTTTGTTTTTGGCGGGCCAAAATATTTTATTGCCCGGTGTGCTGGGGGGCATTATTAGTGGTGCTTTAGCTGTGGGCTTTAGTCTTGGGCACGATACTGTTTTAAAGGAGTTTCGCGCATGCGCTCACGGGTAGTAGTTACGGGCATGGGGGCTGTTTCCCCTTATGGCGAAGGCGTAGAGGCTTTAGTGCAAGGGGTAGAGCAGGGGCAAAATGCCTTAAAAAGCCTTGCCGGCCTTGCCAGCCATGAAGTGGGCGGCTCACAAGTAACTGTGGCAGGCGTTGTGCCTAGCGTGCAAGAAAAGCGCATTTCACGAGAGTTGCGCCGTGCCATGTCGCCCATGTCTATGTATGCCACCTTGGCTGCTTGGGAGGCTTTAGCGCAAGCAGGGCTTGGCATGCAGGGGGATATGTCACAAGAAGAGCGCCCGCGCATGGGGCTTGCTTTAGGCTCTACCCTTGGCAGCACGCAAGCTTTACACGATTTTTTTGAGACTTTTATTGCTGAAAAGAGCGTAGAAAGCGTACGTTCCACCACTTTTTTTAAGATTATGAGTCACAGCGCTGCTTCCAATGTGGCCCTTGCTTGTCATGCGCGGGGGCGGGTGCTTGCGCCCTCGGCGGCTTGTGCGTCTGGCCTTATGGCTCTTGGTTTGGGGTATGAAAGTATTTTAGCAGGGCAAGAGCGTTTTATGTTGTGCGGCGGTACCGATGAATACCACGCGTTAACCTCGGCCACCTTTGACCGTTTAGGGGCTGCTAGTCATGCCCAAGATGTGCATAAGGCCTCCTTACCCTTCGATGCACAGCGCAGCGGCGTTATTTGCAGTGAGGGGGCAGGCATGCTTTTGCTCGAAAGCTTAGAAAGCGCCCTTGCTCGTAAAGCGCCCATTTATGGCGAAGTACGCGGTTTTGCCATGGTGCATTCGGCCAATATTGCACAGCCTGATGTGCAATCCATACAGCTCTGCATGGAAGAAGCCTTGCACAGTGCCAAGTTAACGCCTGCTGAGGTGGGCTATGTAAATGCGCACGCCACCGCCACATTACAAGGGGACTCTGCCGAAGCGCAGGCCATTGCAGAAGTTTTTGGTATGCAAATGCCTGTAAGTTCTTTTAAAGGGCATATGGGCCATACCATGGCAGCATGCGGCGCTTTAGAGAGCATTCTTTGCCTTGCCATGTTGCAAAAAGGCACTCTTTGGCCCACCCTTGGCTTGCAAAAGCCAGACCCCTCACTTCCCCCCTTACGCTACATACGCGCAGCTCAGTCTATGCCTTTAGATTCTCAAAGCAAAATAAGGCCTTTACTAAAAAATTGTTTTGCGTTAGGAGGATGCGTGTGTAGTCTTGTATTGGATACTTATCACCGTACTTAAAGGTTTTTTATGAATAATGAAATGATTATTGAAAAAGTGAATGCAGCCCTTGTGGAAGAATTTGAACTTAATGCAGAAGATATGCACGCCGATGCGCATATTCGCGATGATCTTGGGTTAGATAGTTTAGATATCGTGGATATGGTTATTGTACTTGAAAAAGCCTTTACCTTTAAATTGCCCAACCGCGAAGCTTTAGCCAGCATTCAAACCCTTGGCGATGTGTATACCTATATTGCTGACCTACGCGATGCTGGGGTTGTTCCTTCTGCCTAAAACAGCATAAAGGCGTACATTATGGCAAACACTGTAAACGCAAAACAAGTGCACGAAAAGCAAGGCTTAACGCAGGCTGCGCATCGAAACACAAGTGTTAGTAAAACCTGTGTTATGGCGGTTGTTTTTATGGTGTGGACGGTGTGCATACTTCCCATAGGGCTTATGGGGGCATTGCTCACATGGCCGCTCACGTTATTTGGGGAGCGTGCGGTGTGGATTCAAGATTGGGCTCGGCGTTATGTGTCCTTTTATGGGCGAGGTATGCTTTTTCTTTTGCGCCCTTGGATGCCCGTTCGTATTGTAAATGCTACTGCTGCCTTGCGCCAAGGCCCTTGTGTGCTTGTGGCCAATCATCAATCCTTTTTAGATTTGTATTTGCTGGGCAGCCAAGCGCAGAGCAATTTATGCCTTGTAAGTAAATCTTGGCCGTATAAATTGTTATTTTTCTTTGCCCCTGTGATGCACCTTGCAGGCTATGTGGACGCACAGGCCTTACCGGCAGAAGAGGTGGCGCGCGTGTGCAAGGCTCGTTTAGAACAAGGGGCCACAGTGGTTTTCTTTCCTGAAGGTACACGCACCTTAGACGGCTCTTTATGTAAGTTTCATACAGGGGCCTTTATGCTGGCGCAACAAGCGCAAGTGCCGGTGGTGCCCATGCTCATAAAAAACTCTTGGCATGTATTCCCCAAAGGGGCTAAGCTTTTTGCACCGCAGCCGGTGCACTTGGAGCTTCTAGAGCCCGTATCGCCGCATGATTTTCAAAAAGAAGATTTACCACATAGGGCTATGATGCGTCATGTACGTAAGCTTTTTGTGGCGCATATGTAAACCTATATAAGGAGAGAATATGAAAAAGTTTCTTGTAGTCGCTGTTATGGCCATGCTTACCTTTGCCCTTGGTTGTCGCCCTGGCACACAGGTAATGAATTTAACCGAAGTGGCTGTGTCTACAGCGTCACAAAAGCAAGCCAAAGCGGAAGAAGTGCGTAAAGCCATTTTATCCGGTTGTGTTGCCCGCGGTTGGAATGCCAAAGAAGTTTCCCCTGGCACCATAGAAGCAACCATCACCGTGCGTGGTAAGCATTATGTGGCTGTGCAAATTCCTTATACACCCAGCACCTATTCTATTTTGTATAAGGCCAGCAATAATATGGAATATGACGCCGCCAAGGGCACCATTCATCCCAATTATAATAAATGGGTAAATAATTTGCGTGCAAGTATAGATACGCAGTTGAATCTTATTCAATTGTAAGAGATAACATGTCGGTAAATGATTCTTTCGCTAAGAGCGCCATGTTCGTTCAGGGGGCGTCTTGTGTACAAAAAGAGGCGCACCCTTTGGCACGTCTTTTACCGCACAGGCCCCCCTTTCTTTTTGTGGATGATGTCGCCGTACCCGCCGTGGACTTCACTGCAAAAAATAGTGACGTATGGCCTGCAGGAACTTACGTTTTGGGTAGGTATACCGTGCAAGCCCATAACCCCTTTGCGGGGCATGAGGGCGTGCTGGAAACGGTGGCTTTTGCAGAAATGCTGGCACAGTGTGCAGGCGCTTTAGGCTTGCTTTTAACGGATGAGGCTGCACAAGGGCAAGAACAGCCTTCTTTGGGCTTTTTGGCCTCTTTGCGTGATGTGAGTGTTTTTGGCACGGCACGCGTGGGGGATACATTGTCCTTGTATGTACGCTGTTTGGCACGCATAGGGCAAATTAGTGTGGTAGAAGGTCAAGTATACAAAGAAAACCTTTGTTTAGCCAGTGGACAGTGCAAAATTTTTGTGGAGGAGGCGTAGCATGTGTAAAAAGAGTGTGTCTTTTTTTCTCTCGGCTTGTTGGCGTGTTGGGGGCCTATGTGCGCTCTTAAGTATGTTGCATATGCCCCAAGCTTATGCGGCGCCGGTTAAGGTGCAGCAGTTTAGCTCTGCCCAAGAGGTGCAGGCTCTTTTGCAAACCATGGCGCAGCGCACGGCCTCTATACAATCCTTATACACAACTTTTGTGCAAGAAAAAAAGCTTGCTGTGCTGAGTGAGCCTTTACAGGCTGCCGGTTATATGTGCATGCAAAAGGCAACAGCAGCGGCAGAAAATCGCTTAGTGTGGGCGTATACTGCGCCGCAAGAGTCGGGTTTTGCCAGTTTAGGTGAGAAAAATTACCACTGGAACGGCTCCATACAGCAAGTAAAACCTGCCTTGGGCCCTGAAGGTATGGCTCTTAAAACCATTAGTGAGCATATACGTGCTTGGGTTCAAGTGAATCCTGAACAATTGCAAAAATTGTATGACGTGCAAGGCTATGTGCAAAATGAGACGCAATTTTTACTTTTAAAGCCAAGGCATGAACAACAATTTTTTACCCAGCTTACCGCTAAGCTTTCCCCGCAACTTGATGGAGTGAAAGAGCTCATATTTACAGAAAAAAATGGTGATAGCATGCGTATAGTTTTTGCTGAGCCCACGCGCAATGAAGCTTTGCCAGCACCTTGTCGTATTCTTCCAGAATAGAGTTAAAGGTAGCGTCTTATTCCATTGTTATCCTCTTTTTCTCTTTGGGTGCAAAGCGCGCATGCCATGCTTTTACGTCATCGTATTTGCGTGCTTGTTTTGTTTTGCTTTATGTGTGCGGGGGCTGTGCTTGTGGCAGGGCAATCGCGTACGGATATGTCCACCCTATCTTTTTTTCCCGACGGTGACGCCGAATTAGTACGCATGGCAGAAGCTTTGCACATGGCGCCTTTTTCTCGCTTGCTTATGGTGGATTTTTCTTTCAAGCCACAAGAGGGGGCAGAGGGGGTGCCTCATCAAGGGCAGTCTGCGCAATCTCTCATGGCTCATGCACAAGCCGTATTGGCTGCCATTCCGCAGCACTTAGCCGTGCAGGCTACGTCTATGCCTGTTTTAGACCCTGCCAAACTCTTGCCCTTGGTGCCGGCCCTTACGGATGCTCAGGCCCTAGCTTACCTTGAAAAGCAAGTACAAGAGCCTACGCTACATGCAGCCATGCACAATGCCAAAATGCAGCTTGGGCAGTTGTGGGGGAGTTTTTCCTTACCATGGCTACAGCATGATCCTTTACACTTTCGGCAAATTTTACTTTCGCGTTTGCCTGCGGCGCCAAGTTTTGGTGCTTTAGATGCTAGCACAGGCTTAGCTGTGAGCGCTGATGGTAAGCATGTTTTGCTTATGTTGCGCCCTGCCTTTTCCATGCATGAGGTGGAGCAAGCCGCCACCTTAATGAAGGCCCTAGATACGGCTTTAGAAAAATATGTGCCGGTGGATGTTCAGGTGGTTATGACAGGGGCCCATAGGCATAGCGCTGCCAATGCTGCCACCATTGAAGCGGATATTCAACGCATAGTCATTTGGTCTTTGTTGGGTTTTGCAGTGGTGTACGCGCTTTTTGTGCGCTCGGTGACTGGGGCTTTATGGCTGCTTATAACGCCCTTGGTGGCAGGCGCTTTGGCATGGGGGGCCGTGGCCCTTATATGGCCTCTCATAGCGGGCTTGGCTTTGGGCTTTGGGGCGTCCATTTTGGGCATAGCAGAAGACTATGCCATGCATATGCACTTTGCTTTGCGCCATGCGCGGGGAAGGGGAGAAAGTTCCGCCTCGGTACTCGGTTCTTTGGCTCTGCCTATATGTCAGGCCTTTGCGCTCAACGCTGCCGGATTTAGTGTGCTACTTTTTTCTACCATACCGGCCTTGCGGCAATTGGCCGCTTTTGCGCTCTTTACCTTGGCGGCGGGACTTTTTTTTGCCTTGGTAATTTTGCCCCTTTGGAAAAGCTTTGCGTCGCC
>CAYJNG010000012.1:22475-30519 GCA_964371505.1 uncultured Desulfovibrionaceae bacterium
CGCGTTGTGCCTGCCATACTAAGCCTTGTCACGCTTTTGGCCTTATGCGCATTTTTATGGAAGTCCATCCCCGTGGATGTTTCTCCGCAAAGCATGGGGGCCGATGTGGTGAAAATTCGCCAAGATATGCAGTATATGCAAGACATATGGGGACAAGGGGAGCCGGCTCTTTATGTGGTGCAGGGGAACAGCGCAGCACAAGCTTTAGAACACACGCAAAAGCTTGTACAAGCTCTTGAGGCTGCAGGGCATAAGGCGGATGCGTTAAGTTCTGTATGGCCCAGCGCGCAAGAGGTGCAGGCTAATATACGGCGCTGGCAAGATTTTGTGGCAAGGCATGCCTCCTTACCTCATGCAGTGCAAGAGCTTGCCCTTGCGCAAGGTTTTACAGAGCAAACCTTTGCTCCTTTTGCCTCTTGGTTGCAAAAGCCCCCTTTACCTTTGGACGAAGAGCTTTTCACGCAAGCTGGTTTAGGGCCTTTGGTATCCTCTTTTTTAGAGCAGGGGAAAAATAGTAAGGGAGACACGGTTTATTTTAGCCTTGTGCTTTTGCAGGAAAGTCAGGAACAAAAGGGCGTGACGCTCACTCTTTCTGAAGAGTTGCAAGCAGTAAGCGTGCGTGTGAATGCGCAACAGATGGAGCAAAAACTTTTACACTATTTGGAGCAAGAGCGTTATCTTTTCCCCATAACCGGATTCATTTGTGTGCTGCTCTTGCTCTTGTTTAGTCCGCAAAAAAAGGATATTTTGCTAGCGGCTTTGCCCCCCTTGGTGGCCATAACGGGAATTTTGCTCGTGATGGCATGGCAGGGTAGTGCGTTGACTTTAGCAAGCATGGCAGCGCTTCCTTTGGTGCTGGGCCTTGCTGTGGACCATGGCATCATTATGACCCACGAGTTAACACAGGGTAAGCAATACGGTGTGAAGCGCGCTGTGGTGGCTTCTTCTTGCACAGCCATATTGGGCATGGGGCTGCTTATGTTGGCAGATCATCCTGCCTTACATAGTATGGGGCAGGTTATTGTGGCAGGCCTTGTGGTGGAAATGCCTGTGGCTTTATGGATTTTACCGCTTTTTTATACATCAGTAAAAAGTAAGGAAACGCAAGGATAGTGTTATGAAAGGCTTAAACGTTCTACGATGGGGTTTGTGCGGCGTTCTCCTTGCGGGAGGCTGTGCGGCTGCGCATACGGGGCTACAAGTGTGGCAGGAGCCGCCCCTTGTTCTTTCCTTTACGGTAAAAATGCAGGAGAGAAAGGAGTTTCCCATGCAAGGTGGGATGGAAATTCGCCAAGATGGTGGCAGTATGGCGCTTATTTCGCAACATGGGCTTACCCTTGGGCAATGCACATGGCGACATGAGCAACATGCGGGACAACATACGAGACAACAACAGCCCATAAGCGAGGGACGAGAAGGGCAACAAATGCCAATAAAGGTGCCAAGCAAGGAACCTGAAGCACAAGCTGCACAGGGCCCTTCCGCCATGCCGCTTATATGTACGGCAGCTCAAGGGCTGGGTGGCCCGGTGCTGAGCCTTGTTAAGCGTGTGGCTTTAGCCAATTACCGCATAGCGTATGTAGAAGCGCACGGCCCATCTGCGCGCCCTTTAGGGCCTTATACACTAGAAAAGCAAGGCGAGGTGTATTTGTATAGCGACAATTCTGGAATATTGGAAATAAAAATAGCGAAAAGGCCTCTTTTATGAGTTTACCCACGTTAAATATGCGCTCCTTACTTGCCCAGTGCGCGTCCCCCACGGCGATACAAGAGCAAGGCTTTGAGTGCCAGTACACTTTAGCGGCAGAGAGTGCTATATTTTTAGGCCATTTTCCTCATAAGCCGCTTTTGCCTGCGGTGGTGCAATGCCTCATGGTGCAAAGGCTTGTGGAAGAGGTTAAGGCTAAAAAAAGTACTTTGTATGACATTGTAGACGCAAAGTTTACGGCGCCCATAGTGCCGCCTTGTACCGTACTTGTGCGTGTGGCGCAGGGACGTAAAGAAGGGCAATGGGCAGGGGCGGTGCTTGTGGGGGATGCTGTGTGTGCCAAAATAGTTTTGCGTGAGCATGAGGGCTAGGTATGAGTTTTCGCCGTCGAAAGCAAGAAACAAGCATTATGCCCTTGCGCCATACCATTACACGTGCTGTGCGCTTTGAGGAGGTAGACGCTCTTAACATCATGTGGCATGGGCGCTATGCGAGCTGGTTTGAAGATGGGCGCGAGGCTTTTGGTAAGGCCTATGGCATGCATTATATGGATTTTTATACGCATGATGTGGTGGTACCCATAAAGATTTTTCATGTAGAATATAAGCAGCCCTTATTGTACGGCCAAAGTTATACGGTGGAAACTTCTTTGCTTTGGAATGATGCCGCATTGCTTGAATTTGAATACGCCATTTACAATGCGGCGGATGAGCTTATGACCACAGCCGTTACCACGCAACTCATGATTTCTAAAGCCCATGAATTGTTATTGGAGCATCCGCCTTTCTTTCGTGCACTTCGCGAAAAATGGCAAGCCGGTACCTTACTACCGCAGGAAGTGCCATGCGTGTAAAGCCTTGTGTTGTTATTCCTGTATATAACCATGGGGGAACCTTGCGTGCCGTGGTGCAGCGCGCACTTATTTTTTGCCCCCATGTGCTTGTGGTGGATGACGGTTCCACCGATGGGGGCCCGCAAAGCCTTGCAGATTTACCTGTAAAGGTAGTGACGCAGCCGCAGAATCAAGGCAAGGGGCGAGCGCTTTTAAAGGCAGTACAGACTCTTACACAAGATGAAGAAAATTTTACCCATATGCTTACGCTGGATGCTGACGCACAGCATTATCCAGAGGATATTCCCCATTTTATCAACGCCATGGAAGATAATCCCCAAGCTATCATCATAGGCAATAGAGATTTTACCGCGGCGCATATTCCTAAAAGCTCTCGTTTTGGGCGTGCTTTTTCTGGCTTTTGGATGTGGGTGCAAACGGGGCGCTGTGTGAGCGATATGCAAAGTGGGTATCGCGCTTATCCGCTAGCGCTCTTTAGCGCAGTGCGCACGGGAGAAAGCGGCTATGCTTTTGAAGTGGAAGTGCTGGTGCGTGCGGCTTGGGCTGGCTGGGCCATATGCGGCATTCCCATTCAAGTACTGTATCAAGAAGCAGGAGAGCGCATTTCGCATTTTCGCGCTTTTTATGACAATGCACGTATGACGTGGTTAAATACACGTTTAACGGCGCTGGCTTGCGGGCGTTATGCACGCATGGGCGTTCAAAAGCTTGCCCTGTATGCCAAGGCTGTGAGGAAGAGGGGGATTTCCCCTGCACAAAAAGAGGCTCAAGAGCACAAGCAAGGGTGGTCTAGTCAAAGCTTAGGTTCGCAAGCGCAGCATGAATTTTTCCGTGTATTAGTACGCGGAAAGGCTTTTTTTCTAGCGCAAATGGTGTTGCAAGGGGTGGTTTTCTATTATACTTTGCTCCCTTCGGTGCGCCGACGGGCCATGCCTTATGTGCAGCATCGTTTTGGCAGGCATAATTCCTCTTGGCAAAACTTTTTGCATGTGTGGAAAATATATCGCCAATTTGGTGAGGTGCTTTTATGCCGCATGTTGCATACAGAAAGGCAACAAGGCGCCTTAAAACCCACAGAAGAAAAATGCATAGCCCGCATGCAAGATGTGCTAAGTCGTGGCAAGGGATGCATTATTTTGGCAGCGCATGTGGGGGGCTGGCAGTCGGGCTTGGCGGCTTTAGAGCGCTGGGAGATACCGGTGGGCCTTGTGCTGTGGCGCGACCCTAAGGACGTGGATAAGCACTACTTTGAAAAAAAGAAAAAAAGCTATGTGCAGGTTATCAATGCTGCCACGCCTTTGAAAGCCATGGTGCATATCTACGCCACCCTAAAAGAAGGGGGCTTGGTGTTACTTATGGGGGATAGACGCATGGACACCGTGGCCATGCAAGGGCTTGAACCTTGTGTAACGGTGCCTTTTTTAGGGGAAAATATACAACTTCCCATTAAAGCTTATGCGCTTGCCTCTAAAACAGGAGCTCCCTTGCTTGTGCAATTTACCGTGCAAGAGGGGCAGTATACGCGGCTTTGGTGTAGCCGAGAAATTGTAGTACCTGCAGGGCTTAACCACCGCAAGCCGGAAGAATTTTTGCCCTATGCTTTACAATATGTAGAAGAATTAGAAAAATTTGTGATGGAAAAGCCTTATCAATTTTTTAACTTTCATAACTTATGGTTGGAAGAATAATGACAGTAGAAGAAATTTGCACACGTTTAAAAACGGCTATTATTGAAGATTTACGTTTGGAAGATGTAAGCTTAGATTCCTTTGATGATGACATGTTCCTTTTTGGGGAAGATGGCTTGGCTTTGGATTCTTTGGACGCCGTGGAATTGGTCGTGCTGGTGGAAAAGCATTTTGGTGTGGCCATTGTGAGCCCTGAAGAGGCAAAAGATATTTTTGTTTCTGCACGCACCTTGGCACAATACATTAAAGATACACAGGATGCTGCGTAATTTACTGCTTTAAGGGAGGGAAGAGCATGGCTTTTAGCGCTGTGGTTACAGGTATGGGCTGCGTATGTGCGGCAGGGGCAGACCCTGCAGCCGTATTTACATCTTTAAGCAGTGGGCAAAGGCAGTTAACACCTTCTTGCGTGCTGGGTGAGCAGGCTATGCCTTATCCCTTTTTTGCTGTGGATGCATCTATGTATGCGCATGGGCGCCGTTTTTCTGCGTATGATACTTTAGAACTTGCGCAATATGCCGTACGTGAGGCTTTGGCTCAAGCGGCGCTTCCGCAAGAAGCACTTAAAAATATACCCATTATGGCAGGAACCACTGCCGGTAGCGCTTTGCACTTTTTGCAAGATTATGCCACAGCGCGGCGCAAGGACATACAAACGACACCGCCGCTGGCACCGGCTGCTACACTTTTGCCAGGTCTTTCCGATAGCGAAGATTATTTTTTGAGCAACCTTGCCACAGCGCTTGTGCCGCAAAGCCAAGGCCCGCGTATGACCTTGGGCAATGCTTGTACTTCTGGTGCTGATGCCATTGGCCTTGGCCTTGATGCCCTTGCCATGGGGGCGGATTGTGTGTTGTGCGGCGGTGCTGATGCTCTAAGCATAGTGCCGCATACAGGTTTTGCCAGACTTATGATTTATGACGCTGAGCCCTGCCGCCCCTTTGATGAGAGTCGCAAAGGTTTAAACCTTGGGGAAGGGGCTGCTTTTCTTGTGCTTGAAAGTTATGAGCATGCAATGCAACGTGGCGCTGAGGTTTTGGGGTATGTGCTTGGCTATGGCGTTGCCACCGATGCGCATCACTTTACGGCGCCGCACCCAGAAGGGCGAGGTTTGCGTAAAGCCATACACAGTGCTTTGCAAGGGGCGCAATGCTCCATGGAGCAGGTGGCCTTTGTGAATGCGCATGGCACCGCCACACCGGAAAATGATAAGGTAGAAGGCGGCGTTTTACGGGAGCTTGCGGGGCAAAAGCATATTCCTGTATGGGCCAGTAAGGGCGGTACGGGGCATACTTTAGGTGCTGCAGGGGCCCTTGAAGCTGTGCTGTGTTTAGAAGCTTTACGGCGCAAAATGGTGCCTGCTTCTTTGGGCTTTAGCAAAGCAGATGCGCACATTGGTTTATGCCCCACCACACAGCCTACAGCCATAAACAAGACATGTGCTTTATCTACCTCATTGGGCTTTGGCGGTGGCAATGCGGCTTTGGTTCTAGGCAGTGCAGACCATGCACAGAGGGGAGGTGAGCATGACACCGTGGCTTAATGTATGCGGCGCTGGGCTAGTGCACAGTTTACCGCACTTGGCAGAAAGCTCTTTAACTTCTTTAAAAAAAGCGCACGAGACAGATTTTATAAAACCTGATGTGCAGGCCTTAGCTGAGCTTTTAAAAGCTTGGCGCGGGGGGGATTGCCCGCCTTTGCGACGCATACCCACGTACGCGCGCATGGGCCTTTTGGCGGCTTTGCAAGCTTTAGGGCCAAGCGAGGCAAAAGAGCATGGGCATGAAGATATGGCCCTTGTTATAGGTACAGCCCATAGCGGCATTGCCATGAGTATGGACTTTATGGACTCCATATTGGATGCGGAGCCGCGTCTTTCTTCGCCCACAGCTTTTTCGCATGCGGTGAATAATATGGGCGCAGGGCTTATTTCATTATTACTTGATGTTCGCGGCCCATGCCAAACGGTATCTCAATTTGAATTGTCTTTTGCTGGCGCCGTGCAGGCAGCAGCTTTGCTTTTACATGCCGGACGGGCAAGTAAAGTGCTTGTGGGGGCTTTGGATGAATACGATGCACGCTTTAGACAGTGCTGCCCTAGTATGACAAGCGTAGCGCAAGGGGCCGTCTTTTTTTGCCTAGAAAAAGCTTCAGAAAGCTTTGATGCACAAGAAAGAGCGGCGCAGGAAGCAAAAGCCGAAGAAGGCGCAAAGCAAGGGCATATACGTGTGGGCTTTGGGCAAAATAGTTTGAGCCAAGCCACTTCTCGCGAGATGTTGGGGGCAGAGGGGCGCATATTGCTCTCCGGTTGCGCCGCGCATGAAAATGGGCAAAACTTAACGCCATATTATGGCGAAAGCATGCTAGGGCAAGCTTTAGATGTGTACTTAGCTTTGCAAAGTCAAGGGCATAGTGCATGCCTGTGTACAGAAAGGTATCAACAACGCTCAGCGTGCATAGAGGTGGTTTCGTGGTAGAAAAAAAATTTGCTTCCGCATGTGCGGATACGGTAGCTTCTTGGCCTTTAGAAAGAGTGCCGCATTTAGATGTGCGTGCCTTTTGTGCTATTTTGCAATCCATGATGCAAGGGGCAGTGGGAAAACGCATGCCCTTGGGCCTTGCAGCGCAGGAGCCGCATATATTTGCCCAGCGCCCTTGGGCTGATTTTGGCGATGCGCTTTTACAAAAGGAAGTGATGCAAGATTTTCACGCCATGTTTTTTGGCTCGCATGCATGCACTGCGCATGTGGCGCTTACAGAACCTGTGGGAGACTTTGCCACAAGTATGTATGCCAAGTGGCAGGAAACTCCTCGCTATATTTCCTTTTTTACCTCTGGCTCCACGGGTACCCCCAAGGCATGCACGCATAAAGAAGATCATATTAGACAAGAGATTAGCAGTATAGCCCCGTATATGGCAGGGCAAACCTCTGCCTTAGTTACCGTACCATTGCATCATATGTATGGCTTTACCTTTGGGTTACTTTTGCCTTTGGCTTTGGGCATACCCATTCGCTCTGTACCGCTTTTGCCTGCTGCCGTGGCTTCGCATATGCAGGAAGGGGATTTGGTGGTAAGCATTCCGCTGTTATGGTCGCGTTTTATAGAGAGCGATGCTTTTAAACATGTGACAGCCCCTAGGGAAAGCTTATGCTTACTTACGGCCACATCACCCACGCCGCCAGAAGTTCTCCAAACTTTTCAAGAGCAGGGTTTTTTGATGCGCGAGTTTTATGGCGCTTCTGAAATGGGCGCGGTGGGCTGCAGGCCCCATGCAGGAAAATTCTTTAGCTTGCTTAGGCATTTGGAGCGCGCACAAGAGGGCCAAAGTACTGAGACACTTACACGCATATTGCCCAGTGGTCGCAGGGTGGAGTATGATCTTTTAGACCATATTGATTGGCATGGAGAACGCATTTTTGCGCATAGCCGCAGGCGTGATAAAGCTGTGCAAGTGGGCGGGGTAAATGTTTTTCCTGACTATGTGCAAGGCTTATTATTGCAGCAAGAAGGGGTGAAAAATTGTTATGTTCGCCTTATGCGCCCAGAAGAAGGTGCACGCTTAAAAGCCTTTATAGTGCCGCAAGCAGGGCAGGATGTGCAAGCATTGCGCAAAGCTTTAGTGGCCTTTTGCCGTAAGAACTTGAGCGAAGCGCAAAGGCCGGGGCTGTACAGCTTTGGCGAAGATATTCCGCGCGGCCCCCTTGGTAAGCCTTCTGACTGGTAAAACTTCTTGGCAAGTAAGCGCGTAACTATTTGTTTTACTTTTTCTTACCTTATGTAAAAGGTGTAAGA
>CAYJNG010000013.1:0-5123 GCA_964371505.1 uncultured Desulfovibrionaceae bacterium
GGCTCAGATGGTGGAGAAAGTGACGACTAAGCCCATCTAAAATTTGTTTAAGTAAAAAACTTTAGGCAAGTCTTTTGATAAAGGCTTGCCCTTTTTTATGCTACTTTTAAGGTAACGCTTGCCATGCAAGCACTGCTAGTACCGAAAAAGCCAATACCACATAGGCTCGCCGTGTACGCAAGGCAAGCACGGCCCCCAAAAGCCCCACACCATACAAAATCGGCCACGACACATGCGAAAACACGGGCACCCATTCCCATAGGGTGAGCACAGCAAAAAAGGCATAGAGCACCACAAAGCACAAAACATATAACAGCGCAGAAGACCACAACACCCGCCAATGCGAAAGATAAAGAATTTTTTGCGGGCTCATGCCATGCTTATTGTTCACATCTTCAGCCCATAGCTCTAGGCGCGCATCATGGCTTGCATTTACCGATCTATGCCAATTTTCAAGCCACGCAGAAGCATGAGAAAATAAAATGCACACCACTAAGGGAAGAACCACTTGCTCAGGCATAGACCACTGAAAAATTAAACACAAAGGATATAGAAGAAGAAAAGAAAGTGCTGCCGTTGGCGGCACCATGGCCCCAAGGCGCAAGCTATCAATCCAAAAAAGCTCTAGTACAAGACCTAAGGCTAAAGCTTGCGGCAAGGAATCCGTACAAAGTCCCATGGCAAAGGCTGCCACAAGAGGTCTATCAAAAAAAACTACGCGAAAACTCAGCCGTGCTATGCTTGAAAGGACAAAAAAAAAGCCCCCATAAGCATGAGGAAAAGAGATACCATATAAAAAAGCGAGGAGAAATCAAAGGAGGAAATCATGCAAACCTCGTGTTTTTTGCGAAGGAACGGAACGAAAATCTAAGGGATACTTTTGTGCTGCATCCTGCAAAAAAAGCTTCTCTTCTGCACTTAAAGAAACATGCGGCGCAACTTTTTGCTTGTCTAAACCATGATGCACATTACCAATATTTATTATAATACTGGGCATTTTGTCCCTTTGCTCTTGCGTAGCATAAAATGCTAAGGCTTTTTGTAAATCTTGTATATTTTCTAGCACCACAAAAATTTTTTCTTGCGCGTATAGCCCAACGCTAGCAGCAAGGCTAGCAAGACGTACAAAATGTATACGCACATGCTGCGGCACAGCCAAGGACATAATTTGCTGGCGCAACATGTCTTGCTCAATGGCGTCATTGGCCACAATGAGATGCTTGGCTTCTGTAAAAGGAAGCCAAGCTTCTATAATTTGACCATGAACAAGCCGCTCATCCACACGAAAAATAACCATAAAAACTATTTACCGTCGAGCATCTTTCCTGCAACCACAATACCGCTTTTACCGGCTTCACCGGCAATGGCTGCTAGTTCCTCTAAAGTCTTGGTGCGTGAGGAGAAAACCTTAATAAGCATGGGCAGGTTTACGCCTGTCACCACCTCGACGGTGTGTTTCGTTAAAAGAGAAAGGCTTAAGTTCGTAGGCGTTCCGCCAAACATATCCGTAAGAATAATAACCCCTGCCCCTTTGTCTAAACGAAAAGCGGCATCTTCAAGCCTTTGCACGGCTTCGCTCACATCTTGCGCCACATCCACAGAAATGGACACACAATCTTCAATGGGGCCCAAAATTAGCTCTGCGGTGCGCAATGTGGCTGTACCGTAGTCTCCATGGGCAACTATAATTATACCAACTTGATTGTCACTCTGACTCATGTATTCCCCCTAGCCTTAGCGGCTAGCTTCAAATGAACTTTTACATCACTTAGATGCATTTTTATCTTCAAGCTGCGTGCCATGAGCATCGAGCGTCATATGCCTATGCTCTACAGACACCGCATAACCTGCTTGCTTTAAGGCTTTGTACAAGCGCTCCACCGTGGCCACAGAGCGATGTCTCCCCCCTGTGCAACCAATGGCTAAGGTAACTCTATACCGCCCCTCAGCCTCCATAAGCCCCAATGTGAACAACATAAAGGCTAATAATTTATCAGAAAAAGTTTGTTCTAAATTATTTTGAAATACATAAGCATCTATGGCAGCATCTTTACCGCTCAAGGGGCGCAGTTCGTCTTCAAAATAGGGATTAGGCAAAAAGCGTACATCAAAAAGGATATCTGCCTCCTTGGGTACGCCGTATTTAAAACCAAAAGAAAGAATATGCACCTTAAGTGGGCGCAAGAAAAACAAATCTTTACTCTTGCCCAATTGGCCATAATGCTGCTGCAAAACCCTACGCAAATCGTGAATAGAATAAGTGGAAGTATCAAGCACCATATCTGCCATATGGCGTATGGGGGCAAGCTGCTCTTTTTCGCTTATGAGCGCCGTTTCAAGGCCCATGCCGCTACGTTCACGAGGGTGCGGGCGTCTTGTGGTGGCATAGCGGCGTAGCAATTCACTTTCGCTGGCCTCTAAAAAAACAACATGCGCATGAATGCCTTGCTCACAAAGCTTTTGAATCACAGCGCTTACGTTTTCTGCCAAATTGGAACCGTGAAGAGAAAGCCCAAGCGCTATACCGCGAAAATGGCTCATGGAAGCATGGCGCATCATAAGCACCATATCACACATAAGCGATGCTGGCAGCCCATCTATGGTAAAATAGCCTAAATCTTCAAATACCTGTAAGGCTGTACTCTTTCCTGCACCGGAAAGACCTGTAATGACATAGGCTTCTACAGGAACACGCGTAGCATCTTCTTGCATAGGTCATACCTCACAAAAAAAGCTCTGCTACCGCCTTGGGGCAGCAGCAGAGCCGTAAGCTTATACAACAGGGTCTATGAGCCCGTAGTCACCACTGCGGCGACGATACACCACGTTAATGCGTTGATTTTCATCATGCAAGAACACTAAAAACTCACTGCCTACAGACTCAAGCTGCAAGACAGCTTCGTCTAAAGACATGGGTTTAGGCTCAAAACGACGGGTACCGATGGGCTCATCGTCTTTTTCTGCACCAAAGTTATAGGTAAATATTTCAACTTTAGCATCACGAGCTTGGCGATGATGCTTCTTAAGGCGTGAGACATGCTTCTTTACTTGTGCTTCCAGCTTATCAAGCACAAGGTCAATGGAAGAATACATTTCTTCCGTTTTTTCTGTGGCAGTAAGGGATAACCCTTCACCGCTCACACGCACATCACACACGTGACGAAATTTATCCACACTTAAGTTCACTTGCACATCAAGGCCTGAAGCTTTGCCAAAAAAGCGGCCTAACTTTTCAAAACGGCGACGTGCGTACTTCTTAAGGTGATCAGAAGGCTCAAAGTTCTTGAACGTGAAGGCAATATTCATAACATCCTCCTTGGTTCTCGCAGGCCCATTAGGCCCACAATGAGAGTATTTTTTTACACAAGATATACCACTAAAAATGCTCTTTTCTGCGCGAAGAGGAGGCAATATCCATAGCTGTACGGTATTTCGCCACAGTTCTGCGTGCAATATTCACTTTGAGGTGCTCTTTCAGCATTTCACCTATGCGTTCATCACTTAAAGGATTTTTTGTATCTTCCTCAGAGATGAACTTTTTAATCAAGGCTTTCACGCTTTCAGACCCTACCTGACTACCATCATCAAGAGCCAAAGCACTATTGAAGAAAAACTTCAATTCATACGTTCCATGGGGCGTAGCCACATACTTATTAGAAGTAATACGGCTCACCGTGGACTCATGCATGGCTATATCGTCGGCAATATCTTTTAAAATAAGCGGTGCAAGCTGTGTCACCCCTTGTTCAAAAAAAGGCCTTTGATATTTGATAATGCTCTCAACTACCTTATACAATGTGCGCTGCCTTTGGTAAAGACTTTTTATAAGCCAAGAGGCTGCTCGCATTTTTTCTGAGCAATATTCTTTATCAACAGAGGATAAAGATTCCATATTTTCTGCCAGTGTATCTGATAATTGCAAATGCGGCAATCCATCATCATTTAAAATAATGACAAATTCTCCATTATAATTATAAACAAAAACATCCGGACTCACAAAAGCCGTATCACTACCGCCAAAAGAGGCTCCGGGTAAAGGCTCAAGAGATTGGATAATATCTAAATATTCCTTGAGATCTTCCATGGTGAGCTGAAATTTACGTAAAAGCGGCTTATAGCGCTTATTTTCCAAGTCTTCCAAATGCTCTGTCACTAAAGAAACAAGTATAGGATCCCTATCATAACGCAAGTTGCGCAATTGTATCATAATACATTCTTGAGCAGAACGCGCAGCAACGCCTACAGGGTCAAAAAGCTGCACCACACTAAGCACTTCTTCCACTTCAGCCGTGTCCACATCCAACATGCCGGCCATATCGTCCACAGATGCTTGTAAATAACCGGAAGAAGAAAGATTACCTATGATAACCTCACCCACATCTTTTTGCTCTTCAGACAAAAGAGAAGAAAGGCGCAACTGCCATAACAAATGCGCTGCCAAGGAAGGCTTTTCTGTGTAGCGTGATTCAAAAGAAGAAATATCATCAAGAGCTTCAAACTCTCGTGAGGCGTTATTGCGGGGGGAAGAGGCAAACTCTCCCAAATAATCTTCCCAGTCGGCACTTTTAGCAAGCTCACCATCATACACGGTGTCTTCGTTCTTCTTTTCCGTGCGAACTTCAGCTTTTTCCTTATCAAAAGCATCGTCCTGCCCCTCTTCTAAAAAGGGGTTTTCCAAAAGCTCACGCTGCACGGTTTCCACAAGTTCAAGGCGCGAAAGCTGCAAAAGCTTAATCGCTTGCTGTAACTGTGGCGTCATTATAAGCTGTTGAGAAAGCTTAAGTTGTTGACGAAGCTCTAGTGCCATATTGTATACCTTTACCGCAAAAGATTAAAGTACTCAGCTTGCGCCCATTGCCCAAAGCCTCCCTTAGGCCATAGGCGCGCTATACAAATACTATGCCACAGCCTTACATTCTATGCAAGCTTGAGAAAGCAAAGTTAAAAACTATTCTTAATATACTTTTAGTAAACACCTTTAATATTAGAAAAATACTTATTTGCGCATGATAAAAAAATACGTTTCACCCTATTTTTTAAAAAGAGACGCTTGCTTCAAATACCCTTGTAGAAACAACAGAAGTGCACCCCAAAGGGCACGAAATGTTCCCTTTAGGTGAAGT
>CAYJNG010000013.1:5223-30093 GCA_964371505.1 uncultured Desulfovibrionaceae bacterium
TAGAAACAACAGAAGTGCACCCCAAAGGGCACGAAATGTTCCCTTTAGGTGAAGTACGCCTAACGAGAATGGCAGGCAACGTAGTTCTGGATTATGTAGCGTGGGCATGGAGAACAGGCATTGTATCTGGTAACTCTTATTTGGCAAATAAGAGTCCGCCCTCTTGACTATAAAGAATTATTTTGGATGCATAGTATGTTTTTTTCAGGGGCGTTTACTTAAACAAACCAAAAAATGCTGTGAAAATACCACCTATAATATCAAACACTCCCGTACCCAATGAACCAATGGCAGAAAGTATCATGGCGCCTGCGTGTACATCTCGCTGCGGATCATCCAAAGAGCCATAAAAGCGTACAGGAATATCAGAAAGCCCCCCAGTGGACACCACCAAGTGCATATCTAAACTGTCCTTCATAAGGTCGATATGTCCCTTACCTGTTACATACATATCCGCCCCTTGCAAAAGGAACTTATGACTTTCCAAAATCCCCTTGGTGATAACACCTGTATCGCCAAAAGTGACAAAATTGGTGGGAGAGCCCACAAGCCTGCCATCATCTTCACGACTTTGCAAAAAGCCAGACCCTACTTGCAGTCGCCAAGAACCGTCAAAGGCCGCCGGAATATCCTTGGTGTAACGAATATCCCCTTGAGCAGAAAGCCACAGGTCAGCGTTGCCTGCAATGGCGGTTTCTAGCTTCAAATCATGGCTCAATGCCAAAAGATTAGCCTTTTTTGCCACCACACCCAATTGAGTATGCAGGGCCCCTTTTTGCACCTTGCTTTTAAAATTAATAACAGCGCTTCCGCCATAAAATTCAGCCTTGGTGGGGGTGCAGTCAAGCGAGCCATTTTGTATAGACACAGGAACATGCACATTTTTTACGCGTATATGATTCATATGATAGGTATCTACGCGTAGAGTCCCCTTGGCGCGTAAATCTTGTAGCCACTGCCACGACAAAGCCTTTTGCGCCCCCGCTGTACCTGCAGCGGAAGAGGACTGCGCAGGCTTTTCCCCTGCTTTGCGCCCTCGAATAAGTTTATCAAAGTCAAACTCTGTGGCGTGTAAATCAAAAGACCATGTGGGCTTAGCATCAAAAGTACGTTGCATTTTACCTGTAATATGCGTGGTATCCAGCTTAAACTGTATTTTATCCATGCGTAAGGTGTTTTTAGCATAGGCTAAACTTGTGGCAAGGGTGGCAGACTGTGGCGCCGTTTTGGGGAGCAAGCTCTCTCCTGCGCTGTCTAATCGTTGCAATAGCGCAGTAATACTTTTACTAGCACTTTGCACCTGAGCCGTCCAAGTAATATCCCGAGAAAAATTTAAAGAGCCATAGCCGGATACGTGCATCCCTGCCAAGCTTGGCAGGGTGCCCTTTCCTTTAGCCAAAGACACAACACCCTTTGTGGTATCCAGAGATATTTCGCCAGTACCTTCCACATCTACAGCATGGGGCAAAGTGGTTAAGTCTGGCGCAAAAGAAATTTGAAAAGAGCCCGGAACCTTATTCAATGCCACGGTGCCATAGTCTTTCCCCACAAACTCCAAAGCCCCATTCCATGTGCTCTTGGCGCGTATATCATCTGTATCTAAAGTCGCTCGCCATTGCCCGCTGTATTGCAACTTAGAAGGCCACGTACTGCCGGAAACTTTTTCAGGATTTAACCCCGCCACCGTACCGGCTAAAGTCATCACCTTAAAAGGCACTTTACGCTTAGAACGCGAATAAAAATTCCCATTATCCACGCGTAAGGAGGCAGATCCTGCCAAGGAGGTAAGAAACTCGCCGGCATAAATACCTTTAGCTGTTACGGAAGCGTCCGCCGACATGCGCCCCCCTATGAGCTCTTGCCCAATAATGCGAGCTACAGGCTTTTCTGCACGCACATTACGCAATATGGCTGTAATATCATAGGCAGAAACATCGTCGGCAGAGCGATACAGTATACCCTTAGCTTCTGCACGCCCACCAAAAAACTTTGGCGTGCTCACGCTTAGAACTGCAGCATTTTTATGCTTTTTTGCAACTTGCTTGCGGTCAAGCTCTATGGCACAAGCGCGGAATTTTAAATCCCCCACGGGTAATTCCCACGCGTAGACTTGTTTGGCAGCCACATTAATATCATAACTCACGCTCACGCCGCCAACAGCGGCGGCAGCCTCAGGCGTGCCGGGAACGGGCGTTAAAGGCTTATGCCTAAAAGCTAAAGGTTCAGGATGTATACCTTCCGCCTCAGGGTAAGCATTTCGTAAATACAGCTCCGGCGTTACAATATCCAACACTACCACAGCATTGCTCCAATCAGGCACTGCGCCCTTACCGGTGAAATGCGCCTCAGCTGCGTGAGCATTAATACGCGGAACTTCTAAACCTTCTTTGTTAAGTACAAAGTCAAGCTCCCCTTGCAAGTTATGCAAAGTGTGCTGCAGGCCTGCCGGCATATGCCGTGCGAAGCCAAACCATTGCGTAAGGCTTAATTGCGAAACATGAATACTCCCTGACAAGGTGGGATTTTGCACATCTGCCAAGGCCAATATCCCTTGCAGCGTCAAGCTATCTTGCTCCAGCCTCACTTTTATATCTTGTAGATAGATATTTTTTTGAAAGTCGCCCCACAGCCTCCCCTTACTTTGCACGGCTATGGGTTCATCGTGCCACAATACATCGCCCTGAATATCCCATTGCGCCTGTAAGGGGCCTTCCCCTTCTTGCTTTGCTAGCCACGAACTACGCGACAAAGAATGTGATAACACTTCGGGTAAGGCCTTAGATATGACAGACACAGCCCTTGATACACCTTGTTCCATGGAATAGCTGGTTGTTATGTCAACACGCGCTTTATCTAATACGCCCGTCCACTGCCCTTGGCTTTGCACACGCACTTGAATACTTGCGTCCACAGCTCCAGAAAGGTTCAATGAAAAACGTTGCAACTGGGCCACAGGCTTTTGCTCAAGCAACGCCACGCCATCTTCAAAGCTCAGCACGCCTCCCAAAGCTCCTAAAGCCCCCAAGCGCAAGGCAGTATTCACATTTTCGCATTGCAAGTGCCATGCACCGTGCTCAACCAACACCTTGCCGTGTAAGATTTCCAAGGAAGAGCCATAGACAAAAGAAGGAATCTGCATAACAGCATTTTGTATACCGGCATGCAGAAGAGCCCCCACATGTTGCTCTAGACCTTTTTGCACAGCGGCATCATCACTAGAGGGGGGAAGATTAGCGGAAGAAAGATTAGCAGGAGGAGGAGAAGCCACAGGAGTAACTAAGCTCTGGGGGGTTAAGGCTTCCGTTTTCCCCTCTTCCTTTATTGCAGCATGAGTTTCACTTGCTGCTAGCGAGCTTTTCCATGTAAACACAGGCCGCCATAAGGATATATCCCCTAAAGAAAGTTTACCCTGTACCAAGGCCCATAAGGAAGGCTCCACCGTAGCGTAGGCCACCGTAAGCGAAAAGTCGTCATGCTGTAACTGCACATCGGCAAAGGAAAGTGCCGGCAATGGCAGTAAGGCCACATCTATACTGGAAAATTCCACCTCCATTTGCGCGTGCGTGTGCAAACTTTCGGAAATTTCTTGGCTTATTTGTTGCGGGTACATTTTTACATAGCAAAAAAAAGCTAAAAAACATAAAAGAACAAGCGTACAAACACCTAATATCACATAGAGTAATACACGCCACAGTACGGCTGTTTTTTGAAAAAAAGAAACAGATGCACGGCGTTTTTTCTTGGAAGGGCCTTGGCCCTTTAGGGAGCTATTTTCAGGACTATGCACTTGACGAGTATCCATGTGAAAGATATGTTTCAAAGATTGGCCGCATCCTTTATATATTGTTTGTGCGCAAGGCGCAATACGTAAAGTAAAGCCTACGCCCCATAATCCTGTAATATAAGCACGCAAAGGCCTTCATTGTGCACAAAATTCTTTGGATAGGAAGCCCCTTCTTTCAAGCCGCTCTCCCCGCTTGCGGCTGGCACGTACACTTTTGTAATTTTGAAGAAGTAACCACGTTTACATGGGAATGCTTGGTAGAAAAAGCCGGTTTTGAACCGGACGTGCTCGTTATGGCGGATAAAAGCCGCCCGCCTTTTTTGCTGGGGGTGGAAGATTTTCCCTGCTTTACGGTATTTTACGCCGTCGATACGCATATACACAGCTGGTACCCCTATTACGCACAAGTTTTTGATGCCTGCTTGGTAAGCTTAAAAGACCATATTCCACACTTCCACAATAAAACATTACCGCCACAGCACATTTTATGGTCACCCCCTTTCGCACGCGATACCGACGCACCACGCTTAGACATATCCCCCTTATGGGACTGTCTTTTTGTGGGTACCATTCATGCCCAAAATACGCCTCAGCGCAAAGCCTTTCTAGAAGAAGTACAGCAGCAACTACCACAGCTGCACTGCACACGCGGCAACTATGCCGAGCTATTCCCTCAAGGGCGTATTATCTTAAACCAGTGTGAACATGAGGACTTAAACTTTCGTGTATTTGAAGCCCTTGGCTGCGGCGCGTGCCTGCTTACACCACGCATTGGGCACGGCCTCACAGAGCTTTTTAGCGAAAGAAAGGAACTTTTCTGCTATAATTCCCATGACGTTAAGGAAGTCGTTAGCGTCATCCGCAGCTTGCTTGAGCAAGACGATTTACGAAAAAATGTAGCTGCCCAAGGTCTTGCCACCATAGATAATGGGCATAGAGCACGCCATAGAGCGCTGGCCTTTACAAAGTTTCTTGAAGGTTTTAGCCCGCAGTATAAGCAAAAATGCGTACAACAGCGCCGCACTCATGCCCACGCCTTACGCGAAACATACCTTAAACCCCTTTTTTTATTGTTGGCAGAAGCCATAGAAGACGAGCACCTACGCAAGACCTATCTACTGGCTTCGCGTGGCATCTTCCCCCAAACAGCACATGGAAAACGTTGAGGCATCCCCCCACAGGGTGCCTAGAATTAACAAAGGCATATTCTGTAATTTTGCCTTGAAAGTGCGCGCGAAAATCTTTCAAAAAGCCCACTTGACGCACAGGCCCTTGCCTTATATTTTAAGGCATGGGCATACAGCCCTACGCTAAGGAGAAAAAAATGTCTGCATACGGTTTTATTGAAACTTTAGGATTGGTAGGCGCCATTGAGGCTGCCGACGCCATGACCAAAGCTGCCAACGTGGAAATAGAGCAAGTAAGCCACGTGGCTTGCGGCTTGGTAACACTCACCGTAAAGGGAGATTTAGCCTCGGTGCAAAGCGCTGTGGAAGCCGGACGTGCAGCCATACAAAATGTAGCTGGCGGCACTTTAGTAGCTAGTAATGTTATTGGTAATGCAGCTTGTGATATGCGTGTTTTTGCGGATAAGAAAACATCCTGCTGTGTGTCTTCCCCTAAAGGAAAGCGCTGCTGCTAAGGGGCACACGCCGCGTTATCCTTTCAGCAACAAAGCATACTCTTCTATCGCTGAAAGGATAAGCAGGCGAAAAATTATCTTTGTGGCGGAGCCATAAAGAGTTGCAAATCGTCGTTTTGCATCCCTACGGGCTTTACAGATTGAGAACGCACATGCCCCCCTTGAGGCTGATGGCCCATGGCCGCTGCACCTACGGGACGTGCGCTGGCCTGAGAATATTCTGCCTGAGAATATTCCATTGGGGGAACAGCCATAGAAGGAGCCCCTTGCCTTACCTGCGATGCAGGTGGAGCAATTTTTACAGAGGATGCAGCTTTTCTATACGCCGCCCCCTCTGAAGATACGCCTTCCATGGAAAGCTCCATAGTTGGTGCAAGGTGAGGCTTGGGCGCAGGAGCCGGTGCTGTACGTTGTTGCGAGGCCTGCATGGGCGGCATATCCAAGCTAGGTACCGCAGGGCCTTCTGCATAAGGGGCTTGCGTCTTTGCAAGAGAAAGTGTATCGCCCTTGCTTGGGTTTACCTTGTGTGGATTTTCCGCCATGGCCAAACGCTGCTCCAAGGAAGACAAATACTGCCTTTGTACATCCAGTTCTTGGCGCACCGTTTTTATAACTTTTTCTTGCCCCAGCAAAAGAAAAACAAATATTATGAAAAGTCCCAAAAAAAATAATGTCCCAAAAAGCATTAGCATTACAGACATGGTAAGCCCTTTTATGATGTTATGCGCCAAAACGCCAGTGTACAAAAAAATACAACTAGAAGTTGTATTTAACTAAAATATCTCTGTACTGCAATTTGCTTAGAGAATCAAGGATAAGTATGAGCACCACCCCTCTTCGCCCCCATCTTGTGGTGGCTGACGCCCAAGGTAATATTTATGATCACCCGGATTTACTCATGGTCTGCCGCACTGGTAAACAATGGGGTCTCCCTCGTCCGGACGAACTCATGCCTCTGCCTCCAGAGAGCGAGCTTTTTTACTTACCCAAGCGACGCGCTGTGGGCCTTGATGAAGAAAGCGGGCAGATGGAAGTTTTGGAAGATTTAGCCGTGGCTGCCTTTGCCGCACCTGCCCACACACTAACGGCGCATCCTGCCTATGATAGCGATAAAGACGCGCCGCTCTTGCCGCTTTTTGCTTACGGCGCTGTGGGTTATGCTCGCGGAAAATTTTATATTTGTGCCAAAAAAGTGGATATAGACACCCGCCAAGAGTTTCGTAAGGTAAAAAAATCCTTACTTACCAAAAGCGTACGAGAGCTTCTGGAAAAATACCCGAGCAATCGCCTTATACAACACATTATGCAAAAATGTGTTTTGCAATACGATTGCCCTGCGGCACGCAATTTGGCCCTTGGTCGTCACGAAGCACCACTGCCCACATCTCGCACCTGTAATGCGCGCTGTATTGGCTGTATTTCTCAGCAAGAAGAAGACTCGCCCATTGTAACCACGCCGCAATGTCGTTTAGATTTTTGCCCCACAGCGGCAGAAATTGTGGAGGTTATGCGCCACCACGCCAGCCAAGAAAAAGAAAAGCCCATTTTCTCCTTTGGCCAAGGCTGCGAAGGCGAACCCCTTACCAATGCGCCCATTTTGCAAGAAGCCATTGAAACCTTTCGTGCCGATGCAAAGCTTAGTCGCAACGGCACCATTAACCTTAACTCCAATGCTTCTCGCCCCGATGCTGTGGCGGGTCTTGCCGATGCTGGCCTTACTTCCTTGCGTGTAAGCCTAAACTCTGCCCGTGAAGAAGTGTACAATGTCTACTACCGCCCGCAAGGTTACACCTTTGACCATGTGCGAGCCTCCATTAAAGCAGCACGCGCACGCGGCGTTTTTGTTTCTTTAAACCTTTTATACTTCCCCGGCATTAGCGATACAGAAGAAGAGCTAGAAGCCCTCACACAACTGGTGGGCACCTGCGGTGTGAGCTTTATACAATTGCGTAATTTAAACATTGATCCGGAAATGTATTTAAACCTCTTACAAGACATTCCCATGGGGCCTTCCGTGGGCTTTACCAACTTTAAAAAGCGTTTGCGCAAAGCATGCCCTTGGCTCACCTTTGGTTACTTCAACCCGTGGTTAGGCGCCAAAGCCACACTTACGGCTCCCATGCCAGACACTTGGACAGCCCCAGTGCCGGTGGCTCGCGGTATTTTGGGCGCCAGTGAAGATGATATGCTGAGCGAAGAGGTGACGCATGGCGAGCCTCATCTTCATACGCTACATGACGCGCTGCATGACACTTCCTTGCACATGGAGGAAGAAAGTGCTGTCATTCACGAATTCTGCTCCCCTACGCATAAAGACAACACAGAAAATTAGGTAAGCATATGATATTTCCCCTAGGCTCGCTTATCAATGGGCTTGCAGTTATGGCTGGTTCCTTACTGGGCCTTGCTTTTGGCGCACGCATGCCGGAAAAAATGCGCGAACTTATCTTTCAAGGCATTGCCCTGTGCATTTTAGTGCTAGGGCTTAAGTCTGCCTTGGTGGGAAGCAACGCCATGCTCACCATCGCGAGCATTGTGAGTGGTAGCATCATTGGGGAAATTCTACGCATAGAAGACAGGCTTATACATTTAGGTGATAGCTTAAAAAAAATAGTAAAATCCAACAATCCGCGCTTTACTGAAGGCATTGTGACCAGTTCCTTGCTTTTTTGCCTTGGAGCCATGGGTATTTTAGGCTCCATTGAAGAAGGCCTGCGCGGCACACGCGATATCGTTCTGGCCAAAGCCACCATTGACTTTTTCGCCGCTATTATTTTAGCGGCGAGCATGGGCTTTGGTGTCTTTTTTTCCGGCATCAGCGTCTTTCTCTACCAAGGAGCTATTGTTTTAGGTGCCAGCGTCTTGGCGGGCATCTTTACAGACCCCCTCCTTACCGAAGTGACCACCACAGGCGGCGTGCTTATGATTGCCATTGCGACGAACACACTCAACATAACAAAAATACGCTTAGGAAACATGCTCCCTTCCCTCATCATGGCGGCTCTTTTTGCTGCCTACTGGACATAGCAACATTGACATTCGTTTTTTTGAAATTATTTTTTGTGTAACTTCAATGTATTTCACCGGATTTTTGCAGGTGACAAAATGGATACTTTTATGTATCAAAAGACTATACTTAAAAAGTAATGGTCAGTTTTGTCCCACCTCTCAAAACAACGTCTATTATTTGATTCTTTTCCCAACAAAGGTTTACAGGTAAAAAATGAGTCAACAGCACAGTATTTCTTCTACATTAGAGCAGTTCCTCACCAAACTTGGCCTTGGCATGCGCGCCAAACTTATCGTTATTTTCGTTATCATTAAGGTGCTTCCACTTGTTTTCATTGCTTTAGTGGCATGGCAACAAGCTCTGAACCTTGGTGAAGAAATGAAAGAACGTACGCAAAATATGGCTGACAAAGCGGTAAACGAGCTTACACAAGCGGGAAAACTTGCCGTTGATGACGCCGTACGTGCTTTGGACGATCGTGGTACTGAGGAAATTGAACGCCTTACCACAGACACAGCCCGAAATGTAGCTAACTTTCTTTATGAACGCGATGATGACATTCGCACTTTGGCTGCTTTTCCCGTAGATGAGAAGATTTATAAAACATTTCTTGATCATCGCATTACCTTATCCGTGGCACGCACCCCATGGAAACTTTCTGAAGATGGAAAATCTTGGGTAAGTACTAGAGAGCAATCCCCTACTCCTGAGCTTACTTTTGCTTCTGACCAAAACTCCACACGCTTTAAATACACCAAGCCCACTGGCTTTGAGTTTACCCCTAAGCCCACCTACCTGGAAATGACCTTTGTAGACTTAACAGGGCAAGAAAAAATTAAAATCACCACTTCTGATGTGATGGATCCCACTCTGAAAAATATTTCAGAGAAGAAAAACACCTTCATCAAAGCCGAAGATTACTTTGACCATCTTAAGGATTTAGAACCTGGCGAAATTTACGTGTCCGACGTTATTGGTGCCTATGTAGGCACCCCCTTCATTGGCATGTATACACCAGAAACAGCTAAGAAAAAAAATGTTCCTTTCGAACCAGAAAAAGTAGCTTTTGCTGGCCCTGAAAACCCCAATGGAAAACGCTTCCAAGGTGTTGTACGCTGGGCTACGCCGGTGGAAAAAGAGGGTAAAATCATAGGTTATATTACCCTTGCCTTGAACCATGACCATATCATGAGTTTGGTAAATCATCTCACACCTAAAAAAGAGCGCTACACCGAACTTTCTGACCCCATTGAAGGCGACTATGTATTTATTTGGGACCATAAAGGGCGCAGCATTGTACACCCACGCCACCACTCCATCGTAGGTTATGACCCTGAAACAGGCGATCCTCACCCCGCTTGGCTCGAAGATTGGATATATGAAGAATGGCAAAATAGCGGTAAAAGCTATGCCGACTATATTAAAAACGTACCAACCTTTGCCGACCAGCGTCGTGACAGAAAGTTTGCCAAAGAGCAATTCTTGCAAGGTGATGTGGGCCTTGACTGTCGCTATTTAAACTTTGCCCCGCAGTGCACAGACTGGTACCATGCCACCAAGGACGGCGGCTCCGGCTCATTCCTTATTCTATGGTCCGGCCTTTGGAAGCTCACCACCACGGCTGCCATCCCCTATTATACAGGCCAGTACGGCGACACCAAACGCGGATTTGGTATCGTTACGGCAACTTCTGGCATTGAGAACTTCCACGAGCCTGCTATTGAAACGCAAAAAGAAATTCAGCGCATCATCACCAATACTGACCAAGAATTGGATGCTGCCGCGCAAGATACCTTTGCTACCATTGCCGCACACCTTTGGGAAACTACGGTAAGCCTTTCCGTATCTACGGTGGTTATGACCCTACTTGTTATTCTCATAGCCATTTGGATGGCATCTTCTATTACTAAAAAGATTACCTATCTTATTGCCGGTATTACGCGCTTCCGCCATGGTCAACGCCATTTCCGCTTCAACGAGCCTGTAAAGGATGAAATGGGCGAATTAGCAGACTCCTTGGACGACTTGTCTCAAAGTATTGAAGACTCCGTAAAGGGCCCTGCCACCATTACCGACCTTGATGGTAGAGTCATTTATATGAACGCCATGACCTTGGAACTCCTCGACACTACACTAGAAAATGTAGAAGGGAAAAAATATACTGATGTCAGCATTTATGATGAAGACTCTAACCCCATTACCTGTTTCTTGGAAAGCCGTGAGCAGACCATTGTACAATATGTTCCTACACATACTTACTATAAAAGTAATGTAAACTACCTCACAGACAAAGACGGCGAAAACGTAGCCTATATCATTGTGTTGGAAGACGTAACCATGCTTATGACAGAGCAAGAACGCATTGAACGCGAACGCGCCTTGCTTGATACGGTTATATCTTCTTCTCCAGACCTTATTTGGTACCTAGGCGCCAATGATGTATTCCTCTTTGTTAACTCACGGTTTGCAAGCTCCTTTGGTATGACGCCTGAGGAAGTGCACGGTAGAAAAGCTTCGAAGATTCTCCCACCTGCCATATACGAAGCCATACGCAGTAACGACCAAGAAGCTATCGACTTTAGAAGCCCCATGCACTCAGAAGAAAGAGTACTCTTTGCCGATGGGCATGAAGAAATTCTGGACGTTGTGCGTACGCCACTCTTTAGCGAAGACAACAGGTTACGCGGCGTGTTGGGCGTGGCCCGCGATGTAACACAACGTGTAACTGTAGAAAAAGACCTACGCCAAGTACAGCGAGACCTTATTCATGCTGTTGCAGAAGCTAACAAGGCCAGTGACTCTAAGAGCGAATTCTTGGCACGCATGAGCCACGAAATCCGCACCCCTATGAATGCCATCCTTGGTATGACCAATATTACCAAGCGCAAACTTAGCGGTGAAGATTGCTCCAGCGTTGACCTTATGCCACATGTGGCGCAAATTGAGTCATCATCGCAACATCTTTTAGGCTTACTCAATGACATTTTGGATATTTCTAAAATTGAAGCCGGTAAGATTGAACTTTGTGAAGACAGCTTCTCTTTATGCAAGTTAGTGGAAGAAGTTGCCGTCATCATTAAGCCGCGCTGCAGCTCTAAAAACATTGACTTTAAATTAAATATTAGTGAATTACCTTGCGAAGATTACCTCTCTGACGGCTTACGCTTACGCCAAATCCTCATTAACTTATTGGGCAATGCGGTTAAGTTTACGCCAGAACTTGGCAAGGTTAGCTTCCACGTGCAATTAAAAGAACGTCAAGATGGCAAAAGCCTTATATTCTTCTCCATTAGTGATACCGGTATCGGCATTGCAGAAGAAGCCATCAGCAAGCTGTTCAACCCCTTTGAGCAAGCCAATAGCCATATAACGCGCCATTATGGCGGCACGGGCCTTGGGCTTTCCATCAGCCAGAAGATTGCCACACTCTTTGGCAGCAGCATTCAGGTAAAATCCACCTTGGGCCAAGGCAGCGAGTTCTCCTTAGAAGTATGGCTTAAAGAAGATGTGCAAACCAGTGTAAGCGAAAGCACAAGCCATGGCGACGTGGTAGTAAAACCTGGTCAACACATCCTGTTGGTGGATGACGTGGATATAAACAGAATCATTGCCATGGAACTGTTGTCCCCCTTTGAGTGCATCATTGACGAAGCAGCCGATGGACAAGAAGCCGTGGACGCTTTTGCCAAATCACCTATCGGTCATTACAAGCTCATTTTCATGGACTTACAAATGCCCAATATGAATGGGCATGACTCAGCAAGGGCCATTCGTCACCTTGATAGAGCAGACGCTAGCACGGTGCCCATTGTGGCCATGACAGCCAATGCTTTCCGTGAAGATATTGACCAATGTCTAGAAAGCGGCATGAATGAGCATGTGGCCAAGCCCATTGACCTTGAAAGACTTAATGAAGTTATAAAAAACTACTTGGGCGAAAAAGAGTAAACGTTACCTAGAACACTCTTCATTAACAGATAAACGAGCAATAAAGAGTTAGGGCCTACGCAGTGTATGCTCTAACTCTTTTCTATTTGTTAAAGTGGCACTACAAAGCCATGTAAAAAGCGCCTATTCCTAGCATAATAATATAATATTTTAGCGGTTTTTTTGTCACAAAGAGGAGTTAAAACTCCTTTTGGCAAAATAAATATTTCTATCATTTACCAATAAAAACAAATCCTTCAAAAATTATTCACCTATTTTATTGGTAATTCTTCGCTTTTTTTAATTTTTACATTGACAGGAACAGCAAAGAGTGTTCTTGTATATCCATGAGTCGCACCGTGTGCCCCAAATGTCTTGGAGCGTATGTGCGAGATAAAAATTTTTTTGAGAGGAACACTTCATGCCTAAATCGATCTATGTTGGCAATCTTCCCTGGTCCGCTACTGAGGATCAAATCCAGGAGCTTTTTGCCGAATATGGCACAGTTCTATCCGTTAAACTTGTAAGCGACCGTGACACAGGCCGTGCACGTGGCTTCGGTTTTGTAGAAATGGAAGATGCTGATGCACCAGCAGCAGTTGAAGCTTTGGACAATGCTACCTTTGGCGGCCGCACTTTGCGCGTCAATGAAGCACGTCCACGCGCTCCACGTCCTTCCCGCTACTAGGATTTTAGTAAGTAGCGCACGCTAGTTAATCTAGCCTAAGCTTCTGCAATCTTTTACGCCTGTTAGTTTTGCCTAGCCTAACTAGCAGACAAGGTTTTAGATTTTGCGTTTGGAAGGGCTTTGTGTAACAACAAAGCCTTTACATCGCAATGAGACGCAAAATAAGGTTCTGTGTGAAAAAACCGTCTTATTTTTACGGTATTTACAAAACCTTACTGCGTGCCTCAAAGCTTTTTTGTGTCCTATAGTGATAAAGCGCTTTCTAAGGAGTCTATGCAATGCTTAATCCTAAACAATGTGTTTTACATAGCGGTGGTGCCGCTGGTACCGAAGAATTTTTTGGTTCTTTGGCCGAAGAATGGGGCATCGAAGAAATAAATTATAGCTTTGAAGGGCATCAGCTGGCACGCTCCCGCGGTGTACGCATACTTACCTCCGAAGAGCTAGCTCTTAAAGATGTAAGTCTTACATATGTTTCAAAGCTTATGAGCCGCGAATACACACGTGCACCCATCTTCCGTAAAGTTTTACAGTCCATTTGTTGGCAAATAAACGGCGGAAGTGAGATTATAGTTATAGGTGAAATTCAAGCCGATGGCACTGTGAAAGGTGGTACCGGTTGGGGAGCAGAGTTTGCAAAAATTTGCAACAAACCCCTTTTAGTATTTGACCAAAGTAAAAATGAATGGTTTAGCTGGGAAAAAGATGCTTGGAAAGTTGAAAAAGACCCCTGCATTTTACGCCCCCACTTTACCGCAACTGGTACTCGCTTTTTAGAAGACTGTGGCAGAGCAGCCATTAAGGATTTATTTGCTCGCTCTTTTGAAAAGTAAGATGTAAGAATTTCACCAAAAAGAGAATTTTGTTAAGGGTTTGAACGCTAAGTTCAGACCCTTTAACTTTTACAACAGTATACTCACCTTGAAAACCACACACTCCACCCTTTGCCTTGCTGCCGGCTTACTTGCCTTTACCGTTTGGGGCTCCCTTGTTTTATATTGGAAAGCCTTAGGCCATGTAAACGCTTTTGAAATACTTCTTCACCGTATGTTTTGGTCACTAGTTACCATTGCCCTTTTGGCCCTCATAACAGGATCTTATCCTGCCATAAAGGAAACACTCAAACAAAAAAGCCTTGTGCTGCGTGTGTTTTTTGCTTCTAGTATCATTGCTGGCAACTGGCTTCTCTACATATGGAGTGTGAACAATGAAAAAATTGTAGAAGCAAGCCTTGGCTATTTCATCAATCCCCTACTATCGGTTCTTATAGGGCGCCTACTGCTGGGGGAAAAAATGACGCGACTACAAATACTCGCCATTGCCATTGCCAGCATAGGTGTAACGTATAGTGTTGTGGCCTATGGGGCTTTCCCCCTAATTGGCTTAACCCTAGCGTGCTCTTTCGCCACGTACGGGTACATAAAAAAAAGCATTAAGGTATCTGTTATTCCGGGGTTTTTCTTAGAAACATGCCTTCTATTTCCTGTGGCAGCAGGCTGCCTCATTTGGCTGCAAGCTACGGGACAAAGTAATTTTTTTGCCTACGATGCAAGTACGCAGCTTTTGCTCATGGGTACGGGAATCATTACGGCTTTTCCACTTTTACTTTTTGCCTATGCCAGCAAAGGGGTGCAGCTTTCTTCCATGGGGCTTATGCAATACCTTGCACCCACTATAAATTTAATTATAGGCGTGTACATGTTTGGTGAAGAGGTAAGCACAGCGAACCAAGTTATGCTCATATGCATTTGGGCGGCCTTGGCCTTATACACATGGTGCAGCATTCGCCATTACAAGCAAGCGCAGCATAATGCGCAAATAAAAAACGCCTAGCCTATGCCAATGCACCACCCTTTTTAGTTGCTATCCCCATGGGCCATACTGTATAGTACCCTCCATTGTATTTTTGTCTTTTTCCTTCTGAAGGTAAAGACCTTTTATAAAATCCGCAACAAAGAGCATTTTTATGAGTTATACTTTTACGGAAAAAGAAGAAGCCATATTGCGCATTGTACAAAAAAACTTGCCGGACACAGCCACACCCTATGCAGACATAGCACAAAGCGTTGGTTGTACTGAGCAAGAAGTTCTTGCGCTGTTACAAAAACTAAAAGATGATGGCGCCATTCGACGCTTTGGGGCCAGCATTAAACATCAAAAAACCGGTTGGAATTGCAATGCCATGGTGGCATGGCAGGTGAGTGAGGCTGAAGCTGAAAAGTTTGGGCCTGTGGCAGCAGAACATCCTAATATTTCTCATTGCTATTTTCGTCCTTCATCGGCGGAAGATTGGCCCTACACTCTTTACACCATGACCCATGGACGCACAGAAGAAGAATGCCAGCAAACCATTGCCGATGTACAAAAAAGCACAGGCATGCAAAAATTTGCCGTGCTCGACAGCATTCAAGAGTTTAAAAAAACATCCATGACCTATTTTTAAGGAAAAGCCATGCAAGAAACACAATCTCAAGCCCTTTTTGAACGCGCTCAAGCCCTTATACCTGGCGGTGTTAACAGCCCTGTGCGCGCTTGTAAAAATGTAGACAGTATTCCCCTTTTCATTAAAGAAGCCAAAGGCTGCGAACTTACCGACGCTGACGGCAACACCTATATTGACTACGTGCTCTCTTGGGGCCCCATGATTTTAGGCCATGCCCACCCAGAAGTTACTAAAGCTGTGCAAGCAGCCGCTGAGCGTGGTACCAGCTATGGCGCCCCTTGCCAAGATGAAATCCTTTTGGCAGAAGCTGTCATCGAAGCATTGCCTTCTGTAGAAATGGTACGCATGGTAAACTCAGGCACAGAGGCCACCATGAGCGCTTTACGCCTTGCACGTGGTGTTACCGGAAAAGATAAAGTCTTAAAATTTATTGGCTGCTATCATGGTCATGCAGATTCTTTCTTAGCTGCCGCCGGCTCCGGCATGGCTACCTTGTCCATTCCCGGCACACCCGGCGTACCACAAGCCGTGGTCGCAGACACATTGCTGGCTAAGTACAACGACCTTGAAGCCGTAAAAGCCCTCTTTGCCGCAGAAGGAAACAACCTTGCTGCCGTTATTGTGGAACCTGTGGCCGCAAATATGGGCCTTGTGCCCCCCAAGGAAGGCTTTTTAGAAGGCTTGCGCGAACTGTGCACGCAACACGGCACCTTGCTTATTTTTGACGAAGTTATCACAGGATTTCGCTTAGCTTTTGGTGGCGCACAAGAGTATTTTAACATTACGCCAGATCTTACCACCTTTGGCAAAATCATCGGTGGCGGCCTTCCTGTGGGCGCCTATGGCGGAAAGAAAGAATATATGCAACGCATAGCCCCTTGCGGCGACGTGTACCAAGCCGGTACTTTGTCCGGCAACCCCTTGGCCATGGCTGCCGGCCTTGCCACCATGCGTCTTTTAGCTCAGAGTGATTATAAGGCTTTAAGCGCGCGCACTGCAGACTTTGCCGCACAAATGCAAAGCATATTGCGCGAAAAAGGCCATACCGTACGCGTACCCGCCCTTGGGCCCATGTTCTGCCCCTTCTTCACCGAAGAAGAAGTTTGGGATTTTGACGCCGTGAAGCGTGCTGATTCCGCAAAGTTTACTCGTTTTTACAAAGCGCTACGCCAAAAAGGCATATACATTGCCCCTGCCTCCTTTGAGGCCGGCATGATGAGCTTTGTGCATAGCGATGCGCACCTATCAAAAACTCTAGATATCATAAAAGATCTTGAGTTTTAACAAGCTCTCAATCATACATCAAAAGCCTACCATTTCCCCATGGTAGGCTTTTTTATTTTCATTCTAAAGCAAAGTTTTTCTCTAAAGCAGCACGAAAAATTATTTGCGCATGAGCGAATACTATAATTTCATAAGTTCTTACCTATTTTCCAAACGAACTAAAAAATACAGCTCATATTGTGAAATAAATCTCAAAACATTATTGACAAAATGTGCTGTCTAAGCGTACAGTTGCTGAATAGGGGTTTACCCCATGCTTCTTTTGTTTCCATTATTTTGTATTGCGAGTAATCCTAGGAGGTTTTCGGTGAATATTCTTATTTTTGGTCCCAATGGTAGTGGCAAAGGAACACAAGGCAATTTAGTAAAAGATAAGTACAATCTTGCCCACATAGAGTCCGGCGCCATTTTCCGTGAGCATATTGGCGGTGGAACTGAGCTTGGAAAAAAAGCGAAAGAATATATTGATCGCGGTGACTTAGTTCCCGATGAAATCACCATCCCCATGATATTGGAAACCTTACAAAGCAAAGGGTCTGATGGCTGGCTTTTAGACGGTTTCCCACGTAATATTGTGCAAGCCCAAAAACTTTGGGATGCTTTACAAGCTGCCAACATTAAGCTTGATTATGTGATTGAAATTCTCTTGCCCCGCGAAATTGCCAAAATGCGCATCATGGGCCGCCGTCTTTGCGAAAATAACAATAATCACCCTAACCATATTTATATTGATGCCATTAAACCCAATGGCGATGTCTGTCGCGTATGTGGCGGCGGTCTTTCTGCCCGCGCAGACGACCAGGATGAAAACGCCATAGGCAAACGCCACGACATTTACTACAACACAGAAGACGGCACCCTAGCTGCAGCCTACTTCTATAAAAACCTTGCTGCCTCCGGCGCCACTAAGTACATTGAACTTAACGGCGAAGGCGACATTAACTCTGTAAAAGAAGCCCTATTAGCACAATTAGCCTAATACGCTTACGCACCATAACTACAGGCCAAGAGCAATCTTGGCCTTTTTTTATCCCTAATCCTTTATGCCAAACTGCCGATAAGATACGTAGGAAACTTGAACACTTTTACATGAGGAAATTTTTTCTCGGTATGCTTATTGCATTATTCTGTCAGTAATCAAGTACCCAAGATACGGAGTTCTTATGAGTAGCATATCATCTTTTTTAAATCCCTACGCTTCCAGTGCCGGCACAAGCCTTGGCACGGTGCTTTCTAGCAGTGCAGTCACCCCTGAATCTGACCCCACAGAAGACGCAGTGCTTATATCTGATGAAGCCATAGAGCTCTTAAATGAATTGCGTTATAAAGAAAATCTCACATCCATCACCAATGAAAATCAAATGCTGTTTGATAAAGTGTCGAAAAAACTTCCTGCCACGGAAGAATTTACCGACATGCTCAATTGGCTCACCACGCAAGGCGTAGATGAGGTCTTTACCATTGGCGGCACTATTGGCGAACCCAACCGCGACGCTTACGAAAAAGACCCTACCAAGTACGCGGAATTATGGAACAATCTCTACAACCACTTTGGAAGCCTTATGGAAACTCTAGGCCTTGAAGACAATGACACCATGATGCGCGAAGTTTTGGCCAATGAAGATGTGCAGCTAGAACTTATGAACCGCTTTAAAAGCAGCTTTAGCGAAGAAACAAATTCACTGCTAACCTATTTTAATATTACAGTATAAAGAGCTGACACCGTAGAAAAAGTATACTTCTCCATTTGCTTTTTTAGCTAAAATGCACTATAGGCAAGGCCTGTACAACATATAGCCAAAAAAGGAATGCCCTATGAAAGTATTACTCATAAATGGTAGCCCACGCAAAGAAAGCTGTACGCGCGTTGCGCTTGATGAAGTTGCCAAATCCTTACAAGAAAGTGGTGTAGATTCACATATAGTAAGCATTGGCACCAGCGCCATACGCGGATGTATAGCTTGTAATAAGTGTGTTAAGACGGGCTATTGTATTTTTAAAGATGACCCCATCAACGAATGGATTGACATTATGAAAGAATGTCAAGGCCTTGTGGTTGGCTCTCCTGTATATTACGCCGCCCCCAATCCTTCCCTTTGTGCAGCCCTTGACAGAATGTTCTATTATAAATCTGGTCCTTATGCCTTAAAGCCTGGCGCAGCCATTGTAAGCTGTCGTCGTGCCGGCTCCACAGCTGCCCTTGACTGCTTACAAAAATTCTTCACCATTGCCCAAATGCCTTTAGTGTCATCACAATACTGGCCTCAAGTGCATGGCAATACCCCCGAAGAAGTACTGCAAGACCATGAAGGCCTACAAACCATGCGCGTACTAGGCCGCAATATGGCTTGGCTTATTAAATGCATAGAAGCTGCCAAAGATAGCGTACCCATGCCAGAGGTGGAAGAACGCCACTGGACAAATTTTGCACGCTAAAAACTAAAAAATATTGTGCACAGCTTATAATAAAGCCCTGCGTTACCCCCATGACGTTGGCTTTATTATAAGCCTGCCACAAAATCGTAACACCTTACAGGTACGCTCTTGTAAGTACATAATCACCGGATGATAGAATAAAAAAAGCATGAAGCACAAAGCCCCTCTTATTTCCCTAGGCGGTATTGTTAAAAAATTTGATAACCATGTGGCATTAAATGGTATTGACCTAAACATTGCCAATGGAGAATTTCTCACACTTTTGGGCCCTTCTGGTTGCGGTAAAACCACTATTTTGCGTATTCTTTCTGGTTTTGAAAAGCCGGACGCAGGTAGCCTTACCATTGGCGGTGTAGATGTAAGCCATGTGCCCCCAGAGCGTCGTCAAGTAAATACCGTATTTCAAAACTATGCTCTCTTTCCGCATATGACGGTATTTGACAATGTAGCCTTTGGCCTACGCATGCAGGGTGTAAAAGCGGCTGATATTAAAGAACGTGTACACGCCACTTTGCAAATGGTGCGCCTAGAACACTTGGTAGACCGTAAGCCTTCCAATCTCTCCGGCGGGCAGCAACAGCGCGTGGCCTTGGCGCGCGCCATTGTCAATGAGCCCTTAGTACTCTTGCTTGATGAGCCTTTTTCTGCCCTTGACTATAAGTTACGTTGCCAGATGCAGCTGGAAATAAAGCGCATTCAACGTAAGCTTGGCATTACCTTTGTTTTTGTAACACATGACCAAGAAGAAGCCTTTGCCATGAGCGATCGCGTGGTGGTTATGGACAATGGACGCATAGTACAAGAAGGCACGCCACAAGATATTTATGAAAATCCGGCCAGTCTTTACGTAGCACGCTTTGTGGGGGAAATTAACATCCTCCCCGGTACCGTTGTGCAAAAAATGAACGAAAACACCTATGAAGTACGTATTCAGGATACCCTTTTCACCATACCTACCAAGCGAGAATTTTCCCTTGGAGACAAAGTAAATGTGCTCATACGGCCCGAAGATTTACGCATTTACCATGAATATGAAGAATACCCCGAAGGCCCTGTACTGCGCGCTGTAATACAAGAATCTGTCTATAAAGGCGCTACGGTAGATTTGCACATTAGCCTTGAAAATGAAGGACCACACCTCATAGGAGCAGAGTTCTTTGATGAAGATGGCATAGATATTAACTATGTGCAGGGGGAAAAGGTCATTGTAACTTGGGTTAGCGGTTGGGAAGTGGTTTTGCCCCATGAAGAATCTTAATTTCCTACGCTCCATTAGCATTGGCACCACAGCCCTCTGGCTGGGTATTTTTGCCTTACTGCCCAATATTGGGCTGCTTATTATCACTGTGCTCACCCGCGGAGAAACAGATTTTGTGGTACCTATCCTCACATGGGATAATTACTTACACCTTTTTGACCCCAAATATTCCGTTATTCTTTGGGAGTCTTTCTGGATTGCCCTTGCTTCCACAGCCATTTGCCTTCTCCTAGCCTACCCTTTTGCCTTTGCCATGACCCGCGCCAGCAGCAAGGTTAAGCCTTGGCTATTGCTCTTTATTATTATTCCTTTCTGGACAAATTCACTCATTCGCACCTATGCGCTCATTGCTTTACTAAAATCCAATGGGCTCATAAGTTCCTTATTGGTATGGTGTGGCATAACGGCGCAGCCCATATCCCTCATGTACGGCAATTTTGCCACTTTATGCGGCATGGTCTATACATTTTTACCCTTTATGATTTTACCCCTTTACGCCAGTATTGATAAGCTAGACCCGCGTTACGGCGAAGCGGCCCGAGACCTTGGGGCCAGCCCCCTCAGCACCTTTTGGCATATCACCCTGCCCCTTACCTTACCCGGTATTGTGGCGGGCAGTATTCTTGTCTTTTTGCCCTCTTTAGGAGCTTTTTATATTCCAGAAATTTTGGGCGGAGCCAAAAGCTTACTTGTGGGTAATTTTATTAAAAATCAGTTCCTTGTGGCAAGAGATTGGCCCATGGGCGCCGCCGCCAGCACGTTTTTAACCTTGCTCCTTATTTTGCTCCTGCTCACCTATAGATTGGTGAATGCCTATACGCACAATAAACAGCATGCCCTTAACGGCGAAGGGGGAGCGTAATGCGTAAACTTGCAAAGCTTTGGCTGGGCCTTGTATACGCCTTTTTATACCTGCCCATTCTGTTGGTTATTGTCTATTCCTTTAACGCTGCTAAATATTCCACAGCATGGCGCGGCTTTACCCTTAAATGGTATGAACTGCTGCTGCGTAATGACACCTTACTGGACGCTGCGCTCAACTCCCTCATTGTGGGCGCGCTTAGCGCTACCTTAGCCACCATCTTGGGCGTGTTGGCAGCCATAGCCTTGCGCCGCTATCGCTTCCCTGGGCGCAAAATATTGCACGGCTCCGTATACGTATTAACGGTTTCTCCAGATATAGTTATGGGTATCTCCTTACTCATTTTTTTCATAAGCTTTTCCATGGAATTAGGCTTTTTAACCTTGCTTATTTCGCACACAACGCTGGCCCTACCCTTTGTGGCCATCACCGTATTGGCGCGTTTGGCCGAGTTTGATGAAAGCGTGGTGGAAGCCGCAAGAGACCTTGGCGCCACCGAATGGAAAGCCTTTTACCATGTTATTTTGCCGCTTATACGCCCCGCCGTCTTGGCAGGCTGGCTTTTAGCCTTTACACTATCCTTGGACGATGTGCTCATTAGCTTTTTTGTGACGGGGCCATCCTTTGAAATACTACCTTTAAAAATCTACTCTATGGTTCGCCTTGGCATGAAGCCCGACGTCAACGCACTTTCTGCGCTCATGTTTGTCGCCACGCTTGTTCTTGTCATTTCGGCTTGGACCTTAGGAAAAGGGAGAAAAAAGTAAGATGAAAAAATGTCTGTTAGCCATGGTATGCTTGGTATGCCTCTTAGGCATGCACTCCTTTGCTTTTGCTGCAAAAGAATCTGTAGTAAACGTTTTTAACTGGTCAGAATATATACCACAAGATGTGCTAGACCAGTTCACTAAAGAGACTGGCATTAAAGTCATCTACAACACTTACGAATCCAACGAAGCCATGTATGCCAAGCTAAAACTCTTGGAAGGCAAAGGGTATGACGTTGTGGTGCCCTCCACTTACATGGTAGATTTATTACGCGAAGCTAAGCTTTTAAGCGTTATTGATAAGAGTAAACTGCCCAATATTAAGCATCTTGACCCTGCACGCGTATCCCAAGCCTTTACCATGGAAGATACCTACTCCATTCCCTACATGTGGGGCGCTCAAGGTTTTATGGTAAACAAAAATGTGGTAGATCCCAAGAGCATTACCTCGTGGAATGACCTTTTCCGCCCTGAATTTAAAGGAAAAATACTTCTTTCTGACGACATGCGCGATACTTTTGGCGCAGCCCTTTTAGCCACTGGCTCTGAGCTTAACACCAAAGACCCTGCTAAAATAAAAGCCGCCTTTGACTGGCTTGTGAAGCTTAAGCCTAGCGTGCGTATTTTTGACGTTACCGCTGCCAAGCAAGCTCTTATAAGTGAAGAAGTGGCCGCCGGCTTTATTTGGAATGGTGACGCCTTCATTGCCATGCAAGAAAACCCCAATATTGTATTTATCTACCCAAAGGAAGGCCTTCCCTTATGGATGGACAGCTTTGCCATTCCCGCACAAGCAGAAAATAAAGAGGCAGCTCACGCCTTTATTAACTTTATGCTTCGTCCGGAAATTGCCGCTCGTTGTGTAGAAGAATACAACTATAGCAGCCCCAACCTTGGCGTCAAAGCCCTTGTGCCCGAAGAGCTGGCTTCTAGCCGCCTCATCTTCCCCACGCAGGAAGACCTTGGCAAAAGCCAGTTTAGTAAAGGCCTTGGCGATACACAAAAAGTCTACGAAGATTTTTGGGTAGATTTAAAAATTGGCGAATAGCTTTATACAGTTTTAGGGCAAAACGTATGAGCCCTTGCTGAAAAGCAGTTCTGCATCAGCAAAAACGCCCCTATCGTATTTAAATTTCTTGATACATATTGCCAGAAACAAAAGCACAGAAGACGTTTCTGGCAATATGTATCCTCATAAAGCAGCATTTTTATCGTTTGCTAGCTCACAAAAAACCTTCTCCTGCCCATTTTTTCTTATGTGCCTTTGAGCATCCACCTAGTCAGTATCTTTACAAAATGCGCAACTTTCAGTACGTTTAGTCTTATTTTCCTGCGCATTTAACCATTTATCTTTTTTACGAGGTTTATCATGGCATTAAAAGAGTTACACATTGACGCAGACACGCACAAACCTCCCATTGAAACATCCCTTTTCCATTTCTTTAAAATGGGGCCGGGGCCTTCCTCGTCGCACACCATGGGCCCCATGAAAGCAGCAAAAAATTTTGAAGATCTTTGCCAAGGTCTTGACGATAGCCTTTTGCAGCGCGCTCATAGCATTCATTGCGAATTATTGGGATCCTTAAGCGCCACGGGGCTTGGCCACGGTACTAAACCAGCCATTATTGCCGGCCTCTTAGGGCACGAACCTGCCACCTGTCCGCCCAATCTATTAGGGCAAGTGTCTGAAGAGAAAGAATATACCGTACTTTTAGGTTCTCACGCGCATATCGAAGTGTATACAGGCTTAAAACACATTGTAAATGGTCCCATTAACCACAATAAACCTTACAGCAATACGCTTATTTTTCGCCTACAAGATGCCCAAGGCGCCATTTTGCTAGAGCAAGAATACTACTCTGTGGGCGGAGGCTTTATACAATGGAAAGGTTGGCAAGAACCTTCACACGGCGCCCCCATATATCCTTACAACTCCATGGCGCAACTGCGCGCACAGTTAGAAAGAACAGGCCTGACCTTGCATGAACTTATTTTGGATAATGAAAGCGCCATCACCGGCATGGAGCGCCCAAAAATATTTGAAAAGCTGGATGAAATCATGGAGGTTATGTATGCCTCAGTGGTGCGAGGGCTCAATAACGAAGGCCCGCTGCCGGGCACCTTGGGCGTGCATCGTAAAGCAAGAATTTTGCACGAAAAAGCCACCAGCATGCCGCACGCTGTGGATAGATTTATGGGGCGCATAAATGCCTATGCCTTTGCCGCCGCAGAAGAAAACGCCTCCGGTGGCGTCATTGTCACGGCGCCCACATGCGGTTCTGCCGGCGTTATGCCTTCCATTTTATACGCCATGCGCTATGACTTAAATATTGGGGAGCGTGCCATACGCGAAGGCGTGCTCGCCTCAGCAGCCATTGGTTACCTAGCTAAGCACAATGCCGGCATTGCCGGTGCAGAGGTGGGCTGTCAGGGCGAAGTGGGCGTGGCCTCAGCCATGGCTGCAGCCATGCTTTCCCATACACGGGGTAACCCCATATTTGTGGTGGAAAATGCCGCAGAAATTGCCTTTGAGCATCACCTTGGCCTTACGTGCGACCCTGTGGGGGGCTATGTGCAAATACCCTGCATAGAACGTAATGCTGTTGGCGCCATTAAAGCGTATAATGCCTGTCTATTGGCGCATTGCGAGCAAGGCATACATCATATGGTAACACTAGACGCTGTCATCCGCGCCATGAACGAAACCGGCCGCGAAATGAATGCCAAGTTTAAAGAAACCAGCACCGGCGGCCTCGCTGTAAGTATGGT
>CAYJNG010000014.1:0-21838 GCA_964371505.1 uncultured Desulfovibrionaceae bacterium
TTGGTATTCAGCCTCACGCCTTCAAAGAAATCGCCGAATTCCTCGCCGATGACTGTGAAGAAGTAACAGGCATTCGCCCCAACGTTCCTTTGAACGAAAAAGGCCATGAAATTCTTTTCATTACGCCTTCCGGTGACGCCTTTGCTGACCCAGGTATCTACACCTTCATGGGTTATCTCTTGCTCTTCCACGAGCTTGGCCTTGATTACACCATGTCCACCTACGCTTCTGAAGGTGGTAACTTCGGTTCCTTCACAAGCTTTGACATGGCCAAAAAAATCAATGCCAAAATGTATGCTGAAGCCGAGCGCCTTGGTTGTAAGTACATCATCGGTGGTGAGTGCGGTCACATGTGGCGCGTGCTTAACCAATACATGGACACCTTCAACGGCCCCACGCCTTCCTGCATGGAGACGCCTAAGTCCCCCATTACCGGAACCGTGTTTGAAAACGCCAAGTCCACAAAGATGATTCACATTGCTGAGTTTACCGCTGACCTTATCCGTCACAAAAAGCTCAACCTTGATCCTAGCCGTAACGACCATCTTGTAACCACATGGCACGACTCCTGTAACCCAGCCCGCGCCATGGGTCTTCTTGATGAGCCACGTGAAATTTTGCGTGCTGTATGTAATAACTTTGTGGAAATGCCTGACCGTACCATTCGCGAAGAAACCTTCTGCTGCGGTTCTGGTTCTGGCCTTAACACAGAAGAAATTATGGAATTGCGTATGCGTGCTGGTATGCCTCGTGGTAATGCCTTACGTTATGTGCAACAAAAACACGGTGTAAACCACATGGCATGTGTTTGCGCCATTGACCGTGCTACCTTACCTCCTGTGGCCAATTACTGGGCACCTGGCGTAAGCGTATCTGGCTTGCATGAGCTTGTGGCCAACGCCCTTGTCATGAAGGGTGAAAGTCCTCGTACCATGGACTTACGTCAAGAAGACTTGCCCAATGCCGTAAGTGAGGAGGATGAATAATGTATAACGCAAAGTATGTTATATTAGGCGTATTCGTCTTTGTGGTATTGTTCACCGCTCCTTTTTGGGTGGGGAACTTTGGCGACGAAGGCGAGTATAAGCGTCCTAACGTGACCTTACCTAAAGATGAAAAAGAGTGCATTGAGCCTGTGGAATACATGCGCGCTGAGCATATGCAATTGCTTAACGAATGGCGTGACGAAGCTCTTCGCAACGAAAACCGTACCTATGTGTCTTCCTCAGGTAAAAAGTGGGAAATTAGCCTACAAAACACCTGCTTGAAGTGCCATACAGATTATGAGAATTTCTGTCTGAAATGTCATACCTCCAACAGTGTAGACCCATACTGCTGGACGTGCCACATTCGTCCGGAGGGGAAGAAGTAATGAATAACAGCAGAAGAAAATTCCTTAAGATTGCTGGTCTTTCCGCATTTGCTTTCAGCACTGGTGCTGCCACCTTAGCTGCTGAAGCTGGCGCCAAGACCATTGGCAAATATGAGCCCAATGCCACTGCCCTTAAAGCTAAACGCTGGGCCATGGTTATTGATACCCGTGCTCTTACTGATGTAGCTCAAATGGAAGCGCTTGCTAAAGCTTGTCATGACGTTCACAACGTGCCTACAACCACTGGCACCAAGGAAATCAAATGGCTTTGGCATGACAGCTATAAGGCTACCTTCCCTGATGATGCCAACTCCATGTTGCCAGACCGTGTGAAAAAGCAACAATTCCTTTTGCTTTGTAACCACTGCAGCAACCCCCCATGCGTACGTGTTTGCCCCACCGGCGCCACGTATAAAATGACTGATGGCACCGTGGCCATGGACTATCACCGCTGCATTGGCTGCCGTTTTTGCATGACCGGCTGCCCTTACGGCGCGCGTAGCTTCAATTTCTTTGATCCACGCGAAGCCATGTCTAACCCTGTGCCCAATCCTAAATACCCCACTCGTATGAAGGGTGTTGTGGAAAAATGCACCTTCTGCACCGAGCGTCTTGCCCTTGGGCAAATGCCTGCATGTGTAGAAGCCTCTAAGGGGACCATCCTCTTTGGTGATTTGGGAGACGAAAACTCCAGCGTGCGTAAAGCCTTGGCTGAGAACTTCCATATTCGCCGTAAACCCACTTACGGCACAGAACCCGGTGTCTACTATCTTATCTAGGGAGGACGAGCCATGGTAGAAAAGTTATTACAAGGCTCTCGTGCCTACTACATCTGGTTGCTCTTCCTACTAGGTGTTATTGGTGCTGGCTTTTGTGCATACATTTATCAATCTCAGGTAGGCCTTGGTGTTACCGGCCTTGAACGTGATGTTTCCTGGGGATTGTACATTTCACAATTTACCTATCTTGTAGGTGTGGCAGCTTCTGCAGTTATGCTTGTGCTTCCTGCTTACTTCCACCATTACAAGAAGTTTAAACGCATGATTATATTTGGCGAATTTATGGCCATTTCTGCTGTAGTCATGTGTATGCTCTTCATCGTTGTTGACTTAGGTCAGCCCCAACGCATGCTGAACATGATTTTCCACCCAACTCCTAACTCTGTTATGTTCTATGACATGTTGGTATTGTTTGGTTATCTTGTTCTTAACGCTGTTATTGGTTGGGTAACTCTTGAGTCTGAGCGTTTGGATATACATCCTCCAAAATGGATAAAGTACATGATTTACTTGTCCATCATTTGGGCTTTCTCTATCCATACCGTAACGGCTTTCTTGTACGCTGGTATCCCCGGTCGTTACTACTGGCTCTCTGCCATCATGGCAGCGCGCTTCTTGGCCTCCGCTTTCTGCTCTGGTCCTGCTATCTTGCTTTTACTCATGTTCCTCATGAAGAAGCTTGTGAAGTTTGATCCAGGCAAAGAAGCTGTGAAAACCTTGGTTGTAATTATCACGTACGCCATGTGCATTAACGTGTTCTTCTACTTCCTTGAAATTTTCACCGTATTCTACAGCGGTTTAACCAGTCACCAATACCCCATGATATTCCTCTTTGCAGGTTTATACGGGGAAATTAGCTGGGTAACGTATTGGATGTGGGCAGCAGTGGTTATGGCCTTTGGTTCCTTAGCCATTTTAGTACCGCCCAAATACCGCGAAAACCCCACCTTGCTCCCCATTGCACTTATCATGCTTGTGGCAGCATCTTGGATTGATAAAGGCCTTGGCCTACTCGTGGGTGGTTTTACGCCTAACCCCTTCAAGGGCGTTACCGTGTACACACCTACTTTCAGCGAAATCATGGTGGCCCTTGGCGTCTACGGCGTTGGCCTCTTGATTCTCTCCCTCTTATGGAAGATTGCTGTGGAAGTAAAAAAAGAAGCCGGTACCTTTGAATACAAAGGTTAACAGCGCTTTTTGCTAAAATTAAAGGGAGTATGGCAACATACTCCCTTTTTTTGTGGCATGAGCAGCTATACGTTTTAAAAATACAGTGCAAAGCCAGAAAGAATAGCTATTAACACTGTGGTGAGAGTCACAGATAAAACAAAATTATTACGTAAAAAGATTATTTTGGAGTCTCTATGATTTTGCGCCACTCGCAGCACAAAGCGCACATCAATGAAAATCACCATAAAAATGATTAAGGGTATACTGATTAGAATAAAGGAAAGCGAGCCTTTGTTATCCCTTTTTACTGTTTCAAAAAGTTCATGCATGTCTGCCTTACCAGCCACTATGACTTGACGGGCAGAATCGCCATTTTCATTGGTAAAAAGATGCAGGGTAGAGCCTTTTAACTCTGCAAAAAAGCTTACTGTTTGCTCAGGGATATAATAGTATTGAACTTCTATATCTCCGCTTTGCGGATTGAAAGGGTCCAGACCTAAATAGACTAAATTACTGTTGATATGAACCAATGACCCCTTATAGTCTTGTTGTTTGTAATGCAGCAAGCTTTCAGAAAGATGGGTTTGCGTATCGGCATAAGAAAGAATTTTTTCTTGTGCAGATTCTAAAAGGGTTTGTGTAGGCTGTATGTCTAATGAGAGTTTTTCTGGAAATTCCGCCACTAAGGAAGGCGCTACGCTGTATGCGCCTAATGTTGTTGTAGGTGCGTAGACAGCAAAATTTTCTACAGGATACGTAAGTGTATTATTTTTATAGTCTTCAAATAGAGAGCTATCCACTACTTCTCTGTGACGTTCAAGTTGATAGCCTCGCAGTCGGTTACGCCTACCTCTATCTTCATCCCATTGATAATATTTTGTCGTGGTGTAAAGACAAAGGGCGTGTTTGGAAATGGCAAAATTAGGGTCATATAGTATGTCAGGTGTTTTGACAGCACCGTGAATAAAAACAATTTGACCTTCAAGGGAAGAGTCCACATAATCAAGGGAGGATACTTGTGTAAAACCTCTTTCAGTTATGGACTTTAGGGCGTTGAGCTCTTCAGTGCTTTCGTCAAAAGAGAGGTAGTAGCCCACACTTAAGGGGATAATTATTGCAGCAAAAATAATGTGTATAACCCATTTTCCGTAATATATTGTCCCATCTTTTATACTTTGCCACATACGGTACTCCCTAGTTTTATTTTGATTTACTTACTGGTATTTTTATGAGTAAGAATGAATATTTGTGTATGTAAAAAGCCACATCCTCTGCAATGTAGAGTAAGCACTCTTGACACTTTGTCACGTAATTACTAGAGTAAAAAATATATAAAATTTATGATGAAAATATCATAATATTCTATAGGTTAAGCTTGTTACGTGTTGGTAGAAATGTAAAGTTTTCATATGTTTTGAAGTGATAAATGCTCTTCATTATGACAAAGCTGTATTGTAATAACATAAGCATTTAAAATATAAATTAATTTTATGCACAGGAGGGGTAAGAAAAAAATCTATTCCTTATTAGGAATCACTTGCATTTAGAGCTTGATTGGTCTATGTTTAAGGTGTCAAAAGAAAGTACTATCTTAACGTATAAATATTTGGAGAATCAATATGAAATCTTTGAAAGGTACACAAACCGAAAAAAATATTTTAACTGCCTTTGCCGGTGAATCTCAAGCCCGTAATCGCTATGATTTCTTTTCTTCCCAAGCTAAAAAAGACGGTTTTCGTCTTGTGCAAGAAGTGTTTGCTGAAACAGCCGATCAAGAAAAAGAGCACGCTAAGCGACTCTTTAAGTTTTTAGAAGGTGGTGAAGTGGAGATTGTAGGCGCTTTCCCTTCCGGTATTATTGGAGCTACCGAAGCGAACCTTATGGCCTCTGCCGCCGGTGAAAAGCATGAGTACGAGCACATGTACCCAGAAATGGCTGCCATTGCCGAGAAAGAAGGTTTTGGAGCCATTGCAGCGGTAATGCGTAATATTGCCATAGCGGAAGAATTTCACGAAAGGCGCTTTCTTATGCTTGCCAAAGAAATTCGCGAAGCTAGCATGTTCAAGCAAGCACAGCCCGTCATTTGGCGCTGTTTGAACTGTGGCTGGTTGCATGAGGGTAAAGAGCCTGCCAACCTTTGCGGCGCTTGTGCGCATCCTACGGCGCATTTTGAGGTGCTTTACCATACCTATGGCTAAAATAGCCTTGGCTACGTGAAACATGAGTTTTTAAGGGTTGAGATGTCTCAGCCCTTTTTTTGTGTAAAATAAAAGTCCGCCTTTTAATTATAAAAGGCGGACTTTATCAGAACTTTTAGGGTGTAGTTTTTGCTAGCTCTAGGAGTACTCTTAATGAGCCTTCTTTTTTTGCATATGGTCACGCAAATAAATGGCAAAAATATTCATGCCAAGCACCAATAAAATAAGCACAAGAGCTGTGCCGTATTGTAAAGGACGTGTTTTTTCAATTTCTGTACCTGCGGTGGCTAACACATACATATGGTAAGGCAAAGCCATGACAGAGCTAAATACGGAATCAGGATCTTTTGGTGTGTAGAATACAGCTGCCGTAAACATGATGGCTGCAGTTTCACCGGCGGCGCGCGAAAGCCCTAAAATGGCCCCTGTAAGCATACCAGGTGTGGCAGCGGGCAATACCACGCGGGCAATGGTTTGCCATTTTGTGGCACCAAGGCCATAAGAAGCCTCGCGGTAAGTATCCGGCACGGTGCGTAACGCTTCTTCAGCTGTACCGATGATAACGGGCAGCGTAAGCACAGCCAGTGTTAAAATACCGGCCAAAAGGCTAACGCCCATGCCAAGAAAGGTAACGAAAAAGGCTAAACCAAAAAGACCAAAAACCACAGAAGGCACACCTGCCAGGTTGTTTACCCCAAGGCGAATGTAGCGGGCAAAGGTGGTGCGTCCGGCGTATTCGTGCAAATAAATGGCTGAAGCCACACCAAGGGGGAAGGATATGAGCAATGCCCCCACTGAAAGAAGGAATGTGCCTAAAATACAGGGCCAGATGCCCCCTTCTGTCATCATGTTACGAGGAGCTTCCGTTAAAAACTCCCAAGAAAGGGCAGGTAAACCTTGGATGGCAAGAAAAACGCATACCACAACCAAGGCAGATACGTTGATAAAAGCGGCAAGGCGTAATACGCCAAACATGAGGCGCTCGCGGCCCATGCGTGAAGAAGATGATGCGGTAAATCTCATGCTGCCTCCTATAAACTGGAAGAGCCCACTTGCTTATGCTTTTCGGCAATGTGCTGGGCTATCATGTTAAAACATAAAGTGAAAAGGAAAAGTACCATACCAATGGCAAAAAGAGCGTAGTAGTGGTCACCGCGATAGGGCGCTTCGGCCATTTCTGCAGCAATGGAAGCGGGCATGGGGCGTACAGGGTCAAAAATAGACGTGGGCAGCATACCTGCACCGCCGGCTACCATAAGCACTACCATTGTTTCGCCAATGGCGCGAGACATACCCAACATAACAGCGGTGCCAATGCCAGAAAGGGCCGCAGGCACAACAACTTTTACTGTAGTTTCCCAGCGTGTGGCACCAAGGGCCAAGGAGGCTTCGCGCAAGGGGCGCGGCACAGCAAAGAGGGCATCTTCTGCCACGGAACAAATGGTGGGTACAGACATGAAAGCAAGCATAAGGCTGGCATTAAAGAGGTTTAAGCCTGTATAAGCGCCCAAATAATCTTGTAATAAGGGAGCCACTACCACCATACCAAAAAAGCCGATAACAACGGAGGGTAAGGCAGCTAGTAATTCCACAAAGGGCTTTACAATGCGACGCACATTGGTGGAAGCAATTTCTGTTAAGTAGGCTGCAGTCATGACGCCTAAAGGAACAGCTATGAACGAAGCCAATAACGTTACGGCAAGAGATCCCACCAAGAGGGGAAATATACCAAAATCTGCAGGGTCAGATGTGGGGTACCAGTACTCACCGAAAAGAAAGTCTGTAACAGATACTACACCAAAAATGGGCAAGCCTTCTGAAAATAAAAAAACCATAATGCCCAATAAGGACAAAAGGGAGAAGGTTGCCGCGCCGGCCAGGGAAAAATTAATAATTTTTTCTTTCATGCAATACGCCTTATGTGCAAAAGCCTCTCTTGAGCGCAAGGCTCAAGAGAGGGGAAATTTCGCTAGGTAATAAACTACTTGCTTAAGGGAATGAAGCCCACTTCTTTTACAAGCTTTTGGCCTTCGGCGCCAAGAGCATAGTCAATGAAGTTTTTGGCAGCGCCTGTGGCTTCGCCATTGGTGAAGAGGTACAAGTCACGAGCGATGGGCCATGTGCCGGAAAGGGCATTTTCAGGGGTGGCTTCAAAACCATCTACGCTAAGAACCTTGGTGGAAGAATCTACATAGCCGTAACCGATATAGCCAATGGCATTGGGGTTTTTAGCTACAGCTTGCACTACAGCACCGCTGGAAGCTTGTAATAAAGCAGAAGGAGCTACGCGATCCTTGCCAAGAATTTTTTCTTGCCAAGTTTCATAGGTACCAGAAGAGGTGTCGCGAGAAATAACAACGATTCTTTCGTCAGGGCCGCCTATTTCTTCCCAGTTCTTAATTTTACCGCTGTAAATGCCTTTAAGCTGTTCTACAGTAAGGTTGGTAAGTTTGTTGGAAGGGTGTACCACAGGTACCAAAGCGTCGATGGCAATAACATAACGCTTAGGGCTGATTTTCTTGCTTTCAGCAAGTTTTACTTCTTTGGGGGAAATGTCACGAGAAGCCATGGCTATGTTGCAAAGGCCATCAATGAGGGCCTTAATGCCGTTACCAGAACCGCCACCGGAAATGGCGATGGATACGGAAGGATTGGCAGCCATGTAGGCTTCAGCTGTTTTTTGAATAACAGGTAATACTGTGGTGGAACCGTTGATAACGATTTCTTCTTTAGCTTGAACTGGGGCAGCAAGACCAAGGGCCAAAAGGGCTGCAAAAACAACACGAGAAAGTTTCATTGTATACTCCTAAATTTGTGTTCTGTTTGTGACGCTTCGTTGGCGTCCACATGGGTATCGTTTTTCTATGTTACAAATGTATGACAAAAACTGAAAAGAATTGTGACAGTGTGGCGCCAACATGTGTAACATACGTGTTTACTGTAAACGTGTTTTGTGTAACTATCTGTATTTGCATATTGTTATTTCTTGCTGCTGGTGCTGAAAGCTATGGCAATAAGATTGCCACACAGACATGTTTTTGTATGACAAGGTAGTTTTTTGTTACACATAAGGCGCCACGGAATAAGAAACATGCTGAAAAGACATGTAGGCATTGGGGCTTGCTATGGCTTGACCACCGAATATTCTATAGTAAAGGCGAGAGGTCTACCCTGTGACACAAAAAAACCGCCATGAAAAATCATGACGGTTTTTTATAAGGCTGTTATGTAATTTTATTCCATGGCGTCCACAGCTTCAAGAATGGTGCTGTTAGGATTTTTTGTGCAGTAAGTGCCCATATGTGTGCCAAACTCTTTCATCCATTCGGTGCTCATAACGGTATTATCAGAAAGGGCACTCACGTAGCCATCAAGCCAAATCATGGTGTTTTGGATGTTTGCCTCGCCGGAATTTAAGAATTCAGAGCATTTAACTTTGCTAAAATCCACATCTTGCGCTTGTGCAAAGGAAGCTAAGCCAAGTACAGCCATAACCATTAATGTCATAATAAGTTTCATAAAAGACTCCTTTTTGTTATGTGAATAAAGCACTCACGTTATATAGTCAAGAAAAAGCCGCTCACATCCATGAATTGCCTATAAAGATGTGTTTTGCTAAGTTGTAGTAACGTTAAATAAAATACTCTTGTCACCATTTTGTAACAAAGCCTTCTTTTTTTTGTCGCATAAATCTCCTTTACTGGCGCATGTATTATCCATAGGGTTGTATTTTGGTTAAAACCATGGCTGTATATGGAAATACAAATTTTTTATGACGGCCTGTGTCACAAAGTGACAATGAAGCTAAAAGGACGCCTTATGCCCAGTGAATTGGTTCTTATAGTAGAAGATGAAGCAGATATTCGTGACCTTTTAACATTTAATCTTAGCAGAGAAGGCTTTGAAACCATAGAAGCCGAAGACGGCCTCATGGGGCTTGAATTGGCTAAATCGCGTAAGCCAGATATTATCTTGCTAGATGTGATGCTGCCCAAAAAAGATGGCTTTCAAGTGTGCCGCGATCTTGAGCGCGATGCCAACACCATGCATATACCCATTATTATGCTCACAGCTCGTGGAGAAGAAGTGGACCGCATTGTGGGCTTAGAGCTTGGGGCCGACGATTATGTGGTAAAGCCTTTTAGCGTGCGTGAGCTTGTGTTGCGTATGCGTGCCATTTTACGCCGTCAGCAACAGGTGCAGCAAAATCCAAGCTTGCAAAAGCATGGCATTCACTTAGACCCTTCAGCGCACATGGTAAATGTGAATGGCAATGCCATAGAGCTTACCGCCACGGAGTTTCGCTTACTGGAAGATATTATGCGCCATGCAGGCACTGTGCGTAACCGTGAACAGTTGTTAAATAGTGTTTGGGGCTATCAATTTGAAGGCTATGCACGCACAGTGGATACGCATGTGCGTCGCTTACGTGCCAAGCTTGGCGAGTGTGCCGATAGTTTAGAAACTGTACGCGGTGTTGGCTACCGCTTTAGAGGCTAAGATGTCCTTTCGTAAAAGGGTTTTTCTTCTGCACTTTGTAGGGCTGTTGACCGTACTTATGAGTGAGCCTGTGCTGGAAGGGCAAATGCAAGAAGGCTATACCATAAGCTTTTTCTTTATTAGCATTTTATCCTCCTTGGTGGGCGCTGGCATTTTAACCTTGTGCTTGCAAAGAATCATTAAGGGCGAGTTTATTTATGTAAAAGATTTTGTGAAAAGTATTTCACAAGGTGCTTATCAGCGCCGGTTAAGCGCCGCCCCATGCGATGCTTATGTGGCTTTGGTAAACCCCATTAATAATCTTGCCATGCACTTTGAAGAGCAGGTAAAAAGCCTCACGGCTAGCAATGATGAACTGCACACCATTTTAGATACCATGACCGAAGGCGTGCTTGTATTAAGCCCCAGCGGGAGTATTCAGCATTGTAATAAAGCATTGCAGCGTATGTTTCCTAACACGGTGGATGCACAAGGCTGGCAGGTGGTGGAAGCCATACCTGTGCCGCGCTTACAAAAGGCTGTGGATGATATTTTGCGTGCTCCTGCGCTTACTACCTCACAAGGTAGTGCTTCATCAGGCATTCAAAGTAACGGAAATGGTGGAGATAAAATAACACAGTCTTTACAGCTAGAGCTTGGGGAAGATCGTGTGTTTACGGTGCATTTAAGCCGGGCGAGCCATAGCACAAGGCAGCTGGGCGCTGTGGTAGTGTTTCACGATGTGACACCCATCTTCCGCTTGGAACGTGTGCGCCGAGACTTTGTGGCCAATGTTTCTCATGAATTGCGCACCCCCCTTACGGCCATACAAGGTTATGCGGAAACCCTTGCTAATACACAAGGATTTCCCGAAGAATATATTCGCTTTGTGGAGATTATTCGTAAAAATGGTGCGTATTTAGCTCGTATGGTAGAAGAGCTTTTGGCTTTAGCTCGCTTAGAAAATGCGCATTTACCCATGGCTACCTCTGCGGTGCACCCGCAAGAAAGCGTGCAAGCGGCTTTAGCATTATGTCGCCAGCAATTAGATTTACGTAATGTGTTGGTACGTTTGGACTTTCCTGAAAATTTAGTGGTTACAGCCAATACACAGCACTTGACACAAATATTTAGAAACCTTATCGAAAATGCAGGACGTTATGCGCCGGAAGGCGGAGAGATTCTCGTAAAAGCTTCGCAAGATGCTGCAACGCAGCTTGCTACTTTTGCCATATGCGATAAAGGCCCCGGCATACCCGAGGCTGATTGTGAACGCATTTTTGAACGCTTTTACCGCGTAGAAAAACATAGAAGCCATGGCTCCACGGGGCTTGGGCTTGCCATTTGTAAACACACTGTAGAAAAACTTGGCGGACGTATTTGGGTGGAAAGTCCAACTCACGAGTATGCTACGGTATTTTATTTCACTATTCCCACCTTTTTTGGAGAAAACTGTGACAGAGCAGCACAAATTAGTAGCTAACAATGTGGACTTTTATTATGGAGCAGCACAGGCTTTGTATGATGTAAGCCTTTCTTTTCCTGAAAATAAAGTTACAGCCCTCATTGGCCCTTCCGGTTGCGGCAAAAGTACCTTCTTGCGTTGTCTAAACCGCATGAACGATCTTATTCCTGGTGCGCGTGTGCAAGGTAATATCTCTTTAGATGGGCAAGATATTAATGCCTCAAGCTCCGATGTGGTGGCCTTACGCCGTAAGGTAGGCATGGTGTTTCAAAAGCCAAACCCTTTCCCCAAAACCATTTTTGAAAACGTAGCTTATGGCTTGCGCGTTAACGGTATTAAAGATGAAAGCCTCATTGCTGGCACCGTGGAAGATGCTTTAAAGCGTGCAGCCATATTTGAAGAGGTAAAAGACCGCTTACACACCTCTGCTTTAGGTCTTTCCGGCGGGCAGCAGCAACGCCTTTGCATTGCGCGTGCTTTGGCTGTGGGGCCAGAAGTTCTGCTTATGGATGAACCGGCTTCGGCCCTTGACCCCATTGCTACACAAAAAATTGAAGAAGGCATTCACGAATTAAAACATCAGTTGACCATTATTATTGTAACGCATAACATGCAACAAGCTGCTCGTGTTTCTGATTATACAGCTTTCTTCTACATGGGAAAACTCATTGAGCATGATGTGACAGATACCATTTTCACACGTCCTGCCCAAAAGCAAACAGAAGACTATATCACAGGGAGATTCGGTTAATGTCCAATAGCGAAAATCAATTGCAGCAAATGATTGTTACTTTACGTACACGTTTGCTTGTTATGTCTGCCATGGTGGGTTTAGCCTTAGATGATGCGTGTAAATCCTTAAAAGAAGGGGATGTGGGCCGAGCCTCTGCTGTTATTGATGGCGACGCTGCCATTAACGAGCTGGAAAATGAAATTGATGCCAAGGCTTTAAGCATTTTGGCTCGCACACAGCCCGTGGCCAGTGACTTGCGTTTTGTTATTTCTGCCATGCGTATGGTTCTTGACCTTGAGCGCATTGCCGATGAAGCTGCGCGTATGGCAGAATTTGCCGTTATTATGGAAGGTCTTGACCACGTAGATGAAGATATTATGGTAGATATTATCGCCCTTATGAAAACGGCGCGTAAAATTTACACTGATGCCATTGACGCCTTCCGCGAAGGGGACTTTGAAAAAGCCCTTAAGGTACGCCAGCATGAAGACGAAGCCGCTTTGCTAGATGTGCATATTATGCATAAACTCAGTAAGCGTCGTGATGTGGATCCGCAATTGTCCATCCACGTTATTCTTATTAGCCGCACGTTGAACCGTGTGTGGCGTCATGCTACCAATTTGGCGGAGCATACGTATTTTATTTACGGTGGAGAAAGCTTAAAGCACCGCCGCGTGTAGTTTTTTTTATTTGTTTTTTGTAAAGGGTGTTGCTTGCAGCACCCTTTTTTTGTGCCGAAGACATCTTATGCTAAGCGGGGGCTATATTTACATGGGATGCATTAATTATCCCTACATAGACGCTCATAAGGGCATAATAGGCAAAAAAAAAGCCCCCTTGAAAACTCAAAGGGACATCTATGATAAAGTGGTGCGAGAAAAGAGATTTGAACTCTTACACCGTCAGGCGCTGGATTCTAAGTCCAGTGCGTCTACCAATTCCGCCATTCTCGCACATCACGTAAGGCTTGCGGCTTTACCGCAACAGATGGCGTATCTAGCACAGGCTTTATGGGCTGTCAATGTAAAAAAGAGGTTCTCTTTTAGCCTAGCAGAAAATCGTAAACGTATTTACCCGCCGTAAAGAGCATAGATATAGCTAAAAGCCATTTAATGGCAGTGGCTGGCACAAACTTTTGACAGCGAGCCCCACAATACATACCAAGAGCTCCGCCAATGCCAAAGAGTAAGCCTAAAAGCCAGTCAGGCGCTATGGAAAACTGAGGATAGTAGGGAGCAATGGCATGATAAAAGCTAACACCGGCTATGGAGGTAACGAAGGTGCCCATAAGTGTAGCGCCGGCTACAATGTATATGGGAAGCTTAAAAAAGGTCACAAAAAAGGGCGCGATGATGGCCCCACCGCCAATGCCGTACACACCGCCCACAATGCCCACTAAAAAACTTAAGCCAAAAATGCCCCATAAGGGCACGGTATAATGGGCATCATAAAAGCGAAAACCTAAAGAACGCAGGTGTATGTGTGTCACTTGGCAAGCTTTTTCCTGTGGAACTCCGTGAGTTTGGCTCTCTTGTACTTTTTTTTGTAGGTCGCTATGTGCATTGTCTTTGGCGGGTTTTTGCCGAATATCCGCCAGTATTTTGGCGCTTAAATAAAACAATACCATGGCGGCGAAAAGCTTGAAATGACGCGCGTCTGGCAAGTAAGCCACACGTACGATGGCCCCTATAAAAACGCCAGGTAGTGTGCCAAGAACAACTATCCATACAAGGGGCCACACAAGCCGCCCTTCCTTCCAATATCGGTACACACCGCTGGGAATGGCTACAATATTAAATACTTGATTGGTGGCACTTACAGAAGGGTGTACATAGCCTAGGAAGGACATTTGAAAAGGTAAAAGCAAAAAAGCGCCGGAAATGCCGCCCATGGAAGCAAAAAAGGAAATAACAAAGGCCACAAGTGGTGGAACAAAAGGATTTACTTCAATGCCGGCAATGGGAAAATACATGGCGCACCCCTGAGTAAATAAGAAAGGTAGAGCTGTTTTTGGTTATGCCTATAACCACTATAAAGATACGCGCTAAAAGCTTTTATTGTCAAGATAGGGAGCTTTTTTAAGTGATGAATAAGGAGCGTGCTGGAGCGTACAGTAGCATACTGGGAGGGGCTTGGGGGGGGCTTGCAGGAAGGAGAGTTTAAAAAATCCCCTTCCACAAAAAATAAAATAAGAAAATATATCTTACATGAACATGCTTTGCCAATCCTTGGTAACGGCTTGATAGCCATTGTGGGCAAGGGCGTTGGTCATTTCGCTTACGGAGCGTGTGTCAGATATTTCAAATTGGCCCGTGTCGTTGCCGTCCACGGCACGACCGCCCACAGCTGTGGACACGCCAGCAGAAACGCGCGTTACGCCAAGGGGGATAACATGGTCGCGCATGAAAGCACTTTCTCGGCTAGATACAGTAATACCCACTCGCGGCAAGAAACAACGCACTGCGGTGATATATTGTACAAAGCGTCTGTCATCTAGAGCATGAGGTACGTTAAAGTCGCCTTCATGGGGGCAAATGCGCGGTACAGAAAGGCTTACTTCTACACCTTGATGCTGTTTTTGTAACCACCATGCGTGCAGGCCTGTGCAAAAACCATCGTTTTCTAAGGTGTCAAGACCAAGAAGGGCGCCCACATTGACGCTATACATGCCGCCCTGCACAGCGCGCGATGGAGCTTCTAAGCGGTACATGTAGTCGCGCTTGGGGCCAGCAGGGTGTAGCCAGTCATAAAGCTCAGGATTGTACGTTTCTTGGAAGATGGTCATGCTGTCCACACCATGATTGACCAACATGCGGTATTCTTCCGTGGACATGGAATATACCTCAATGGCCACCGAGGCAAAAAGCGGCTTGATGCGTTTAGCTATGGTGGCAATGTACTCTGGGGAGGATATTTTTCTAGCTTCCCCTGTGAGTAAAAGTATATGCCCAAGGCCGGATGCTGCAATAATGCGTGCTTCTGCCTCAGCCTCATCGGTGCTTAAATGGCGGCGCTCTTGGGTGTTTTTAGCATTAAATCCACAATAACGGCATTGATTGGTGCAATGGTCAGAAAGGTATAAAGGCGTAAAAAGATGCACGGCGCGACCAAAGTGGCGTTGTGTTTCTGCTTGAGCCCTTTGGGCCATTTGCTCTAAAAAAGGTGCTGCGGCAGGAGTAAGTAGGGTAAGAAAATCCTCCACAGTGAGGCGCTCACGCGTAAGGGCTGCTTGTACGCGCTCGGGGCTGGCCATGGCGGCAAGGCGCGCGCGACGCTCAGCAGGCCATAAGGCTAAGGTGTCGGCAAAGGCTTGTGTTGGCGCAAAATCCATGACTAACTTCCTAAAAATCCTGTTAAGGGGGAGGAGGCAATGGCTTCGGCGGTCTTACTGTTGGCACCAGCCTCGGCGCCAAGCCCTGCACAGTACGCTTCGCGTCCGGCCTTTACGGCTTGGCCAAAGGCACGGGCCATGGCAATGGGGTCTGCGGCGGAAGCTATGGCAGTATTTACAAGGCATGCAGCGGCGCCCATCTCCATGGCTTCACAAGCTTGACTGGGTTTGCCTATGCCGGCGTCTACCACAATGGGCAAGGGAATTTCTTCAATAAGGATGGCGATCATTTCCTTGGTGCGCAATCCTCTATTGGTGCCAATGGGGGAGCCCAAAGGCATGACGGCAGCAGCGCCAGCGTCCACTAAAGAGCGTGCCACGTAAAGGTCTGGGTTCATGTAGGGCAAAACCACAAAATCTTCTTTGGCTAAAATTTCTGTAGCCTTGGCTGTTTCATAGCCGTCGGGGAGCAGGTAACGTGTATCGCTGATAACTTCAATTTTAATCCAATTACCACAGCCGGCAGCGCGGGCAAGGCGGGCAAGGCGCACGGCTTCTTCTGCTGTGCGAGCGCCGGAGGTATTAGGGAGTAAGGTCATATGGCTTGGAATGTGCTGCATGATGCCTGTATTTTCATGACCATTTTGCGTGGCAGAAGTTTGCACACGGCGCAAAGCCACGGTGATGACTTCAGAAGCTGAGGCCGCCGCCACAGCGGGGATGAGCGCATCGGCGCCGTATTTTCCTGTGCCTATAAAAAGCCGGCTTTGCAGTTCTTTACCGCCTAGAGTCCATGTATGTACGCTCATTAACCACCTCCTACAAAATGTAAAATTTCTAATATATCATCGGCTTCTAAAATGGTGGTGGCAAAATCGCTTGCAGGTACAATGTGTGTGTTGCGCTCAACAACCACTTTGTCCACAGCAAGGCCTTGGTTTTCCAAACATTGTAAAAGTGTACAGCCTTCGGCAACATCAAGGCTTTGTCCATTGCATATAATGCGCATAAAATCACCTTTAAAAGCAAAATTCCCCACACCTTAAGGCGTGGGGTTTTATATGCTAGGGCCTACCCTTGTAGATAGGCCCTTCTTCTATGTTATTCGGGGCAGGGCGCCGCATCGGCTCCGCCGCAAGCTCCGGCTACGCCCGTGTTAAAAAGATCGTTCACTAAGGGTTCGCGGCCCTGTGCATTGGGTGTGCTCATGCCACCTTGTGGTGCAGAGTTTTGTTCCGCAGAGTTTTGGCCCGTAACGTTTTGACCTGTAATATCTTGGTCAGGGGCAAGGAAGGCACCATTACCAAGAAAAATCTCCGGTTCCAGCCCTTGAGGTGCGTTTAAAGTGCCTGCGGGTAGCTTTTGCGTTACCATGGGGGTGTCTGGAGCGTCAGTATGGGGCAGCACATGGGCAACGGCTCCCTTACGGGCTAAAAAAGCCGGAAGACCTTTGTATTCTATGACAGGTACAACACTGATGCCATTGCGAGACAAGTAGGCTTGGTTAAAAAGTAAACGTAAGCGTAAAAGGGCGGAGCTAAAGAAACCTTGCTTAGGTTGGGCTTCGCCTATGTTTTGTGCGTAAAGTAGCGCTTCGTGAACATTTTTGCCTTCACTCAAAGCATCAGCCATATGGGCCACCAGATCAAATTCCGCGGGCTTTTTAAGCACAGGGTAAAAAGCGGCCGTGGGATTGGGCGCCATGGCAGCAATGGCATCGAGGCAGGAAGGGCATGTGGGCGAAAAATAAACGTTTACTTGGGGCTCTTCTGGGCCAGAAAGGGCCCAAGGGGTCATGGTTTCGCGCAATACGCCACCAAGGTTTGCCACAAGAAATAAAGCCCAAACAAAGATAAGCCATGAGCGCCCTATGGGGTCATAGCCTTTGCCTGCATGCCTAAAAGCTGTGTAAACAAGGGCAAAAAACAGTGCCACAATGAGGCAAGATAAGCATGAGGCTGTCATAAGCATAAGTAGTAAAAGGCCTATGTCTGCCACAAGGAAGAGCCCTGCCACCACCACGCCAAGCATGGGACGACCGCTAAAAGAAAGAATAATAAGCGTTGCAAAGGCTGCGCAGCCAAACCACCATAGGGAAATACCACCTATGGCCATATCCTTACTAATTTCGCAGCCGGCAGAAAGGCATATTTGGAAAGCATTGCCGTAGGCAGACCAAGCACAAAAAGCAAGGCCAGCAAGGGAAGCAAGCAAGGGCCACAGCATGATAAGAGGGGCAGAGGAGCGTTGTTGCACAATGTATCCTTTTGTATGCGAGTTAACGATTTAGTATGATAGTGTTTTTCTTGTATGTAGAAAAAGTTTAGGCAGTATAAAATATATTGGCCTTAATGTAAAAGGCTAAAATGGGGAAGGGGCGGGTGGCTTTATATATCTTTTACTTACGTGATGCGCTCGGGTTTTAGAGTTCTTTGTAGTTATTCTTTTACTGCGTACTGTTTCGCCATGCCTTTCCTCTGCCTTGACATACAAAATTTTCCTCTGTAAGAAAACACTACCCTGCACATCGGCTAATAGTATTAAAGTATTTGTTATTATTATGTGATAAAGCCGAAAAATGAGCAGAAACGAGGAATACATGCAAGTAGAAGCTTCTATTTTATCTCAAATTGATACGTGGCAAATTGTGGCCTTTATGGCGGCAGTGCTCTTTTTCTTATGGTTTGATTTGCACAGTCACCATGACGATAAGCCCATTACGGCTAAAAATGCCCTTATGTGGACAAGTTTATGGGTAACCTTATCCATGATTTTTGCCTTTTACATTTGGAAAAGTTTTGGCTCAGCTCCGGCGCAAAACTTTGTGGCGGGCTATTTGCTTGAGCTTTCGTTGGCGGTGGATAACCTTTTTGTTATTATGGCTATTTTTACCTCTTTTGGGGTAAAGGACGAGTTTCAACACCGTGTGCTCTATTACGGCATTCTCGGCGCCTTGGTTATGCGCTTTATCTTCATTGTGGCAGGCACAAGCCTTGTGGCGTATTTTGGCCCTTATGCGCTTGGGGTATTTGGTGTCTTTATTTTGTGGACAGCCTTTAAGATGTGGCAACATATGGGCGCAGAAAATAAGGAAATTGAAGATTTTTCCCAGCACTGGGCCGTGCGTTTAACGCAGCGTTTTATCCCCATTCATCCACGTATTGAAGGGCACAATTTTTTTGTGCGAGTTAATGCCGACGGAACTATGGCTAAGGAAAACGGCCTCTTAAAGGCTACGCCTCTCTTCCTTTGCCTCATGGTGGTGGAAATTTCTGACGTACTATTTGCTTTTGACTCTGTGCCGGCCATCATTGCCATTACCACAGATCCCTTTATTGTATATACTTCTAATATTTTCGCTATTTTAGGCTTACGCTCCATGTACTTTCTCTTGGCAGCTGCTAAGCGTTATTTGCGCCATTTAGAAAAGAGCGTCATTGCTATTTTAGTGTTTATCGGCATTAAGATGATGCTTATGGTTACCGGCACTGTGCATATGCCAGCCATGGTAAGTCTTGGCGTTGTGGGTGGCTTGCTCTTCCTTGGCATTGCGGCTTCTTTCATACCGCAAAAAAACGCTGAATAATAACATCAGCTGCTGTACCTAATGGTATAAAGCTCCGTTTTTTGCCCATGGGCAGGAGACGGAGCTTTTTATTTATAGAGGTGAGAAGTGCTCACGTACAAAAAATATGGTAAAAGAGGGTAAAATTCTTTTAGGCACAGCGTAAAACGTGCTCAAAAAAATTCTTACTATTTCAACACGAAAAAAATATAGTGAAGTACTCACTTTTTATTTATTGCTCTTTTCAGCAAAAAAAGTGCTAAAAATTTTACTTTTGCCCCTAGACGAATGTCTAAGGTGAATTATTTTTCTACCTGTGAACGGTGAAAGCCGCTTGCTACGGCAAAACACAGTTTCTGTGATTTTTTTTTGCCTGCCCTTACGAGGGCCTGTATTGTCAAAAAGACCCTTATGGGTATTTTATATATGTGATGATTTCCGAGGAGGAATTTTTTATGTCTAAGATTATCGGTATTGACCTTGGTACCACCAACTCTTGTGTGTACGTTATGGAAGGCAAAGATCCTAAGTGTATTACTAACCCAGAAGGTGGCCGCACAACCCCTTCCGTGGTAGCCTTCACTGACAAAGAGCGCCTTGTGGGCGAAATTGCCAAGCGTCAAGCTGTTACTAACCCCGAACGCACTATTTTTGCTGTAAAGCGTCTTATGGGACGCCGTTTTGATACACCTGAAGTGGGCCGTTGGAAAGAACACTCCCCTTACAGCATCGTAGCTGCCAGCAATGGCGACGCCGCTGTGGAAGTGGACGGTCGTACGTATAGCGCTCCTGAAGTTTCCGCCATGCTTTTAGCTAAGCTTAAGGCCGATGCAGAAACCTATTTGGGGGAAACCGTTTCTGAAGCGGTTATCACTGTACCAGCTTACTTTAACGATGCTCAACGCCAAGCCACCAAGGACGCCGGCCGTATTGCTGGTCTTGAAGTAAAGCGTATCATCAACGAACCTACTGCTGCATCTTTAGCTTACGGTTTTGACCGTAAAGCCAATGAAAAAATCGCTGTATTTGACCTTGGCGGTGGTACTTTCGATATTTCCATCTTGGAAGTGGGCGATAACGTAGTAGAAGTGCGCGCCACCAATGGTGACACCTTCCTTGGCGGTGAAGACTTTGACCAAGCTGTTATCAACTTCCTTGTACAAGAATTTAAGAAAGAAAATGGCATTGACCTTGCGCAAGACCGCATGGCTTTGCAACGCCTAAAAGAATCTGCTGAAAAAGCCAAGAAAGACCTTTCCACCTCCATGGAAACAGAAGTAAACTTGCCCTTTATCACTGCAGATCAAAACGGTCCTAAGCACCTTTTGGTGAAAATAACCCGTAGCCAGTTGGAGCAATTGGTTGAAGCTCTTGTGGATCGTACCATTGAGCCTTGCCGCAAAGCCCTTTCTGACGCTGGTCTTTCTGCCAGTCAAATTGACGAAGTGGTACTTGTGGGCGGTATGACACGCATGCCATTGGTACAAAAGAAAGTGGGCGAGTTCTTTGGTAAAGAGCCCAACCGCACTGTAAACCCTGACGAAGTGGTAGCCATGGGCGCCGCCATTCAGGGCGGTATCCTTGCCGGTGATGTAAAAGACGTACTCTTACTTGACGTAACACCTCTTTCCCTTGGTATCGAAACCATGGGCGGCGTGTTCACCAAGCTTATTGAGCGTAACACCACCATTCCTACGCGCAAGAGTAATACCTTTACCACTGCAGCTGACAATCAGCCTTCTGTGTCCATTCACGTATGCCAAGGCGAACGCCCCATGGCTGCTGACAATATGACCAAGGCTCGTTTCGACTTAACGGGTATTCCACCAGCACCACGCGGTGTGCCGCAAATCGAAGTGTCTTTTGACATCGACGCCAACGGCATTGTAAACGTGTCTGCTAAAGACCTTGGCACAGGTAAGGAACAATCCATCAAGATTACCGACTCTTCCGGTCTTTCTGAGGATGATATCCAACGCCTTGTACGTGAAGCAGAAGCTCACGCCGGCGATGACAAGAAAAAGCAAGAACTCATTGAAGCTCGTAACCATGCTGATAGCCTTATTTATGGCACAGAAAAGAGCCTCAAAGACCTTGGTGATAAGGCCGATGCTGCCATGAAGAGCGATATTGAAGGCAAAATTGCAGCCCTTCGCACACTTATGGAAGGCGAAGATAGCGCAGCCATCAAGGCTAGCACCGAAGAACTTGCTCAAGCCTCTCACAAGCTTGCAGAACTCTTGTACCAACAACAAGGTGCAGGTGCTGAAGGCCCAGAAGGTGCAGGCTGCGCCGGTGGCGGTTGCGGCGGTGCTGATGCTGGCGCCAATAAGCAAGATGATGACGTGGTGGACGCTGAGTACACTGAAGTGAAGAAATAAGCCCTTGGGCTTTTGAGATACAGGGAGAGATGCTTAGCGTCTCTCCCTTTTTTTTGTGCAAAAAAAGGGCATGATCGAAATCATGCCCTTTGAAGATGGTGCTTTTTATTTGCCAAAGGCTTTATTGTACGCAAAGCCTGTAACGCCAAATCCTTTAGCTGCGGGTTTTGCGCTAGGGCTTGCTGCTTGCTCCGCTGGGGCTGCAGAAGCTGCCGGTGCGGTTGTTGGGGCTGCAGGTGCTACGGACGCCACGGGCGTTTGTTGTGGCGCTGCTTGAGCCGATTGCGCCTGTTGCGCTGTTTGAGCCTGCGCAGCAGTGGGGTTAAAAGCTAAAGCCGAGGCTTTGGGGGCTTCCTGTGCAGTAG
>CAYJNG010000014.1:21938-26273 GCA_964371505.1 uncultured Desulfovibrionaceae bacterium
GCAGCAGTGGGGTTAAAAGCTAAAGCCGAGGCTTTGGGGGCTTCCTGTGCAGTAGCTGTTTGCGCAGTAGCAGCTTGTGCCGCCTGACTATTGGGCGTCACAGCCTTAGAAGCCATAACCGCTGCTATGCCAGACTTAGGCGCTGCACCTGCTGCAGGGGCCGTTGCCGCTGTGGCAGGCATACCCATGGGCGGCGCGGAGCGTTGCATGGAGCCGTAAGCATTGCGCGCAATCATTTTCCCCATGGCTGTGGGGGCGGTATTGGGTCTATGATTTTGAATGGCGGCTCGTTGGCCTACAGAAGCATCTACGTTAAGCTTGGCAGCAATTTGCGCCGAAGCTTTTCTGGCTTCAGGCGTTTCGATGATTTCCGCATAGGCAGAGCGCAAGCCTGATAATATACTTACCACATTGTCAAGCTGCTCCACATTCATTTTAAGATTGGCTTGTAAAAGGCGTGTGGTACACAAAAAGTACAGGTTATTTAGATTTTCAGCTAAAGTACCGCCCTTTTCTAAATTTAAGGTATTGGTAAGTTCGTTGATGATATCAATAACCTTGGAAATAAGAATGCCTTTGGCGGCATAGTCCTTTTCCAACATTTTTTCGCGTGCTTGTGATAAAAACCGTAAAGCACCATCATAGAGCAAGAGTAAAAGTTGCCCTTGGTCGGTGGTGTTTACATTGGTTTGAAAATAGGCTTGAGCTGCCTTGTTCATATGACCCTCTATATATGTTGTTAGTGAGCTTGTACTAAGTTTTATCGGTTCATGTCAAATAAACTTAACCCAGCTGCGCCAATTGTTGTGTAAGGCTTTCCATTTGTGAATTGTACGTACCTAAAAGGGTATCAAGGCGAGCAAACTTGAGTCTTTCTGTCTCATACCAGCGATCTAGGCGTGTGTCTTCTTCACTAATTTTATTATCTAAAGCAGCGATTAAATCCACATAGCTTTGTTCGGCAATTTTTAAGCCACCGTTTTTTTCACCCAGTGAGGGGTCGGCAAGCGTAGGATCCACATACACAAGTTCTGCCGCAAGAAAATCTTCAATTTGGCCCACCTTGCCTTGCTGTAAAGACACGGTACCTGTGTAGGAACCTGCTGCAAGGTTATCAATGGTAATGGACATACCACCGGCGCCGCCAGCATTGCCACTTACAGAAAAGGTGTTGGGGTCATCTTCGCTTACCGAAGCAAGCACGCCGTTAATGAAAACATTCTCGGCTACGCCGCTGGCATTCACGGTATACGATACATCATAGGTGCCGGGCTCTGTGACGCCATCAATATGGTTTGCATAGCGGAAGTTGGGGGAGGAAGAGCGCCCTTCATTGCTATTGGCAAAAAAGGCAATGACTTCTTCTAAATTTTCTGAAATGGCCGTATCAAAAAGCTGTTGATCAAGAGCCTGCATGGCATCGGTACTGCCGCTGGGGGCAATGGCAAAAAGGCCAAAGTTTGGGTCGTCCACATCGGCACAAACCTTAATGCCCATTTGGGCAAGGCCAGAAATAAGGTCGCCGGAGAAAATATCATCGGCCGTCATGGCTTGGAAGCCCGGAGGGTTGGACGATATGGCAGACTTAAAACGGCTGGCAAAAAGCTGTGTGCTGTAGTTACCGGTAAGGGCTGAGCCTGTAGTATTAGAAAGGCTTTGCCCTTCATCATCATAGCTGTCAGAAACGTCTTCGGTAACGGCCGTTAAGTCCTGAATCTTTTTTAGAATGGAGTTAAAGGCGTCAAGCACGGTCTGAATATTGGCTTTCACCGAGTCGGTGTCGGCTGCCACGGTAAATTGTGCCGTACCCACATCACGTAGGGAAAGGGTAATTCCCTCTAAGATGCCGTCCACTTCATTGGTGCTGGAAGTAAGCTCTTGAGGCCAGTTGTCCACCTTAAAGCGTGCGTCTTGCGCAGCTTGCACTTGCCATGCGTCAGAACCGGTGAGCCCACCACTAATGGGCACATTACCGGGAATGCCGCTTACAGAAGTCACGCCTTCAAGGGTGAGCTTTTGCGTTGTGGCGTCGTAGGTATAGGAAATATTATGCGGGGAAGCGCTAATGGCATCGAGCACATCTTGCATGCTTTGGTCATTGGTGGCCTCGTAGGTTACCACGTCGCCATTTTCCTTGGTGAAGGTCAGCGTCATATTAAGCGGCACTTGTCCGCTTTGTAAGGTAGCGCTAGAGTCTACGCCTTGCTCTTCGTACTCTTTATACGTGGTGCTTATGGGCACAGTGGCGCCCACGCGGGCAGGGTCTGTGCTGTACAGGGCAGAAATGTCAGAAAGGCCTTCCACAGCAATGGAGTATCTGCCACTGGCTTGCTGGGTTACAATGGATTCATACCCTTGAGCGTCAAGGGCAGCTAAAATATCTTGCTGCGTGTGGTCTGTGCCCATGTTTACATATACAGGGTTACCAGCACTGTCAGTAAAAGTGTAGGATGTGGGGGCCAATGGTGCTGCGCCGTTGGAATCAGAAAGATTAACGGTGCTATAGCTTTTTATGTCGGCAGCGCCAGTCATAACGGAGGTGAGCGGGCCCATATCAGCAATGCCTTGCACGGCAAGCTCATAATTACCTTCAGCGTTGGTACCGCCGGCAACGGTATAACCCATTTCACCTAGCTTTTTAAACACATCTTCCGGAGCGTGTATGCCGGTCATTTCAATGGCAACATTGCTTCCTGCGGAGTTGGTAAAATTATAGGTGGTGGCGGCTAGATTCGCTGTACTGTACGTGCTTTGTGGTATGGTAAAGCTAGAAATGGCGCCTTCTTCACTATACACATTGGCATCGGTGGCAGCCAATGCGTCCACATTGGTAATGCCGTTGATGGTTACTTCGGTTACACCGGCATTGCTTTTGGAGGTGTAGCTTAAGTCCAGCGGGGGCACTTGCTCCTTACCCTTGGCTTTGAGGGCGTCCAAAATATCTTTTTGGGTGTGGCCGCCGCTCATGTCTACAGTAATGCTGCCTGCAGGGTCCGTGGAGAAGGTATAGCTCTTAGGGCCTGCATAGGTAACGTCTGTTAAATTGCCGGAAAGGCTAAGAGTGGTTTGTTGCACCACATCGGTAGTTTGTGAGCTGGAAGTGCCATCGGGCTTGGTGGTGGTCTTGGTCATGGCGTCAAGGCCGTTAATGGTCATGACACCATCAGAGCCTATGCGCGCAATGTCAGAACCGGCGGCCGTATTAATGGCAGCCACCAATTCTTCGTGGGTCATGTCGCCAGTGGCGTTGACGGTAATGTCTGGCCCTGTGCGCATATCAAGCACGTATTCATAACTATCGGGTGTTTGGCCGCCATTAAGGGCAGCGGTAAGGTCTACCGCACCTGAAGATTCCCACGTGCCGCCGGCACCGCTTAGACCCATGAGGCCAGAAGGGTGAATTTCAAGGGCAGCACTGGCGCCAGATTTATCACCAGCCACTTGGAAGGTATAGCCATCGGCTACCTTTAAAATACTTACATTGATACCAGGGTTAGCTTTGTCTTGGTTTACCATATTGGCAAAGCCTTCCAAAGTGGTACCGGCAGGCACAGCAAGGGTGCGTGTGGTGCCATCGTAGGTATAAGAAAATTCTTGCGCCGCGCCTGTGGAGTTGATGACGGTATTTTTATCAGCGTAGGTATTTTTGTTGGCCCAAATGGCGTTGGAGGCCAATTGCGTCACTTCAATTTTATGGGTACCGTCCACGGCATTGGCATCGGCTTTTACCCCAAGGGTGGCATCGTTGCTACTAGAAGCAATCTTGGTAAGAAACTCTTCATAGGTATTGAGTAAAGAGAGCGACTCTTGCGCTTCAGAAACGGTACTTAGGAGGTCTTTAAAGGCGTCGTAAGTTTCTGAGGCCACATCGCGAGAGTCTTGCAAGGAGTACAGTCTAAAAGACTCCACTTCAAGCAATTGCTCAAGCATGGCGTTAAAGTCGGTACCGCTTCCTATGCCGGAAAAAGATATACCACCTGAAATAGAACTCATAACAAACCTCTCTGGGAAATTCTTGCCGTAAATTTCTGAATAAAAGCTTACAGAGAACAATGTGCAAAAACCGTGCTAAGCGCATTTTTCCTGTAATAACAAGAACTCTCAAATTACCTATCGGTCATGCCATGAAAATCTTAAGGGGAAAGGCTGTGAAGGTGCGCAGAGGTTATAACGCAGTAAAAATACTTTTGTATTAAATATGTAAGCTTTTGGGGTATTACAAAAGTACTCATGTTCATTTCATCAACGTCAATGGTGTTTTGTACAATGCCCAGAGTTCACTGGATGGTTTTTTTTACTGCGCCTTTCCGTGGCAGAGCATAAAAATACTGGCAT
>CAYJNG010000014.1:26373-28371 GCA_964371505.1 uncultured Desulfovibrionaceae bacterium
ATTTTTGCACTGTCCTTATAGGTGGCAGTTATTTTTTTGTATCGTCTATTTATACACAGCGCCTGTGGCGGCGGAGCTCACAAGGCGGGCATAGCGCTTTAAGAAGGGGGAAGTTACTTCTTTTACCACAGGTACGTGGTTTTTGCGTCTTTCTTCCAATTCTTCTTGGCTCACCATGAGGTCAAGTACGCGATTGGGTATGTCAATGCGTATGATATCGCCTTCACGCACAAGGCCAATATTGCCACCGTCGGCAGCTTCTGGCGAAATATGCCCAATGGCTGCGCCGTTGGTACCGCCGGAGAAACGTCCGTCGGTGAGTAATGCCACATCCTTACCAAGGCCCATACCGGTGATGGCTGCCGTGGGGGAGAGCATTTCGCGCATGCCTGGGCCGCCGCGTGGGCCTTCGTAGGTGATGACCACACCGTCGCCCTTTTCAATTTTTCCGGCTAAAATGGCTTGCATGGCTTCTTCTTCTGAAGTGAAAACACGGGCGCGCACATCGCGGCAGAGCATTTCTTCAGCCACGGCAGACTGCTTTACCACAGCGCCTTGCGGGGCCAAGGAGCCTTTTAATATGGCAATGCCGCCTTGCTGTGAATAGGCATTGTCCACAGTGCGAATAACGTCGTCATTCTTAATGCCGGCTTTAAGGTCAGCTAGGTTTTCGCCCACGGTTTTACCGGTAACGGTGAGGGCGTTGTCGCTAATGAGGCCCACTTTGCGCAGTTCTGCCATAACGGCAGGAATGCCGCCTGCTAGGTGCAACTCTTCAATATGGTGCTTACCGGCGGGGGAAAGCTTGCAAAGGTTAGGCGTTTTGCGGCTTACAGCATCAAAAATGTCTAAGGATAAATCAAGCCCGGCTTCGCGGAAGATGGCAGGCAAGTGCAATACTGTATTGGTAGAACAGCCTAAGGCCATATCTACAGCTACAGCATTGGAAACGGCCTCTTGGCTTACTATGTCAGAGGGCTTAATGCCTTTTTCTAAAAGCTCCATGACCTTCATGCCGGCTTTTTTGGCAAGGCGAATGCGCGAAGCCATAACAGCAGGCGTGGTGCCATTGCCGGGAAGGGCAAGGCCAATGGTTTCGGAAAGACAGTTCATGGAGTTGGCTGTGAACATACCCGCACAAGAACCACAGCCAGGGCAAGCGCCTTCGGCCAGCTCTTCCAACTGTTCTTCGCTCATATGACCACTTTTTACGCGGCCCACACCTTCAAATACGGTGATAAGGTCTGTCTTGGCGTCTTTACCAAGATGTTCAGACTTAAGACCAGCGAGCATGGGGCCGCCGCTAATGAGAATGGAAGGAATATTAAGGCGTAGCATGGCCATAAGCATGCCAGGCACGCTTTTATCACAGTTGGGAATGAACACCAAGGCGTCAAAAGGATGCGCGCAAGCCATAATCTCAATGGAGTCTGCAATGATTTCACGAGAAGGCAAGGAAAAGTGCATGCCTTTATGGTTCATGGCAAGGCCGTCACACACGGCAATGGCTGGGAATTCCATGGGCGTGCCGCCGGCCATACGTACTCCGGACTTAACAGCCTCAGAGATGCGGTGCAGGTGAATGTGGCCGGGCACAATTTCATTGGCGCCGTTTACTATGCCCACAAGGGGGCGGTCCATTTCTTCACGAGTGAGGCCAAGGGCATACAAAAGTGAGCGGTGCGGGGCTTTTTCAAGGCCTGCAGTCATTTTCTTACTACGCATGGGTATTCCTTTTACTATTTAAAATTTTGAGCTTATGCAGTTAGGCATATATGTTTTGCAAATACGCATTGCTTGCAGGGGCACTAGTAGCAAATTTACCACTAAAAAGCCAGTATGCCCCTTAGGGGATTTTTACTTGCTTACGGTAAAAAAAGCGCCGCCATGCTATGAGCGTGGCGGCGTTTTGAAGATTCAAAGTGAACAAGGTTATTTTTTGTCAGCTGGAGTTTCTGCGCCGGCTGGTGCTGCTTCGGGGGCTTTGTCAGCTTCCTT
>CAYJNG010000015.1:0-1740 GCA_964371505.1 uncultured Desulfovibrionaceae bacterium
ACAGTTCAGGATATAGAAGACAGCTTCGCCCTCTTGGGCCGAAAAGTCGCGCCTGCTTGGGCAGGTAAGGACGCAACCTTTTCTACCGGTTGTACCAAGGAAATGCGTATTGCTCTTGATGTGCAAAAGCGCAATGCAGAAATGCAAATTATTGGGCCGGCTAAGGAAAAGTTTTTCCGTCGTGATAGTTATGGTATTGGTAAATATTTTGATGCGCGTATTTAAAGGGAGTTTTGCATGGCTGCATACGAAGCCGTTATTGGTTTAGAAGTTCACGTACAATTGGCCACTGAGTCTAAGCTTTTTTGTTCTTGTTCCACCGCTTTTGGGCAAAGTTCCAATGCTCACGTATGTGAAGTGTGCTCCGGTATGCCAGGCTCCTTGCCTGTGCTCAATGCACGCGCTGTGGAATATGCTGCTAAAGCCGGCCTTGCCACCGATTGTACCGTAAATCTTTCTTCTATTTTTGCTCGTAAGAATTACTTTTATCCGGATTTACCCATGGGGTATCAAATTTCACAATTTGATAAGCCCATTTGCGAGCACGGTAAGTTGGATATTACTGTGGGTACTACCAAAAAAACTATTGGTATTACACGTATTCATATGGAAAACGATGCCGGTAAAAATATTCATGATGCGCATGAAAATGCCAGCTATGTGGATTTGAACCGCGCCGGAACCCCCTTGGTGGAAATTGTTTCTGAGCCGGATATGCGCAGTGCTGAAGAAGCAGTGGCTTACTTAAAAGCTTTGCATGCCATTGTAACTTGCCTTGGCATTAGCGATGGTAATATGGAAGAAGGCTCTTTTAGATGTGATGCCAACGTTTCCATTCATAAGCCCGGTACCCCCTTTGGTACCCGCGCAGAGCTTAAGAACTTAAACTCTTTCCGTCATGTGCAAAAAGCCATTGAATACGAAATTGCTCGTCAGCATGACTTGCTTGAAGATGGCGAAGAGGTAGTGCAAGAAACACGTTTGTATGATAGCGTGAAAAACATTACCAAATCCATGCGCAGCAAGGAAGAAGCGCACGATTATCGCTACTTCCCAGATCCAGATCTTCTTCCTATTCTCATCCAAGAGGAAGAACTTGCCGCATGGAAGGCCACGCTACCTGAGCTACCCAAGGCACGTATTACGCGTTTTGTTTCTGAGCTAAACATTGGGCAAGCGGAGGCAGAAACCCTTTGCAGCGATAAAGCCCTTGCTGATTTTTTTGAGGCTGCTTGTGCTGCGTCTCCCAAAACGAAAGTGAGTCGTGTGGCCAACCTTGTGCTGGGCGCGCTTTTACGCGAATTGCATGCCACAGAGCAAAAAGTGCAAGATATGGCCATGACACCTGAAGCCTTGGGTGAGTTGGCGCGTATCATTGATGAAGGGCTGATTTCGGCTAAAATTGCCAATGATATTTTTGCGGAACTCTTCACCTGCGGCGCCATGCCAGAGGCTTATGTGAAAGAAAAAGGCCTTGTGCAAATTTCTGATACCTCTGAGCTGGAAGCGGCCATTGATCAAGTTATTGCTGATAACCCAGCTGAAGTGGAAGCGTATCGTGGTGGAAAGACGAAGCTTATTTCCTTTTTTGTGGGGCAAATTATGCGTGCTACCAAGGGCAAGGCCAATCCTGCCTTGGTAAATGAAATATTAGCTAAAAAGTTATAATAGTATTTTGTAAGGATTCGTATAACAGCCTGATAAGGGGGAGGGGAGTTGGACAAGCTCTTTCTCCCCTTT
>CAYJNG010000015.1:1840-7426 GCA_964371505.1 uncultured Desulfovibrionaceae bacterium
TCCCCTTTTTTAAATTTGATAAGCTGTATTTACGCTACGCTGTTCACGCCGGTGTAGGTGCTTATATTCCCTGCGGAGAAGTCGCCAATGCTAGATGTTCCCGTTTGATCCCACCAAGTGGCAAGACTTTCCATTTGTATGCGCTTACGCATGGCTGTGGGGTCAATTTGCATGGATTTACGCGCCGCATCAAGGCCGGCTAGAGCGTCCACTTGCAGATAGGTTTTGGTAAGTTCCTCATCGCTATCAAGTAAAGCTTGAACTTTATCTGCATCAGGGTGAGAACTGTTTACCACCACTTTTCCGTCTACCACGGTGAGGCGAAAATCTACGTTAGGATCAATTCCCATATTGCTCATGCGGTCTTTTATGGTGTTGCCAACGTCCTCTTCTTGTAAAAAACTCTGTATCTTTTCAGCTTGTTCTGTGCTTTCATTGCTGGTGAATGTGGTTTTGCTGGTTACCACGCCTGAAGCGTTGATAATGACGACAGCGTTGATAGACTGCCCTTGACTTTCAAGGGTTGCTTTAATTTCACTGGCAATGTTGGGATTACTTTGGAGGTATTGGTTTATGGCATCTGCCTCGGCGTGACTACCTTCCAAAACCACAGCTGTGCCGTCAAGGCGCACGGAAAAGCTTTGGCTTATGGTGACATTTTGCTGTTGTAAGCCTTCAATAATGGAGGTGCCCAATGTACTTTCCGGATAACTAGCTTCTTCTGTGGTACTTTGCGGAGTTACAGACATAATGTCGCCTGTGGAGCTTACTGTAAACTCCACATCACCGGTAAAGCCTGCATCATCAAGGCTTTGGCGCAAATTTTCTTTTAAAGAGGGATTTGTATCAAAAAAAGCTTGAATCAGCGCTTCATCTTCATGGGCTGTATCCACGGTTACAGCGCCTGTATCGCTCATGGAAATAGTAAAATACGCTGTAGGAGAAACAATGGTGTTTTGTATGGCTTCATTAAGTTCCTTACTAAATTCATCTTCCAACTGTGCTTTATAGTTTTCTACTTGTTGAAAGGTAACACGGTCATTACTAGAAACGCCCATGGCTTCCATGGCGTATTTGGCAAGTTCTGCCATGGCGGAAACTGTACTGGCTCCTTCATAGGCATAAGCGCTACTGGCAGCACTAGAGCTTGTAGAGCCTGAGGATACAGTCCCTTGCAGCTGTTGGCTATTCCACTGATAGGCATACAAGGATGCATTGGAGCTAGAAATAGTTGATACAGACATAATTTCCACCTTGGTAAAATGGCTTGCGAGGAAAAATTTTTCCTAGTAATACCGAACTACAAGGCTTTTATGCATAAGGCATGCCACAATGTTTTATGCTTAAAATGACTAGAAAAAAATAGACAGGCAGGCAAAAAAGGCGTAAATCTTGCCCCATGGTAGACAATACTGCATTAAGCGAAACTGTGACCTTTGATGACCCCATGCTTGCCAATGCTTTATTTGGGCCGCATAATGCCCACCTAGAGCTTTTGGAACAGGTCAGTGGCGCGCATATTTTTTCACGTGGCGCCAGTGTAACGGTAAAAACGCCTGACAACTTTGTTTTGCAGCGTCTTTGCAATCTTTTTGTGCAGCTCTATGGCCACGTACAAGAAGGTAAGCTCTTAACGCGCGCTGATGTGAGCTCGGCATATTCTATGCTTGAAAAACAACCTAAGCTTAGCTTAAGCCGTGTTTATAAAGACACGGTTTTTGTGGCGGCACCTCGTAAGACCATTGTGGCAAAAAATCTTGCCCAAAAAGAATATTATGAAGCCCTTATAAAAAAGGAAGTGGTTTTTGCTCTTGGGCCTGCAGGCACAGGAAAAACCTATCTTGCTGTGGCCATGGCTCTTTCTATGCTTATGCAGCAAAGGGTAAAGAAAATTATTCTTACCCGCCCTGCAGTGGAAGCAGGGGAGAGACTTGGCTTTTTACCTGGGGATCTTGCGGAAAAGGTAAACCCCTATTTACGTCCTTTATATGATGCTTTGTACGACATGCTACCACAGCCTAAAGTGGTTTCCATGTTAGAGACGGGCATTATTGAAGTGGCTCCTTTAGCTTTCATGCGCGGGCGCACGCTTAATGATGCTTTTATAATCTTAGACGAAGCCCAAAATACAACTCCCGAACAAATGAAAATGTTTTTAACGCGCCTTGGATTTGGTTCTCGGGCCGTTATTACCGGCGATATGACGCAAATAGACCTTCCTCCGCAATGGGGAGATGGCGGGGCAGAGTCTCGCTCCGGTCTTGTGCAAGCTGTGCGAATTTTACGAGATGTAAAAGGCATAGCTTTCCATACATTTTCAGCAAAAGATGTAGTACGGCATACTCTTGTCAGTGCTATTGTGGCAGCTTATGACTCCTATAAAGAAAACGCATAGCGAAAATTCCTTAAAAGCCATTGGAAAAATGCTTCTTGGGCGACATCATTGCGGTTATGGCCTTGCCATAATGCTAAGTTCCCTCTTTGTGTTATCTATTTTTGCCGGTATTAATTATGAAAATAAGCCGGAAATGTATATTGCCGGTACTGTGGCAGAATCTGACGTGGTGGCGCATCGCGACTTGCTTGTGGAAGATGTACTTACCACCAATGCAAGGCGTGAACAATTACGCCTTGCGCAGCCTTTGGTTTTTGATTTACATTTAGAAGCTTTTGAAAATTTCAATGAAGAAGTTTTAGCGCTTTTGCGTGAAACCAATGGCACCAATTATGGCAATGAAGCTTTGGCCATGCGTAAGCTGGAAGAGGCTCTTACTCCTGAAATTGCCGAAGAAGTACTTATACAACTGGCACGCTCTCATGTGCAAGAGTATATGATTATTCACTTATTGCCCAATGTGCATAAGCTGTTAAATAAAGGGCTTGTGAGTGATATGCGTGCTGCGCGTGTGGGTGAGGGCGGTGTTATTATTCGCGAGCTTGATTCTGGATCTGAAACTTTGCGCCCTGAAGTGCAAACTCTGCCAGATGTGCAATCAACCTTGGTACAGCTTAGCTCTGTTATTCGCAATGACCCTGCGCTTGACCCACCAGCAAGGCGCGCGCTCATTATTTTACTTTCTGCCTATATGCCAGCTTCCCTTTCGTTGAATAAAGAGCTTACCAATGAAAGAGCCGATGCCGTGGTGGCTCACGTGGATCCTGTGTACTATACCTTGCAGCGCGGGGAGATGGTTGTACGCAAAGGAGACCTTGTAACTCGTGAGCAGCAAGCTAAGTTACAAGTTATTTATAACTCTGTGGGCACTTGGATTCATGTACGCTTTTCCTTAGGGCTTTTTCTTTTAAGCTCGCTCATATCTTTGGGGCTATTCATGGCTCCTAGCGGTAAACCTGGCACACCTTTGCGATATAAAGATTACATTTTTATGTCATTTTTAATCATTTCTAGTACGCTTGCCGCCAAGGCTGTGTATGTATTTGCTAAAGATAGTGGCGAGATGGCGCATGTTTCACTGCTGGCTTACGGTTTTCCTGTGGCTGGTGTGGTGGGCATTGTGGCACTTGTTTTTGCGGCGCGGCGTTATTGTACCATAAGTCTTTTGTTGGCATTGTTTACCACTGTTATGTTTAAAGGTGATATGGCGCTGTTCCTCTATTATTTTTTAAGCGGCATGCTTGCAACCTTATTGGTAACCCGTGCGCAAAATAGACAAGATGTGGTATGGAGCATTCTTCCCCTCTTTGTGGGGCAGTTCTTCTTTTGGCTTGCTTCAGCCCTCTTTTTGCAAGTGCCTTTTGAGCATTACCCTTGGCAAGTGGTGGCGGTGTTTATTAATAGTGCTACCTCGCTCCTCATGCTATTTGCCTTTAGCCCTGTGCTTGAGCTTGTGTTTTCTTACACCACACGCTTTAGGCTTATGGAATTTATGAGCCTTGAGCATCCGCTTATGCAAGAGATGATGGTAACCATGCCAGGTACCTATCATCACTCATTAATTGTGGCCAATATGGTGGAAGCAGGGGCCAAAGCCATTGGTGCCAATAGCTTGTTATGTAAAGTGGGAGCTTTGTACCATGATGTTGGTAAATTAAGCCATCCAGATTACTTTATTGAAAATCAATTTGGTGGCCGTAATAAGCATGATAAGCTTTCGCCCTCCATGAGTGCACTTATTATCACTTCGCATGTGAAAAAGGGCGGCGAATTGGCGCAAAAGTATAAGCTTGGTAGTGAAATTGCGGATATTATTAGTCAGCACCATGGCACGCGCGTCATTAGCTTTTTCTATCATAAGGCCATAAAGATGGGCGAAAATGTGCGCGAATCCGATTTTTGCTACGGTGGCCCTCGCCCGCAAACGAAAGAAGCTGCCATCTTAATGCTAGCAGACTCGGTGGAAGCTTCGAGCCGAACATTAAGTGATCCTACCCCTGCACGCCTAAAGACGCATATTGATACTATTATTAAAGGTATTTTTGCTGAAGGTCAGTTGGATGAATCTTCTTTGACCTTTAAAGATTTGCATAAAATTAGTGAGCAGTTTTTACGTATTCTCACAGGGTTATTTCATCAGCGCATTGCGTATCCTTCGGGTAATCCCAAAGAAGCTAAAGAGGCTAAAGACGAGGCCCCTAAGCAAGAGTTACCTTTGGAAGCAAATGCGCCTGTAAATGTTGCACAAAAGGATGAGGATTGCCGAACAACAGATTTGGCCGGCCGACAATAGCTTTGGTATACAACTATGCGAATCACAATACACAACGAAGCTTCTTGTTGGTGTCCTTTACCATCGTATACGCTTAAAGGTGTCATTAGGGGTATGTTGTCCTTGTATGAAGAGGAAAGTAGCTGTGCTCATAGGCATATAGTGTTACATGTGGTGCGCGATGGGCACATCATTGCTTTGAATACAAAACACATGGGATGCGCAGGGCCAACGAATATTCTTTCTTTTCCGGCCACTGAGGGGATTACGTGTCTACGAGAGCATGAAGCCCTACCTGTGCAGCCGGACATTCTTGTACTTTCTGTGGATACATTGCATAGAGAATGTATGCTGTATGGTCAAAACAGGGTGGAGCACTGCGTACGTTTGCTTGCGCATGGTCTTGGGCATGTGCTTGGTTATGATCATGGTGAGGAAATGTTTGCCCTATGCGATGCCATGGAAGATGTGGGTATGGAATATGTGCGGGCTGAAGGGTAGCGCTTTGCTTATGAGCTTATCTTTTTACGTTATTTTGTAAGGCTTGGCACTGAAGCTCAAGTAATTTTTCTCCTGAAAGGGCGCCTAAATTCTGCCACTTTTGTGGCAAATGTACCTGTAATATACTCTTTAAAGCTTTAAGGGCGTAGTGCGCATTTTCGCGGCTATGAAGATACTTTATAATTTCCCAATAAGGCTTGGTAAGGTTCAGTTTGTGTACCCTGTGCAAAAGAAGCACTTGCTCCGAGAGGGGTAAGCTTTGGATTTGGCAGGCTTTGGTAAATGTGTCTGCCATACAATGGGCCGCCTTGGTATAGCTTAAGGGTAGGTGCAATCTTTGCCCTAAAGTGTAAAGAGGGTGTTCTTGTAAGGCTTTTTTTTCTGTGTTTTCCCACACGGCTCCCAAGAGCATCCAGTT
>CAYJNG010000015.1:7526-27176 GCA_964371505.1 uncultured Desulfovibrionaceae bacterium
AAGGCAAAAATATCCATGGCTCTTGTCCATTTTTTTCGTATAGTATCCTCATGAGCTAATTCTTTAAACCAAGGCATGAGCGTTTGCGTTTTTTCTAAAATATGGATAAAGCGAGAAGGGCTTGGCATGTGTAAAGCTTTAAGCAATTCACGACCCACCCTTTCAGCCGGAATGTGTTTAAGGCTCCCTTGCTCAGCCACGGCTTGGGCTTGCTGTACGGCGCTTTCGTGCACGGTGAAGTGGGGATAAGCGGCGGCAAAACGGGCCAAGCGAAAGACGCGCAAAGGGTCATGGTGAAAGGCTGTGGGAGAAGCAGGTCGCAAAATATGATTTTTTATATCAAAAAAAGCCATGGGGTGTGCGTACACAAGGCCATGGGCATCAAGGGCTAAGGCATTAATGGTAAGGTCTCGGTGCTTAAGGTCGGCGGCAATGCAGTTTTGATATAGGGGCATATATTCTTTGCCATCCACTACCCACACCCGTACGCTTTTGCCTACGAGTTGCGCCTGAGGGAAAGCTTGCATAAAAGCTTCCTCGCTGCCGCTAAAAGCCATATCAGCATCCTTGGGTATTGCGCCCATAAGTAAATCGCGCACAGCGCCACCAACCATATAGCATTGCATGGAGTGAGCATTGCATATTCTTATAGAAAAAAAAAGCCTTCCTATGGCAGAAAATACTTTTGAGCAATGGCATGGTAGTTCTTTACCCGCCCCTGTAACTCTTGTGGGGGCCACAGGTTCTGTGCTGGATGATGCATGGAATTTAGTGGCGGCAGGGGCCATGCCTGTGTGGGGTTCTGTATTGGCGCAAAGTCAAAGTGCAGGCCGTGGGCAAACGCGAAGGCAGTGGCACTCACCTGCAGGAAATGTGTATGCAGCATGGCGATTACCCATGGAGGGTGTTTTTTTAAGCACAGCAGCAGCGCCGGCATTGTCGGCACTTATTCTTATGGCTTTGCAAACTCTAGGCGTCTCTTTACGTTTAAAGTGGCCCAATGACCTTGTGCTTACGGACGGTATGCATAAAGTGGGTGGTATTCTTATTGAGGAAAAACAGGGTGTTTTAATAGCAGGTATAGGTATTAACCTTTGCGAAGCGGCACCGGAAAGTTTTTTACGCAAAAATCATGCACTTTCTGCGGGGCTTTTACCGCCCGTTAAAGGCTTAGAAAATGGTTTAACAGTGTTAAATAATAGTGAATTTTGCACTGAAAATGCTGCTGCTCAGCGTTTGTGGATACACCTTGTAAGCCACATGTATTTCTGTTACAAGAAAAAATTGCTCGCGGACGCAAGTTGGAAAGATTTTGCAGAAAACTTTTTATTGTGGAAAGGGCAATTTGTGGAACTAGATGATGGCCATGAATGTGTGCGTGGTGTTTTGCAGGGGCTTGGTAGTCAAGGCGAAATATGTATTGCTCATTCTGGTCAAGTACAACAATGTACCAGTGGAAGTCTTCGCCTAGGTAAATAAGGGCGAAATGTACTCGTGAAGGATTACACAGAATGAACACTCAGGAAATGAGAAGCTTTGAAGAAGTTCAAGAGCTTTTGCGTGGCAAAGCAATCTTAGTCGCTAACCGTGGTATTCCCGGACGTCGTATATGTCGTTCTATTTGTGAACGCTTTGACGCCATAGCCAGCATGACAGCCACCGATGTGGATAAAACCGCTCCTGCGGCTTCATCGGCCCAAGAGCTGTTGCTCCTTGGTAAAGATCCGCGCGCGTATTTAGATATTGACCGCATTATTACCCTTGCAAAGCAGCGCGGCGTGGTGGGTATTCACCCGGGTTGGGGCTTTGCATCTGAGGATTCTCAATTTCCTAAAAAGTGCGAAGAAGCCGGTTTAGTTTTTATTGGCGCCACTGCTGAAGCCATGAACACGCTTGGTAACAAAGTGCAAGCGCGTGAAATGGCCCAAAAACTTGGCATACCTGTGGTTCCGGGTTCTGAAGGCGCTGTGGATATTCCTACCGCTCGTGAACTTATTAAAGAAATGGGCCTTCCCATCATGCTTAAGGCAGAAGGCGGCGGCGGTGGTCGCGGTATTTTTGCCATTTTCAATGAAGCAGAATTAGAAGACGCCTTCTTTAAAGCTTCTGCCATGGCGCAAGCTTCCTTTGGTAATCCACGTCTTTTTGTGGAAAAGTATTTAGATAAAGTACGCCACATTGAAATTCAGGTTATTGCTGATAAGCATGGTAATGTATTTGCTTTTGACGAGCGTGATTGCACCGTACAGCGTAACCACCAAAAACTTATTGAAATTACCCCTTCACCATGGGAAGGTTTAACGCCTGAATTGCGTGCAGAGCTTAAAGGCTATGCTTGTCACCTTATAAGAGAAGCGGAGTTCCACTCCTTAGCCACCGTAGAATTTTTGGTAGAGCCCAATGGCACAGCGTACCTTATTGAGGTAAATACACGCTTGCAGGTGGAGCACGGTATTACAGAATCTCGTTACGGCATTGACCTTGTGGAAGAGCAAATTGCCATTGCCTTTGGTGCCAAGCTGCGCTTAAGCGAAGAGAAGACCTTGCCCATGCACTTTGCCATGCAGGTGCGTATTAACTGTGAAGACCCACAGAATCAATTCTCCCCTAACTCCGGTCTTGTAACGCGTTATGTATCCCCCGGTGGCCCTGGTGTGCGTCTTGATACCAATATGACCGCAGGGTATGAATTCCCCCCCAACTATGACTCTGCCGGTGCTTTGCTTATTACTTATGCTCGTGATTGGGATAAAACCTTAAGCATCATGGAAAGGGCCCTTGGTGAATATATCATTGGCGGTATTAAAACTACCATTCCTTTCTTTAAGCAGATTTTAAAGCATCCGCAATTCCGTCAAGCTAATTTTAATACAAACTTCATTGCGCAAACACCTGAACTTATGTGCTATACAGATATGGCACCAGAAGGGGAGCGCCTTGCAAACCTTGTGGCAGAAATTTCTGCCAAGGGCTATAACCCGCATGTGAAACTTGGGGAGTATCGCTCCGTTGATACCCCGCGTATGCCGGAGTTTGAGCCTGTATTGCCTCCTATTTTAGGGGCAGATCGCCGCGCGCCTTCTGCATACCCCAAAGGAGACAGGGTAGCTTTATTGGATTATGTGCGTGATACAGACCATGTGCACTTTACAGATACTACCCCGCGTGACTTTACGCAGTCCAACAGTGGTAATAGATTCCGCTTGGCAGAAGATAAGCTCATAGGGCCTTATCTTGATAATGCAGGGTATTTTTCCATTGAAAATGGCGGCGGTGCCCACTTCCACGTGGCCATGCTCGCCAATATGACCTATCCCTTTACAGAAGCCAAAGAATGGAATTCCTTTGCTCCTAAAACTAACAAGCAAATTTTGGTACGCTCTACCAACGTGCTTGGTTATTCGCCGCAGCCGCGCAATCTTATGCGTTTAACGGGCGAAATGATTTGTGATCACTATCAAGTTATCCGTTGCTTTGACTTTTTAAATCATGTGGAAAATATGCTACCTTTGGCAGAGGTTATCATGTCTCGTAAAGATGTGGTATTCCAACCTGCGCTTTCGCTTTCTTATGCTAAGGGCTTTGATGTAAACCACTATATGGGTGTTACCGAATCCATTTTACGTATGGTGGGTAACGTTATGGGCGCTTCTTTAGAAGAGGCTTCGCGCAATATTATTTTAGGCCTTAAAGATATGGCTGGCGTATGCCCACCGCGCTTTATGACAGAGCTTGTGACTGCTTTACGTAAACGCTGGCCAGATTTGGTATTGCATTACCACAGACACTATACTGACGGGCTCTTTGTGCCTGCTTGTGGTGCTGCTGCTAAAGCCGGAGCACACATTTTAGATGTGGGCCTAGGTTCTGCTGTACGTTCGTATGGGCAGGGTGATGTGCTTTCTATGGCTGCTTATTTAGAAGATGAGCTTGGCTTAAAAACACATTTAAATAAGGCTGCCATTCGCGATGCAAACTTTGTTTGTAAGCAAGTAATGCCTTACTATGACCGCTATTGTGCGCCGTATTTCCAAGGTATCGATTATGATGTGGTAGAGCATGCCATGCCTGGCGGTGCTACTTCTTCTTCACAAGAAGGGGCTGTAAAGCAGGGCTATATTCACCTCTTACCTTATATGCTTAAATTCCTTGCCGGCACACGTAAGATAGTGCGCTATCATGATGTAACGCCTGGCTCTCAAATTACTTGGAATACAGCTTTCCTTGCTGTGACCAATGCATGGAAGCGTGGCGGTGAAGAAGAGGTTCGCTATCTTTTACAAGTAATTGAAGAGATTACCACTCATGATGAAAGTGAACTTTCTGCTCAGCTTAAGGCGGATCGTTTAAATATCTATAAAGATTGTAACGATGCTTTCCGTAACTTGCTTTTAGGTAAGTTTGGTAAATTACCTTTAGGCTTCCCTGCAGATTGGGTCTACGAAAGTGCTTTTGGCAATGCGTGGAAAACTGCCATTGCTGACCGTACAGAGGTTTCTCCTTTAGAAACTCTTAAGGACTTAAACCTAGCAGCTGAAGAGCAGGCCTTTATTGATATCATGCGCCGCAAGCCCACCGATGAAGAGTTTGCTTTGTACTTAAATCACCCTGGTGATGCCATTAAGACAGCGCAATTTAAAGTGAAATACGGTGATCCTAACAACTTACCTTTGCATGTATGGTTTGAAGGTTTACGTTTGGGACAAGATTTGTACTTTGAAGATAGCCAAGGTAAGCCGCATCACCTTGTATTCTTATCCTTCTCTGAGCCCAATGCTGCAGGCATTTCTGTATGCCGCTATGTGCTTGACTCTGAAATTATGGTTACGGATGTGCAAGTGAAAGAACCCACCACGGGTGGAGCTAAGGGCGTGCCCATGGCGGATGCTAATAATCCGCAACATGTGGCAGCGCCAAGCAATGGTGACTTGTGGGTTATGTACGTACACCCCGGTGATGTGGTGAAGAAGGGTGAAGAGCTCTTCAACGTATCCATAATGAAGCAAGAAAAAGCGGTACTTGCTTCCATGGACGGCATTGTTACACGCGTATTAAAAACTGCCGACTATAAGGAAAGCAAGCAAATGGTCTCTGTGGTGGAAGGCGAGCTTATAGTGGAGCTTGGACCTGTGCCTAAGGTCTGCCCCAATGAAGCCTGCGGACATCCCATCCCCATGGACGGCATAACTTTCTGCCCTTATTGCGGTGATGCTTTAGCATAAAACAGTGAAACGCCTTTCTGAGTTATTACTTAGAAAGGCGTTTTTACTTTTTGCGCAAAGAGAAATATTTTATTTTACGCATTTTTGTAGAAGTTATATAGAGTAATTATGTGTCATTTTTCAGTATTACTGAAATGTTGTTCTTTGTCTTATTACATAATGCACTAGACAGTATACAAAAAATTTGATATTTATTATAAGCTTTACATATAGTTTTACTGTGAATTTAGTAAAAAATGTAAATGACTTTATACGTATTTTTTCGTTGGCTAATAGATTTTTTTTCTAAGATTCTAACGCTACTAGCACCTTCATGGAGGACGGAATGGACAAGAAGCAGCCTGCAACAAAGTCTGCAAATGCTAACAACGCTAAACAAGCAAAAAAGCTTATACTCACGGGTGCAGACATTGTGGCCATGGGCGAAAGTGCTGAACTGCTTGTGGGCGGTAAAAACTACAACACTGCACTTATTTCAGAAATTGTAGGAATACAAGCCCCACATTTTCGCGCTATCTCTTCCGACGCCTTCCATAAAGTTTTAGATGAAACCAGTGTTATTGGTGCTGTTATTCGTTCTGTTGTGGAAAAAGAATACAAGCGTATTGACTGGATGGATTCTGAAATAAATCAAGATTCTGAATTTTTACAAAAGTTTGTGCGTAGTCTTGGCCGTATGGCAAAAGAAGCAAGCTCTTCTTTATCTGACGTACGCATTCCTTTGCGCACCTTTATTAATAATGTGGTAGAAGGTTTTGCTACTTCTCCAGAAGGCATTGACCAGTTGCGTCAACGTTCTGTGCTTGTGCAAACAGCTATTTTGTCTGTGGATATGCCTAAAGACGTTGTAGAAGCCGTATGCCAAGCCTATCATGCTATTTGCCAAGAAAATGATGGCGAAATAGTTCCTGTTGCTGTGCGTTCTTCTGCTGCAGGTGAGGACTCTCGTAAAAAAGCTTTTGCCGGTCTTCAAGATACCTACCTAAATATGGTGGGTGATGAAAAGGTTGTTATGGCCTATCATTGGGACTGTGCTTCCGCGTACAACCTTCGTTCCATGACGTATCGCCGCGAAGCTATTTTGGATGCTTTGGCTAAAGCAGAAGAAGTGGGCGATCAAAGCATTGCAGAAAATGCAAAGCAAGAGTGGGCCATTGAAAATACCTCTCTTTCTGTATGTATGATGCAAATGATTAATCCTGTGATTTCCGGTACGGCCTTTTCTGCCGATACAGCCACAGGATGTCGTGGTACTGCTCGCAAAGATCTTGTTAGCATTGACGCAAGTTATGGTCTTGGTGAGGCTGTGGTTGGTGGTAAGGTTACCCCAGATAAGCTTTATGTTTTCCAAAAAGACAATGGTTCTGAGGTGGTTATTCGCCAAATGGGCCGCAAAGACATGAAGATTATTTATGATGAGAAGGGCGGCACTAAAGAAGTGGACGTTCCAGAGCTAGAAGCTCTTCGTTGGGCTCTTTCTTTGTCACAAGCTGAGCGTGTGGCCAAAGGCGTGCGTGCTGTAAGTGCTGCGTATGACGGCATGATTATGGATACAGAATTTTGTATTGATGCTAAAGACCGCCTCTGGTTTGTGCAAGCTCGCCCAGAAACACGCTGGAATGATGAACTAGAATTACACCCGCATACCATTTTCATGCGTCGTAAAGAAGTAGAGCCTAAAGCTGCAGCCACAGCGGAAGTTTTGGTGGAAGGCAATGGTGCTTCACGCGGTGCCGGTCAAGGTACGGTGAAATTTTTGCGCTCCGCTTTAGAGCTGAACAAAATTTCCAAGGGTGATATTTTAGCTGCTGAACGTACCGACCCTGACATGGTGCCCGGTATGCGTGTGGCTTCTGCCATTATGGCAGACGTTGGCGGTGATACCAGCCACGCAGCCATCACTTCACGTGAGCTTGGCATTGCGGCTGTTATTGGTATTCAGCGTGTGGATAAGCTTCGTGCCCTTGATGGTACGGAAGTAACTGTGGATGGTACCACGGGTAAGGTATATCGCGGTTTGCTGCCTCTTCGCGAAGTGGGCGGCGAGATGGATATTTCTAAGCTTCCAAATACACAAGCAAAAGTGGGCTTAGTGCTTGCAGACGTTGGCCAGTCACTTTTCCTTTCACGCTTACGTGAATTACCAAAATTTGAAGTGGGCCTTTTGCGTGCTGAGTTTATGCTGGGTAATATCAGCATTCACCCAGATGCATTGGAAGCTTTTGATAATGGCACTCTTGAAGGCGTTGTTCAAAAACAAGCACGCGTTTTAGATGACCGTTTATCAAAAGTGCTTCGCGAGCAAATTTCTGCTGGGCTTATTGTTTCTAATTTTGACCTACGTTCCTATGTGGGTGAAGTTACAGGCTTATCTGCTGAAGTAAAACGTCTTGCTGCTGAAACTGCTAGCTCCGCACCAGAAGATTTATTGCTCATTCATCGTAAGATGCGTGAATTTGAGCATAAAATTGATGAATATTGGGAAGCTGCCACACGCCGCATTGACATTCTTAAAACAAGCGATGATTTGCATGAGCATGTGCGCATTATCATGGGCTTTGATGATGAGATGGCCATGCTATCTCCCAAGGATCCAGAAGATATTAAGCGCCGTGCTGAAATTGAAGCTACCATTGATGCGCATGTGAAAAAAGTCAATACTGTACCTGCGGTACTTGAAGTTATTGAAAACATCACACGTTTGCGTGAAGAAGTGGGCTTGCGTACTGGTCTTAAGAAGGAAATGGACGAAGTTCATAACCTTATTGAAAAAATTCGTACCATTATTAAAGAGCGCGGCTTCCGTACTGGTAAAGAGCACTACGTGCAGACCTTGGCTCAAGGCCTAGCTCTTTTTGCCATGGCGTTTTATGGTAAAACTATTATTTACCGTACAACTGACTTTAAGAGTAATGAATACCGCAATTTATTAGGTGGTAATCTTTTTGAAAATACCGAAGACAACCCCATGCTTGGGTATCGCGGTGTTTCTCGTAATATTCATGACTGGGAAATTGAAGCCTTTAAGCTTGCTCGCGGTGTATACGGCGGAAGCAACTTGCAAATGATGCTTCCTTTTGTACGTACTTTGGAAGAAGCACGCTCCATGCGTCGTTACTTGGATCAAGTGCATAAATTGCGCCCAGGGCAAGATGGTCTCAAGATTATTCTTATGTCTGAAATTCCATCTAACGCTATTTTGGCAAAACAGTTCATTGAAGAGTTTGACGGATTCTCCATTGGCTCTAATGATATGACACAAATGGTTCTTGCCACAGACCGTGACAATGCAAGCCTTAGTCATATTTATGATGAGGAAGATCCTGCTGTTATTTGGGCCATGCTCGTAACCATTTTTACAGGGCAAAAATATTGCAAAAAAGTGGGCTTCTGCGGACAGGGCGTATCTAATAGTCTTATTCTTCGCGGGCTTGTAGCCATTGCGGGTATTGCTTCTGCATCTGTAGTACCAGATACCTACTACCAAACTGTGCAAGATATTGCTGCCATTGAAGCAGAAAATATTAGCACATCAAGCTTGGGTGCATGGCTTATTAGTAAGCACCATGAGCGTTTGGCCATGTTTATGGAAAAAGAAGGTTATGGTCATATTTTGAAAAAGTATAACCAACCTGAAGATATCAAAGAATGGTACGAAGGTGAGTTGCAACGCCGCCATGAGCAGCTTCGCGAACACTTAGATACGCCTAAGGAATCTTTCTATCGTACTGAACTTTCTAACTTCCGTGCCACCTTCCACAAACCAGTGATTTATGCCACATGGGATTGGAACACCACGGTAAATGATGCCTTACGTCAAGCTGGTTTTGAAAACTTTGATGAGCAGCAAAAAGCTCTTGAAGTATATCGTCAGCAAGTTTGGTAGTGCATCCTACATAAAAGCTATAAAGCCGAAGGTGAGAAATCATCTTCGGCTTTTTTTTACGTATCGCCATAAGCAGCATTCCTCCAATAGTCTTTAAGGTGTTTGCTGGATGGGGGCTTGCAAAATGAACTTGCAGTTTATGAAATAACTACTTTTCTGGAATAATAGAAATAATATATAGTAAGCAGAGGGAATTTTGTACCCTTTTTCAGCTCTTAAAATTATTTTTTTGTATTCTAGGTTAAATAAAAAGATAAGCCCTTATATCTAAAATATGGGCTATTTTTAGTGTGCATGTTTAAAGTGCTGAATAGTAAAGCTTTTTATAGATATTTTTTCACTGTTTCATAATGCGCAGGCATATGAAAACTTTAGAAGAGAAGTTTGACGCTTGAGATGAAGAGGGGAGAACCTTGCAAAAGAATTTCTCCCCTCAATAAAATTAAAAATTACACATTAAAGAGGAAATGCATAACATCTCCATCTTTTACCACGTATTCTTTACCTTCTGTGCGTAATACGCCAGCAGTGCGGCAAGCGGACTCTGTTTTGTGTTTTACAAAATCGTCATAGGCAATAACTTCAGCGCGAATGAAGCCACGTTCAAAGTCGGTGTGAATAACAGATGCAGCTTGCGGTGCTTTCCAGCCATTTTTAAAAGTCCATGCACGCACTTCTTTTTCGCCCACTGTAAAGTAGGAGCATAAATCAAGTGTGGCGTAACCAGTGCGGATAATTGTTTCAAGGCCACTGGCTTCAATGCCAAAGGAAGCCAGCATATCTGCTTGTTCTTCATCGGGAAGGCCTTGTAATTCTTCTTCTATTTTAGCACAAATAAGGGCAAAACCGGCGCCTCGCTCCGCAGCAAGAGCACGCACGCTTTCTACATATTCATTGCCATCTACCGCATGTTCTTCGTCTACGTTAGCGCAATAAATAATTTTTTTAGCTGTAATGAGGCCCATTTCACGCCACTGCGTGGCAAAAACTTCGTTATCTGGCTGAGCAAAAGTAATAGCAGGGTTACCCTCATTAAGATGTGCCAAAAGGCTAGCCACTTGATCGGCCGCGGTTTGGGAAGCCTTGTCACCACGAATTCTGCGCAAGCGCTCTACACGTTTTTCTGCTGATTGAATGTCAGAGAGTAAAAGCTCTGTTTCAATGGTATCAATATCGCGCAGCGGGTTAACGGTACCATCCACATGTGTAATATTTTCATCTTCAAAGCAGCGTACTACATGCACAATGGCGGCGCATTCACGAATATTTGCAAGAAATTGATTGCCAAGGCCTTCGCCTTTGCTGGCTCCGCGCACAAGGCCCGCAATGTCGATAAAGTCCACGTTGGCGTGGAGCGTTTTTTGCGGGTTTGCTAATTCAGTTAATACATTCAAACGTTTATCTGGTACGGCCACTGTGGCTTTGTTAGGTTCAATGGTACAAAAGGGGTAATTTGCCGCTTGGGCGTTTTGGGCTTTTGTGAGGGCATTAAACAGTGTGGACTTACCCACGTTGGGCAAGCCAACAATTCCTATGCTCAAAGACATATAGAGACTCCAAAAAGTATATTTTAAATAGTGTTTTTAGCTTGTAAACGCCAAAGAGCTTTTTGGCAAGTAAACTCTTGCAAACTTTATCTTTCCATTTGTTATGATTGAGAAAATATTTATACCTTTCTGCGATGTTCAATGCACTGGGCTACAATGCTTACGGCAATTTCCTCTGGTGTTTGGGCACTAATATCTATACCAATGGGGCAATGCACTGTGGCTAAAAGCTCTTTGCTTATATTTTGTGCTTCAAGTGTTGTATATACTTCTTGTTTTTTGCGCCTGCTGCCAATCATGCCAATATAGGAGGCTTTTGTTTGCAAAGCTTGAGCAAGTACGGTGCTATCGTGCACATGTCCGCGGGTAACAATAATTATGCAGGTGTTTTTGGTGGGTTGGCATTGGCTAAAGCATTCTATAAAGTCAGGTACAGTGTGTGTGGCTTTGGCTGTGGGGAAGCGTTCTTGTTGTGAAAATTCTTCTCTATCGTCAAGAACGGTCACTTCAAAACCGACCATGGTGGCCATATGTGCTGTGGGACGAGATATATGTCCGCCACCTAGAATAATCATTTGCCACGGGCTGATGTATTTTTCTACAATCACATGGCTATTGGGGGTCTCTTGCGCAAGTAATACGCTTTCTTCCCCCTTGGGGAGTTTTTCTAAAAGGGCGGTTTTGCTTAGCGCGCTTAGTGGAGCATCCTGCCAAGGGCCTTCAATCCAAGCATTATCAACGCATAATGATTTATATTGTACGCCTTGTTCATTTTTATGATGTAATACATAAGCTTCGCCATGGTCTAAAGCTTGTACGAGGGTTTCGTAAAAGGCTAAATCTTGCTCATTGCATAATGGAGTAAGCAAAATATCTAAATTTCCACCGCAAATCATTTCGCTTTGTGCTGCCATATGCCCTGTGAGGGTAAAATGCATGAGGCGTGCTTTTTTTTCTTGTAAAATTTCTTCACACGCTGCAATGCATTGCCCTTCTGCTAAGCCACCACCAATGGTGCCTGCCAGAAGGCCTTTTTTTCCCACTAACATTTTAGAGCCGGCGCCGCGTGGCGTGGAGCCTTGATGCTGTACTACGCTTACTAAAACGATTTCTTGGTTTTGGCGTAAGAGCTTACAAAGTTCTTTGAGTATGTCTTTCATGTAAATATCCTTTAGTGCATTGTTCTATGGTGGTGGTATTTCCGTTTTTTACCATGCGCCCTCGTAAAGGTGAAAGGCGCTGCAAGGGACTGCCACAGGGGCAAGGGCCGGCAAGAAGAGCGGCTATATCACCTGTGCGATAACGTATGAGGGGCATGGCTGTACGGTTTAAAGTGGTAATAACCACTTCTCCTTCTTCTCCAAGGGGTAAGGGCCGTGTGCCGTGCATTTCAATAATTTCTACAAAAATATCTAATTCTCTTATATGATAGCCATTTTTTGCTGGGCATTGTACGCCAATGCTATAACCGGCCTCGGTAATGCCATAATGGTCAAGGGTGTGTAGGCCAAGTTTTTTCCACCGTGCATGGAGATTATGTTGCACGCTTTCGCCGCTGCTTAAAAGGCTGTGAAGCGCGCGAGGATTTTTTTGTAAAGCGGGTCTATGGGCTGGATTTTCTAGTAAATTTGTTAATACTTCCAATTGGCTGGGAGCGCCTACCACGGTATGCGGGTTGTATTGCAACAGTTCTTCCAAAAGGCTTTGTTCTGTAACAGCGGGATTACCATCAAAAACTGTAATGGCATTTTGGGCTAGGGCGGCACGTAAAAGTGCACTTACGCCTTGAGGTAAATGAGCGCCGGGCCAAAGAGCTAACACCCTTTCATAGGGGCTCACCAACTGGCTCATGCCTATGGCAAAAAAGTCCTTGGTGGCGTTTAAGTCTTCTTCACTGAAGGCTATGCGCTTGGCATGGCCTGTGGTGCCGGACGTTTGTAAGCTGACCATACGCTCAATGTCGCCAAGGGAAATGCAAATGAATTGTTCCCATGTTTGTAAATCCTGCGCATGAGTGAAAGGCAGTTGTGCAAGGTTTTCTTTAAGTAAAGTGTGTGGGGTGAACCCTTTTAAAAGCTTGGCATAAAAGCGACTATTGCTTTGCGCGTAGTGTAGGGTGTGGCAAAAGCGTTGCCATTGTTCATGGGCTAAGGCCTTTGTAAAGTCGGGGGCGCTTAAAGGTGTGGGCAACTTTTTTTGCAACCAAGCATCCATAACACAAGGCATAAGGGGGGGCTTTATGGACATACTATTTACCTCGATGCAGGGCAAAGCCTAGGCTAGATGTCATATTATAAGAGCAAAAAGGAATTATTTTACTGCCTTGTACTGCAAGATGAATATGGCATCTTCTTAACCTTGCAAGGTCCAAAGAGTACGCATCTTGGAAAAGCATACCGGATACAGTAAATCGGTTTTTGAGTGTATTTTTTTGTAAAAAGTTATCTAAATCATCCTTACTTTCGGAGTGTGCGCATGTTTGAGTTTGTACATCTGCCCCCCAATGGTGGGCCACAAACTCTCGGGCTTGAACAGCAGGGGAGATATTTGTTGGTAATTTTTGTATGGTATTACTCGTGCTTGCACAACAAGTATTTTGTTCATGAACAGGTTGTAAGGTTGTAGTATCTGCACAGTGTTCATGCCTTTGATACACAGCGCTAAAGGAGCAAAGGGGATGCTCTGAATTTGGCGGATGAAAATGTGTAGCTTTAAGCATGCCTTGGCTTTGCGTTTCCAAAGCGTGTAAGACTTCTGGAATGGTAAGGCGCGGTGCAGCTGTATGCTCCCAAGGGTAACGCCCAAAGGAAGCCACAGGTTGTACATGTATACCGCGCACAGCAGGGCCACTGGTAAGGGCTTTCATTAAAATAGTACCAAGGTGCGTGTCATTAACATTTCGCACAAGAGTCACCACGAGCAGTACAGGGAGCTCTGCCTCTATGCAATGTTGTAAAGCTTTTTCTTTTATGGCTGTGTAAGCGCCGCCGCGTAGCTTGGTATACGCTGCATCTTCCATGCTATCCCACTGTAAATACACAAGATTAAGTCCTGCTTTTTTCAGCTTTGCAGCATAGGAAGGGTCTTGCCCGAGCCGTAGGCCATTGGTGTTTAGCTGCACAAAGGGAAAACCTTCGTCATGAGTGAGGGTAATAATGCTTTCAAGATCGTCACGCATGGTGGGCTCACCGCCGGAGAGCTGTATATTTACAGGGCCAGCCTTTTGCATAAGTTCTTGTAATCGTGATTTTATTTCACATAAACTTACATCTTGTTCTGTAGTGGACATGGTGGCAGATGCGTAACAAATGGGGCATTGCATATTGCAACGTTGTGTAATTTCAAAAAGCACACAGCAGCTTTGGCGTATATGGTCAGAACAAATACCGCAATCGTGCGGGCAGCCTTTACTTGTGCTTGTATAGGCAGTGGCGGCAGAAGGTAAAGTATTGCATGAGATGGTGCGTGTAAAAGATTCTGCGGAGCACCATTGTTCAAAGGTGGGTGTGTTGGGGGCGTGCAACCATGCAGGTATAGAAAAGTCTCCGTGCTCCGGACAACTTTTTTCAAAAAAAACACCGTCTTTTCTTTGAGCGTAATACGCTTTAAGGCTACGAAAGCAAATGGGGCATAAGCTTTGCGTTTTTTGCAAAATTTTCATTTATAGTCCTAAGGCCTAAGCTCCAAAGAAAGTTCATAACTTTCTGCAATGGTACAAATTTCTTCCCAACAATCAGCTAATAATATACCACAAGAGCTATGTCCACCCCCAAGTTTGTGGGTATTTTCTTGTTTACTTGCATTAAATTTTGCCAAGAGCTCATGGCACATACCCTTACTTTGTGTATGCGAGTAAAACCATTCTTGATATTCTTGCACCATGGCAAAAATTGCGGGGTGCGCATTTTCTGAATCTCGTCCGCGCCCTGCCAATAAACTTAAAATACACGCACCGCTGCTCAGCAGGGCGCAGGGGCCTTCTTGTCCGCCCATGCCCACACACAAACCTTGCATGGCTCGTATAAGCTGGACTTGTTCTTGGCAATCTTCTCCTGCACTTTGTAAAAAAATTTGCATAAGAAGTTGACTGCAACAGTAGCCTTTATGAATATTGGGTAGAATTTCTAGAAGGAGTGGATGCATGTATATTCTCGTATGAACAAGGTTTTTTTTGGGCAATCCATAAAGCGTAGCCCAATTGGGGTAAGTAAAAAAGAGGGCATGTACTCTCTGCTTTGCCATGCCAAAGCATTTGCGCCGCATATGCTTTTATATGTTGCGAGCAATCTTCACTGTGCACAAGTTGCCAGCCGCTGTTTTCTAAGTTTGTACACAAAGTGGTTGGGTGCAGTGTCTGCTCCTTTTCCTCCTGTGTGCATGGCGTTCTTTTTGTATACACATCATGCAGTATTAAATAAGCATTATCTTGGCAGACGCGCGCCCATTCTTTGAGGGCTTTTACTTTATGCGGCATGAGCGAAAGAACACATTCCGCTAAAATGCCATCGACACTTTGGGAGCGCAAAGGAAGGGCCATAGCATGAGCTTGTATATCTTTGCTTGTAATATCTTTATGTATATCAATACCGTATGTGTTTAATCCTTTATGGCGTAAGTAGGATCTTGTTTGCCCATTGCCGCAGCCCACATCTATAAGTACAGCTTGAGCTTTAAAAGAGCAAAACTGCAAAGCGTGTTTTGTAAGAGCTATACCACCGGGGCGTAAATCGTGAAAGGCCATTATTTATCTTCCAAAAGCCTTTCAACTTCAAGCATTTTTCCTTCAGCCAAAGATTTTGGCGCAAGGGTAAGGCCACACTGTGGGCAGGCGGGTAATGATACTTCAAAGGCATTTTCTAAATACAAAACTTGCATTTTTTGCTGCTCTAAAGGGCAGCAACACCGCGCGCACAGCCATGTACCGGTATCTGGGGTATAGCTTGGGAGGAGCGAACTCATATATATTTCCTTTTATAGCTTTGTTTTAGAAGTGCTTTCAAAAATAGCACCGGGTACGGAATTGGGCACATGCATACGATGACACCACGCGTCATGTAAGTGATACTGTTTTTGTGCATCTTGAGAGTAGCGCACCCAAAATGTTACGTTGCGTGGGCGCCATGCTCCGATAAAATGCCCACTTTCCTTTTCTAAAAAGCGTTCTTGGTGTTCTTCTACCATGCGCACGGCAAGGGCCACATCTTGATGCAGGATGTGTTTGCGCTCAAGCTCTTGCAAGAGCTCGGGGGAAATGTGTAAAAACGTATGGTCTGTGCTGTTTTTTTGCGTGTTTATTTGGGCTTGCCCTTCTATAGGGTAGAGAGGGAGGCAAGCATTTTCTCCGTGCTGCTGTAACAATTTTTGTACAAGTAAGGCCCTTTGCATACGGCGCGCAGATATGCCCATGGGCTTGGCTTGTGCCAAGGAACTGGGCATGGAAGGGAGCATGTCTAAGATGTGTAAGCAGTTCTTCCCTGTTTTGAGCAGGCGGTCCTGACACATGACGCAAGAGACAAGGCTCACGTCTTGCTGCGTTTCCTCGTACAAAACTTCTGCTAAAGCGGTTGTTGCCGTGTGGGCAAGGTCTGGCTGCGAACACCATACATTGCCTCCAAAGCCGCAACAAGGCGTGGTGCTGCTTTGATGTTTGTGTGGTGTTATTTTTGCGTATGGCTCTAATAGTTGCTTTATGGCTTCTTGCCACGTTGTATTTGTTCGTGCTGCGCAGGGATGATGCAAGGAACAGGCTAACAGTTCTTTATTTTGGGGCTGACTTTCCTGCTGATCTGCCATAATGGGTACCAAAATTTCCCATAAAGAAACGGTGGGAATATGTGGTATATGTATGGAAAACATCTTCATACAAGAGGCACAAGCCATAATAAGTGTAGGCTTACCAAGGCTTTCCCATTGTCTTTCCAATTCTTGTAAGCTTTGCTCAGCTAATGCTTTTTGCCCTGCCCAATGCGCGGGAATGCCACAGCAGTGCAGCATGAGCCCTAGGCCTTGTATGTGCGGGTGAGCATTTTCTTTGCGTAAAAGATCATATAAGGCCATTACTTGTTCACTACGGGCCGCAGCCAATTGACAACCGGGGAAAAAGGCGTGGCTTGGATTTTCTGCAAAAGTGGGGTCTTTTAACAAAAGGGCACAAGGGCTTTGCGAAGCGGAAAGCATGTCTTCCACAGCAAATTCATAGGCAGAAGGAGGCATATAATTTTTTTCTACCATATCTTGTCGCGCATCTAGGCAAACTTCAGCCATGGAAAAACGTTCAGGGCAGATTTCCGTACATTGGTCGCAAAGCATACAGCCATTAATAAGACTATTGGCCTTATGATCTCCCATAACGATGGCGGTATTGTTATAAATTTGTCTTGTATACGCACGGGGGAAGGAGCCGTATTTTTGTAAATAGACACACTCTTTTACGCATTGCATACATTGACATTGAATACATCGCGCGGCCTCGGCTTGGCCTTCCTCTAAAGTATAACTTTCGCCTTGTTGCGGAAAGAGGGCGGCTTTGGGTTGTAAACCTTGTAGTGGCGTATAAAGCTTATTAACGCCAAGGCTTTCTTCGCGCCCAGCGTGCAAAGAAACGCCGGTAGCAAGGCGTTCTAGTGAAAGAGCAGCCCTGCGGCCTTGTTTGCACTGATGGGCAGGCGAGGCAAAGGTGGCCCCTGTGGGCGTAGACTCAAGCATGCCGCCTGCGCAAAGGTGCGTAAAATTATCATTATGTGCATACATGGTCAGCGGGTCTGGTTTACACTGCAAGGCTGCAAATAATTCTGGGGCGGCGTGAGCATCAACAAAATGGGCTGTAAAGTCTTGTTGTACGCTGGTGAAAAAATCTAAGGTTAAAGGCGCGGCCTGCATGGTCATATGCAGTTTTTCCAAAGCATCTATTTCTGCTTCTATGGCTTCAAGGGGAAGCTTGGAGAAATGAGCCTTAATAAAAGAAGCAAGGGTGGTATTTTCAGTGGAGTTTTCGTAAAAAATCGTCACAGGAAAGCTTTTTTTTGCAAGTTCGTAAGCCACGGTAAACGCTGCAAGACCATTGCCAAAAAGAGCGATTTTTTGTGCTTTGGCAGGGCGCGGAAATGTTTTGAGCTGCTTTGTGCTGTGGTTTATACACAGCTCTTCGAGGCTTTGTATGGCTAATGTGCCCCCAAGGTCACGGCGCAAGCAATGCTCTTCGCAAGGATGATCGCAAATACGCGTTAATATTTGTGGTATGGGGAGGTGCTTTTCTAGTATTTTACGTGCTTCTTTTGTATTTCCATTTTTCATGGAGGCCATAAAGGCGCGTACATCTAAGTGTAATGGGCATTGCGCTTGGCAACGTGGCATGGCCTCTTGTGTGCAATGAGCTTCTATGCGGTGTAAGGTACTTTGATCCATGAAGTATGACTCCAAAAAAAGAATACGCTTAAGAAAGACTTTTTAGCCCTTTTAAACATGGTGTGCTGATGCTGCGTTTATTGCCACGAATATATGCCGTACTTATATATATAGGCGCTATGCATGATGCAAGAGATACTATTTTTCTGAGAAATATAGTTAGAAAATGTGTCTCTTAAAGGAATAAAAAGGGGAAGAAGCAGCCCTTTGGCAGAACTTCTTCCCCATAATTATAGCTTTACCAGCCCTTATTTGGGCATAGCTGCCAGAACCTTTTCAGGACGAGCAGGCAAGTGACGCACGCGTGCGCCGCAAGCATTGGCAATGGCGTTGATGATGGCAGGGTGAGGACCACAAAGCGGAATTTCACCCACACCAGAGGCGCCGTGAGGGCCTTCGGGGCGTGGTGTTTCCACATAGAGCACTTCGATATTGTCTGGGGCATCCTTAATGGTGGGGATACCTGCGCCAGCCATGGTGCTGTGCTTTTTAAGGTCTTCGTAGTCTTCGGTGAGGGCAAGGCCTATACCTTGTACAAGGCCACCGTAGATTTGGCCGTCGGTGATAACGCGGTTGTTGATGGAACCGATGTCAGCAACCATAACCATTTTTTCTACTGTGGTTTTGCCTGTGGCCATTTCTACAGCTACTTCAGCTAAGAAGAGACCGTACATGTAGCAGGAGAAGGGGTTACCCTTACCTAATACGTCGCACTCGGTGGCTTTAGCTGTCCACACGCCAAGGTAGCGTGTATCAAGGCCAGCAGCTTGCATGCTTGCATAGTCATGCATGGAGCCGTCTGCTTTTTTCATGGCGGCCATGAGTAACTCACAAGCTACACGAATGGCTTGGCCTACCATAACTTGAGAGCGAGAACCACCTGCTGGGCCGGAGTTAGGGGCTTTGCTGGTGTCGTTCATAACAAGGCGAATCTTATCCATGGGGATATTGAGAGGACGAAGGCTTTCATGGGCTGTGCCAAGAACGCCGGCATCAGCGCCTTGACCGTGATCTTCCCAGCAGCTACCTACGGTAATGCCGCCGTCTTCATCAAGTTGAACCCAAGCTTCGGCATTGTCTGGACCGTCAAGGCCAGAACCGTAAACACCAAGGGCTACGCCTACACCGCGTTTTACTTCGGCGGTGGAGTTGGCAGCAACGCGTGCTTTAGCTTCTTCATATTTGGGCTTCATAAGATCAAACATTTCGGCAAAGCTTAGAACTTCTGGTGTTTGCTGTGTTGGGGTGGTATCGCCAGCTCTGTAGTGGTTGATGGCGCGCAATTCTAAAGGATCTACACCCATCTTTTGTGCCAATTCATCCATGAGGGATTCAGAGGCAAATTCAATTTCAGGGCCGCCGTAACCGCGGAAAGCTGCGCCCCAAGCATGGTTGGTAGCAACGGTTAAGCCTTTACCGCTCATGTTAGGAATGCCATAGCCTGCACCGCAGAACTGGGCGCCGCGAAGGGTGAGCAGGTCACCAAACTCGGAGTAGGGGCCGTGGTCCACAATCCAGTCCACATGAAGGGCTTTAATTTTTTTGCTTTCTTTATCAGCTGCCATACGCACGGTGGTCCAGAAAGGTGAAC
>CAYJNG010000016.1:0-27155 GCA_964371505.1 uncultured Desulfovibrionaceae bacterium
CCTTTTTTTCAAAAAAGGTTTTTCCCCAGTAGACTTTGTCAGCAATCTGAGAAGATACCTCATAGTATATCTTCTTTAAATAGCAAACTATTGCTTTTTACGATTACGCAAATATTGCCGCACGGCCCTATTATGCTCGGCAAGGGTCTTAGAAAAAGCGTGTTCTCCGCCATCAGTAACCGCCACAAAATAAAAATAGCCGTGCTTTTCCGGAGTAATGGCCGCACGCATGGCTGCAACGCCGGGCGAGCATATGGGCCCTGGTGTTAAACCACCATGCTTATAGGTATTATATGTATTTGTGGCATCGTCCAAATGCTTGCGCCGCAGGTTGCCGTTAAATTCCGGCCCAAGCCCATAGATAATGGTGGGGTCTGCTTGTAAAAGCATATTAATATCAAGCCTATTTCTGTACACACCTGCCACGCGCGCGCGCTCTGCCCCTATGCCAGTTTCTTTTTCCACAATGGAGGCAAGAATCACAAGCTCGCGTAGTTTATCTGCTTTAGGCTTAGTTTTTTGCGGCCAATAAGGAGCCATTTTACTCCAAAAAGTATCCACAAGGCGTCCGGCTATGGCTCTTGCCGTGGCCTTGGTGGGCACATCGTCCTTTTTAAGCAAATAGGTATCAGGCATAAGAAAGCCTTCGGCATTTTTAAAGGGAATGCCGTAATGACGCAAAAATTCAGGGTCAAAAATAACTTCCTTAAAATCCTCAAATTTTACGAAGCCATTTTTTTCAAGCAAAGCTCCCACCTGCCACCATGTAAGCCCCTCGCGCAAGGTAATGCGGTGCAAAATAGCCTTACCAAATACAAGCTCTTGCAAAATGGCATCAGGCAACATGGCTGTATTTAGCTTAAAGCGTCCGGCCTGTAATTTATTATCCACCTGCTTGTAACGTGCAAGAATACGAAATTTTAAACTATCGCTAATAAGGCCTTTGTCTTGTAAGCCCTTTGCCACACCTTGAAAGGTAGCCCCAGGCACCACATCAAACATAATCTCGCGCCCTTCACTTTCCATGGGCGTTTCAAGAAAAACTTTACCTTGCCAGTACACGTAACCAAGGCCCGCACATCCCACCAAGAGGAGAAAAGCTAAAATTCGTAAGAATATTTTCATACGCGTCGCTGCTCCTTTTTTTCTTCCGTATCAGATAAAAATGATTGCAAAATTCGCACAGCTGCTTGCTGATCTAAAACAGCTTTATGCTTCTTCCCACGTAAATTACTTTCCCACAAATCACTGCTGGCTTCCTCAGAAGAAAGAAATTCCGGCATAAGATATATAGGCAGTGAAGTACGCCTTTGCAAGCGCGCAACAAAATTTCGCACCTGCCTTGTGGTTAAGCTTTCGCCGCCGTCTTCAAGCAAGGGAAGCCCCACCACAAGAGCTGCGGGTTGTTCTTCTTCAATACAAGCAAGGAGTTTAGCAAAAAAATCAGCTTTGGGGCTTTGAGGCGGGCTGTGAATAGTACAACGGGGGAAGGCCATATGCCCTCCCCCGTCTGTCACGGCTATGCCTGTACGCACAAGGCCGTAATCAATACATAAGTATTTCAAAATAGTAAAACCTACAACTTACATACCCATTTTTTCACGTACCATGACCATGGTTTCTTCAGCTGCATTACGGGCTTTTTCGTTACCATTTTCAATAACTTCATGCACAAGGTCAGGGTTGTTATCAAGGAAAACACGGCGAGACTGTAAAGGCTCCAAAAAGCTGCGTAAGTTTTCAATAAAAAACTTCTTACAGTCTACACAGCCAAGGCTAGCATTTTTACAGCCTTCGCATATTTCTGCCTGCTGCTCTTTACTGCCCAAAAGTTCATGGTAGGGGAAAAGGTTACATACATCTGGGTTACCCGGATCGCTTTTGCGAAGGCGTGCTGGGTCTGTAAACATGCCCTTAACCTTAGGTAAGACATCTTCCATTTTATCACGTAAAAAGATACCGTTATTGTAACTTTTAGACATCTTACGCCCATCAAGACCGGGACATTTGGCAGCAGGGGTAAGTCTTGCTTCCACATCAATAAAAAGGTCACCGTACAAATGGTTAAAACGACGGCCAATTTCTCTTGTCATTTCAAGGTGTGGCAATTGATCTTGCCCCACGGGTACAAATTTTGGCAAATACATAAGAATATCCGCGCTCATAAGTACAGGGTAGTTTAAAAAGCCGGCATTACTTAAATCTTTATGTGTAATTTGTTGCTGTTGCTCCTTATAGGTAGGACAGCGCTCAAGCCAAGAAACAGGCGTAATCATGGATAAAAGTAAAGAAAGCTCAGCATGTGCTTTTACGGCAGACTGGTTAAAGACAACACATTTATCTGCTTCAATACCAGAAGCTAGCCAGTCTTTTACCATTTCAAAAGAGTTTTCTTTAATGGCAGAAGGGTCAGCAAATTCACTGGTAAGAGCATGCCAATCAGCCACAAAAAAGAAAGCTTGGGTTTCTTCTTGAAGCTCAACCCAATTTTTTAATACACCAAAGTAATGGCCAAGGTGTAAAGGGCCTGTGGGGCGCATGCCAGAAACAGTACGTAAACGAGGCGTTGTCATATTTTCTCCGTAGTAATTATTTCAACCCAAAGGTTGTAAGCATAATATCATTGGTGGCAGAAACCAAGGGGCCAAGTACAAAGCCTAAAGCTCCTGTGGCAAGTAGCAAAATAAGTATAATAAAACCATACTTTCCGGCACTCATATACTGCCAAGCAAGGTTTGAGGGCAAAAAGTAAGCCACAACCTTACTGCCATCCAGCGGCGGTATAGGCAGTAAATTCAGCCAACAAAGACCGGCATTAATAACAATACCCGTTTGTAGCATGAGTATAAAGAAAATATACGTGGCATTGTCTTGCCATGCAGCAAAAGGAAAAAACTCTATGAGCGCACGTAGCGCCAAGGCAAAAATAAAAGCAAGGCTTAAATTGGTTAAAGGCCCAGCTAAAGACACAAGCATCATGTCCTTTTGCGGATTTTTAAAATACCTTGGATCCACCGGTACCGGCTTTGCCCAACCAAAAACAAAAGCTCCAGACAAGCTTGTCATCACAAAAACGAGCAAGCCCATGGGGTCAATATGCGGTAAAGGATTTAAGGTAAGCCTACCCATAAGGCGTGCCGTGGGGTCGCCGCGTTTAAAGGCCACATAGCCATGCGCTACTTCGTGGAGAATAATACCTAAAAGTGCAGGAATGGCCGCAACGGCAAAACGCTTAAATAAAAGTGCAGTATCAGCATCAAACATAATGGGCACTTGTAGCACATGCCTGTTTGTATGACAAGGCTAAATAATTGGAAAAAAGCTGACATAAAAAGTCATTGCTTTTATACGACAATTGTCTAAAATACCCCCTACAGCGCACAGCGCTATCAAACAACTCACAAACCTTTAACCCCCAGAAATATATGTCAGAAAACACCGAAGAAAAATATCAAATACCTATGGTTACCGTGCTTTTACAGCCCGAGGAAAAAACCTTTGAAATAGAGCGCCCCAAAACCGCCCGTCAGCTTTTAGAAAAGCTGGGTTTGCGTGAAGAAACGGCTCTTGTGGCGCGCAAAGGCCAATTACTTACGCCCGATGTACGCATTTACCGCGGCGATGAACTTTTGGTGCGTAAAGTTACCTCTTCAGGCTAAAAGATTAAGGACTTGCCATGCAATATCATATTAGGTTTGACGATACAGACTTAGTTTTACACCTTTTGGACCAACGCTACTTACCCACGCGTGAAGACTATTTTGCTTGCACCAACACACAAAGCACCATTGAAGCTTTGCAAGTTATGGTGGTGCGCGGGGCGCCTGCCATTGGCGTTACTGCAGCCTATGGTTGCGTATTAGCATTACAAGAAGCACGCAGCTTAACCCCAAACACATGGCAAGAAACACTGCGCAACTTGCTTATACAGCTTGCGGAAGCTCGCCCCACGGCAGTCAATCTGGCTTGGGCCGTGGAGCGCATGAAAGAGCTCTGGAACCCGTCTTTTTCTGCCGAAGAATTGGCCGCCCTTTGGCTAGCGCAAGCCAAGCTCCTGCACGCCGAAGATATTGCCTGCTGTGAAGCCATAGGCAAGCACGGTGCCACGTGTATTGAAGACGGCGCCACCATTATGACCCATTGCAATGCAGGTGCATTAGCCACTGCAGGCTACGGCACTGCCCTTGGTGTCATACGCGGTGCACGTGATGCCGGCAAAAAAGTAAAAGTTATTGCCAATGAAACACGTCCCTTTTTGCAAGGGGCTCGCTTAACGGCTTACGAGCTCGCCAAAGACGGTATTGAAGTGAGCGTAGCTTGTGACAATGCTTGCGCCCTGCTTATGCAAAAAGGCCTTGTGGATTGCGTGGTGGTGGGGGCAGATCGCATTGCTGCCAATGGAGACGCCGCCAATAAAATAGGTACCTATGGCGTGGCATTGCTGGCTAAGGCCTTTAACATACCCTTCTATGTGGCAGCGCCGCTTTCCACCATTGATAGGAACACTGCCACAGGCGATGAAATTCCCATTGAAGAGCGCCCAGACAGAGAGGTCACCCACGTAGGTGATACACAAATTGTCCCTCACCATGTGCCTGTCTTTAATTTTGCCTTTGATGTGACCCCTGCCGAACTTATTACCGGTATTATTACAGAAAAAGGCGTGCTCAGCGCCCCATTCGGGCCGGCCATCAGCAAAGCTTTTACCCTTTAAATAGCTTTCATATGTGCACTGTGCATATAGCATGTCAGACGACAGCGCAGGAAAATTCCTCTACGCTGTCGTCCTTTTTTTCTACGCATAAGAGCGGGGAGCATCACATACTATGGTGGGACACTGCAGACAACATCCCTTTTCTGCATCACCACACCCATAGCATCCCTGCATGGTGTCATGCACATGGGCAAGAACTACAAAAACAGCTCACGCAATGCCTGCATACCTTAGGCAATACCCCCCTTTCTCCTCATGGGCAAACACTGCAAAGCGAATTAGAAGCCGGCGATGCTCTTTCCTTCTGGTATATATCCCTACTCTATGAAAAGCATCCTAAAATGTTACCGGGCTTATTTGACGCCTGTAAAACCTATGCCATTGAGCGCTTATTGCACGCATATGCCCCCCATTGTACACATATAATTTTGCATGCGCATGACCCTCAATTACGTCTTACCCTTACTACCTTTTGTAAAAACACAGGACGCACCTTTACGGCGCTTACTGCTAAAAAACCTTGGTATGTACGAAAAAAAGACCATTGGCCCACACTCTCAAAGGTATTCCAAACTCTCCAACGTGCGTCACGTTACATTTCATGGCACACTGCATGGCACACGACATGGCGTAAGCTTTTTTTCGCCTTACCCCATCCCTGTCAAGCCTTACTACGCTTTGCGCATTGGCTCTATGCTTTACGTAAATTATTATCATTCTTTGGTCATAAAAATTCCAAACTCTCTCCCCAAGCACAAGGGCATGTGAGCATAGCCACGTACTTTCCGCATATGGATATGGCGCAAGCAAAGCAAGGCATCTTTCGCTCCGCCTATTTTGAACATTTACACGACCTTTTGCATCAAGCCCTAACAAAAAAAAATGTGCATATTCATTGGCTTTTCATCCGTGTAAACTCTGCCCAACTCCCTCTTAAGCAAAGCATACAATTGCAACAGCACTTACATTATACAGCGCAAACAAAGCAGGAACTTCACAGCTTCCACCATGTGGAGGAATTTTTACGCTTTAGAGATATGGGGGCAGCGCTTATACGCTATCTACGCCTTGCGTGGCGTTCACGCCGCCGAGAAAAAGAGATAGAACAACTCTTCTTATGGCCCTCACACGCCACTGCTCAAGGTTCCATGCCCTTATGGCCGTATATGCAAAAGCATTGGCGAGCTGGTTTTCAAGGGTGGCGCTGCCTTGAGCGCTGCTTACAAAGACGCGCCTTCATGGCCTACGCCCAAAACCTTACCCAGCAAAAAATACCGCACCACTGGTCTCTTTTTACATGGGAGAACTGCCCATGGGAACGTATGTTTACCCATGCCATGCACAAAGCACTGCCCCAAAGCCCTGTATTCGCCATGCAACACAGTAGCGTGCGAGAAACCGACTTTCGTTACTTTGATCACCCCCGCCTTTTTACTCTCCCCCCCACCAGCGCCGCCCATGCCATGCTGGCGGATATATATTGCCTCAACGGCCCCCATGCCGCTAAACTTTTACAAGATTACATTCCTCAAGAGCGCATGCGTGTGGTGGAAGCTGTGCGCTATCTCTATTTAGCTAACCTCACAAAACTTGCGCCCTACACAGCAGCCACGCAGCCTAAGCTTAAGCATCTTTTTCTTATGACATCTTACTTTACCGATGAAGTGGAAGCACAATTACGCACCCTTGCCGCGTGGCTACACAGCACACATTACCAAGAGCAGCTCAACGTGGACATACACATAAAGGCGCACCCACACACCTGTGTACAAACCTACTTACAAAAATATAATCTGCACCAGTACAACATACGCATTCACACAAAACCCGTGGCTGCCCTATGGGGGACAATGCAGGCATGGTTTGCAGCACAGCAAGCCTGCTACCTCTGGTTTGGCAATTCCACCACCATAAGCCTTGAGGCCGCCCACAGGGGCATACCTTTTTGCGTACAAGCAGCAGAAGATGACTTTAGCCTTTGCCCTTTACATGGTTTTAAAAACCTCACCTATGTAAAAAATGCCCATGAGCTGCACCAAACCCTTCTTAACTATGAAAAAGGAATACATGGGCCATGGCAAACAGAATTTTTCACGTTAAATGTGGGTTTGCAAGGCTGGAAGGCCCTCCTTGGTATTGCCTAAAAGGTATCTTTCGGTATATACATGGCGAGGCATATGGAATTGACACTTTTGCATTTCACTACACCATGCATATGCTCATTACTTAAAGGTTGTACAACGTGCCCATAGTTACCTATCCCGGCCCAGGCTGCATTGTAGAATATATGGAGGCCAATGCTCCGCAAATAGCGCTTGTCACTGAAGAGCAAGGGGGTAAATTACGCCTTCTCCTTCCCAATAGACGTGAATCGCGCCTTAGTGTTAACCGCCTTTTGCCTTGGTCCGGCCCGGTGCTTAGCGATATATCCAGTAAAGACAAAAATATTCAGCATCTTGAAGAGCATCGTCAAAAGCGTAAAGACCTTGCACAAAACATCACCATTTTAGATGTTTGGGACATGTCACAAGGCGAAGTAGAAAAAGCCCCTGCCCCTTGGTTTGCAGAACTTTTTGAACAAGACCCTTCCGTGGATACCATTGCTGCTTATGGTCACGCTCTTTTACAATGCAAAAGTCACTTTAAGTTTCAAAATCCTCATTTTGAAATTTATCCTTCTTCCATCGTAGAAGCACGCCTTGAAGAGCAAAGATTGATTCGCGAAAAGGAAAACCTCATTGCTGGCGGCATGAATTTCTTTCGTATTTTATGGGACGTGTGGAACAAAAAACGCACCCTCCCTCTCCAAGACTCTGAAGATTGGCCCAACCCCCAAGTGGCATCGCACCTTGAGGAAATTTTACGCTCTCGCATTGCAGACCCAGAAAGCAGCGAATTTGAAGCCGTATGGCGCAGCCTTGTGAAGGGCTTACCCGACGTGCAGCATTTGGCCTTACACCTTGCCATGGCTTGGGAACTTGTGCCGGCGCATCACAATTTTTGGCTAGACAGAGCAGACTACACCCCCGGCGATGAATGGGCAGAAGAATTTCAAGAGCAAGTCCTCCCCATTTTAGAAGCCGTAAACGCCGGTAAAGTCACCGAGCCTTTGCCCTTCATCAGTATAGATGGCATCACCACCAAGGATATTGATGACGCGTTTTATGTAACAAAAAGTGCCGACGGTATTTATTCTTTGCATTTGGCCTTGGCCTGCCCTGCTTTGCTTTGGCCCTTTGAATCACCCCTTGATAAAGCCGTGTTACGGCGCGCCACGTCTTTATATTTACCGGAAGCTACCTACCATATGCTGCCGGAAGTATTGGGCACAGATATGTTATCCTTACGTGCCGGACAAATTCGCCCTTCCTTATGCGTGCGCTGCGATGTGGATAGCGAAGGTAATATTTTGCTTTGTGAACCTTCGGTGCAATGGGTTAACTTGGCCGCAAATCTCACCTATGAAGATTGCGAAGCCGTCTTAGAGGGGCATGCCCAAAGCGACACCAACGCCGCCTATAAGCATAAAGAACAAATTACCTTGGGCGATGAGCTTTCTGCCCTGCGCCAAAAAGCACGTATTGCTACAGGTGCTGTGGTTATGGATAGGCCGGATAATAAAATAGTACTAGAAGGTACAGGCAACGCCACCACAGTACAAGTGGAAGAACTTCCTGTGACCCCGCGCGCTCAGCTTTTAGTTTCTGAAATGATGGTACTTGTAAGCACTGCCATGGCTTTATGGGCCAAGGAACGCGAAATACCCCTTTTATTTCGCACCCAAGATGTAGCCATTCCTAAAGAATATGCAGGTATATGGACCCAGCCCCATCACATGGCACGCATCATACGCTCCTTAGTGCCTTCACAGCTAGAGCTTACCCCGCGCCCCCATGCAGGCCTTGGCGTAAGCGCCTATGCCCCCATTACATCACCACTAAGGCGCTATCCAGACCTTATCAATGAGGCCCAAATACTTCATTTCCTTTTGCAAGGCGAGGCTCGCTTTAGCAAAGAACATATGGAAAAAATACTCCCTCTTCTGCATATGCGCATGGACGCTGTAGGACAAGTACAGCGCTTTCGTCCGCGGTATTGGCGATTGCAATACATGCGCCAAGAAGGGGATAAAAAGTGGTGGGATGCTGTCATTACCGAAGAAAATGACAACTTCGCCACTGTGTCTTTACCTCGTGAGCAGCTTATTGTGCGCGGGCGCAGACACCTTTTTGGAGAACGCGCCTGCCCTGGGCAGGAGGTGCAAGTACGTATTGGCAAGGTAAACCCCTTGTATAACGAAATTTCCCTTTTAGAAGTTACAGAAATGTGAGGTGAATGATGCAAGTAATTTGGATTGTACTTAGTTTTCTCATTGGAGCTATCCCCTGTGGACTTATTATTGCGCAAAAATATTGCAATATAGATCCGCGCTTATCCGGTTCCGGTAATGTGGGCTCCACCAACGTGGCACGCCTTTGTGGCAAACAATGGGGCGTAAGAACCCTTATTTGCGATATCCTGAAAGGCTGTATTGCTGTTACCGTGGGCTACGCTTTTGGCGATGGCATGGTATACATAAGCCTTGTGGGTCTTGCTGCCGTGCTTGGGCATGTGTTTTCCCCCTTCCTTGACTTTAAGGGCGGTAAAGCTGTAGCCACCAGCATTGGTGTTTTCATGGGCATTGCTTTTTGGCCCCTTATTTTCGCCGTACTTGTATGCCTTGCTTGCATCAAGTTCAGCGGTTTTGTTTCTTTAGGTTCTTTAGCCTTAGTTATTACCATGCCTGTGTTCCTGCTTATTGGCGGATACTGTAGCGCCATTCCTTTATCTTTAGGTATTATGGCCCTTGTTATCTGGACACACAGAGCTAACATTCAACGTCTTATCTGCGGCATCGAAAAACCGTGGAATTCTTGTGCAGATCAGGAGTAAGAAATGCAAAACTTCCCAAGTTATAGAGGGAACCTTGAATACGTATGTTTAAGCTGTGAAGCCCGCTACGGCAGTGAAGAACTTCTTTACACCTGTCCTCAATGCGGCGGTGTGTTCCTCTTGGAAGATACCAACTTTGACAGCTTAAAAGAGCGCGATGGCCAAGCTTGGCGTGAACTCTTTGACGCAAGAGCCGCTAGCCGTACCACAGCCTTGCGCGGTATTTTCCGCTATTACGAGCTCATGGCTCCTGTTATGGATGCTGAAGATATTGTCTACCTTGGTGAAGGACACACCCCCATTGTGGATGCTTCCCCTGCTCTTAAAGAGCATATGGGCTTTGATTTTGCCTATAAGAATGATGGCCAAAACCCTAGCGCTTCCTTTAAAGACAGAGGCATGGCCTGTGCTTTCAGCTATTTACAAGCTCTTGTACGTAAAAATGCTTGGGAAGAGGTGCTCACTGTATGCGCTTCCACTGGCGATACCTCAGCCGCTGCAGCTCAGTATGCAGCCTATGTGGGCGGGCCCATTAAATCTGTAGTGCTTTTGCCTCACGGTAAAGTAACACCGCAGCAACTTTCTCAACCCCTTGGCAGTGGCGCCATCGTACTTGAAGTACCCGGTGTATTTGACGACTGCATGAAAGTGGTGGAAGAGCTTGCAGAAACTTGCCGCGTGGCTCTACTCAACTCTAAAAATAGTTGGCGCATCCTTGGGCAAGAATCCTATGCCTATGAAGTGGCTCAATGGTATAATTGGGATGTAAAAAACCTCAACCTCTTTGTGCCCATTGGCAATGCTGGCAATATTACCGCCATCATGTCTGGTTTCTTAAAGATGCACCGCCTTGGCATTATTGAAGCCCTTCCACGCATCATAGGCGTGCAATCGCACCATGCTGACCCTGTTTACCGCTACTACGCAGCCGATGCGCAAAGCCGTGTATGGGAACCAGTACAAGTGCAAGCCTCTGTGGCTCAAGCGGCCATGATTGGCAACCCTGTTTCTTTCCCCCGTGTACAAAAGCTTGTTGATGCCTATACTAAGGCCGCCGGCATGGATGCCTTCCACGTTGTACAAGTGACCGAACAACAAATTATGGATGCCATGCTCATAGGTAATAAGCACGGACATATTGCCTGTACACAAGGCGGAGAATGTCTTGCTGGCTTGCGCCGTGCCAAAGAGCTTGGCCTTGTGCAAGAAGGGCAAAAAGCGGTACTTGATGCCACAGCTCACAGCATTAAATTCTCCGGCTTTCAGGATATGTACTTTACAGACAGTTTCCCTGTAGAATACGGTGTAAAAGCCCATAAGGAACTGCAAAATAGCCCTGAACTTTTACTTGATGCCAAGGAAAAAGAAGGCCTAGACAGTGCAAGCTACACCAAAAAAGTAGCAGATATCATCATACACAAATTGGCTTTGCAAAAAAAATAAGCACATACAGACAAAGCCATTGGTAAATATACATTGAGGTACTTATGCAAAAACAATCCTTTACCATAGGCAATGTCCACTGCGCATCTTGTGAGGGCAAGATTATAAAACTTCTTTCTGCACTAGAAGGTGTAGAGGAAGTGATAGTTAACGTGCTTCACAAAAAAATGCATGTAACACTTAATACAAAGCTTACAACTGCAACTGATATAGAAAAAACCATGCAAGGGGCTGGTTACACAGCCAGCCCCTTATGGGCAACAGACACAGCAGACACATCGAATGCCGCCCAAGACAATGGCCTGCAAGAGCAAGCTTTTCTTTTACACAAAGCGCATTGCTCTTCCTGCCAAGGAAAGATTCACGCAGCGCTCATGGTCATAGATGGCATTGTCTCTGCTGAGGTAAATACATTACGCCGCTCCGTTGTGGTGCGCTATGCGCCCGAAAAAATACTGCCCGCTGGCATTATACAAGCTTTCCAAGACAGCAAATACAAATTACAAGAGGTAAACAAAAACGCTTTGCCTCCGCTTATTCCTTCCATCCAAGATGTAAAGCAAAAAAAACTTCCCACCTTGGAAAAAAAATCTCCCGTGCCAACACCAGCAGAAAAAGAAGACCTAGACGCTGATATCATCACACACAAATTGGCTTTGCAAAAAAAATAAGTTCATACAGATAAAGCCATTGGTAAATATACATTGAGGTACATATGCAAAAACAATCCTTTACCATAGGCAATGTCCATTGCTCATCTTGTGAAGGCAAAGTTATAAAACTTCTTTCTGCGCTAGAAGGTGTAGAGGAAGTGATAGTTAACGTGCTTCGCAAAAAAATGTATGTAACGCTTGATACAAAGCTTACAACTGTAGCTGATATAGAAAAAACCATGCAAGGGGCTGGATATACAGCTAGCCCCTTATGGGTAACAGACACAGCAGACACAGTGGCTGTTGCCACTATGGCAGAAGGCCAAACCACACAGATTACGCAGATTACGCAGACCGCGCAACCTCTAGAACAAACAATACCCACATTTACAACGCCTTTTACCATGGCTCCGCCTATGGCACCCACCATGCCGGCGCAGTCAGCATCTGAAAACACTGCCCAAGAGAGCGGCCTAAAAGAGCAAGCTTTTCTTTTACACAAAACGCATTGCTCTTCCTGCCAAGGGAAAATTCACGCAGCGCTCATGGCCATAGACGGCATTGTCTCTGCTGAGGTAAATACATTACGCCGCTCCGTTGTGGTGCGCTATGCGCCCGAAAAAATACTGCCCGCTGGCATTATACAAGCTTTCCAAGACAGCAAATACAAATTACAAGAGGTAAACAAAAACGCTTTGCCTCCGCTTATTCCTTCTATCCAAGATGTAAAGCAAAAAAAGCTCCCCGCCTTGGAAAAAAATCCTCCTGCGCCAACATCAGTAGAAAAGGAAAAGACTCTGCACGATTTGCCTCAGTCCGCTGAAAGCAAAAAAATGCATGAGCAGAATTTTAAAATAGGCAATGTGCACTGCTCTTCTTGTGAAGATAGGGTGCAAAAGCTCCTCATGGCCCTTGGTGGCATTGAAAAAGTGCAAGTGAACCTTTTGCGTAAAACCATGCATGTGCGCTTTGATAGCACGTGTATAGACGCTAAAGGTATTGCTGCTGCCATGGCAGGTGCTGGCTATTCTGCAGCTCCTATTCAAAGCACGCTCAACGCGCTGCAAGACGTGGCACCTAAAGTAGGCACAAAGCTTAGCCCCATGCTAACATCGACTTTAGAAAATAAGAGCGCTGAGTCGCAAAATACGAACAAGGCACGAAGTTACGCAGAAGCTGAAGTACAAGAGCAACAAAATATCCCCTATGAGCTGCTCACTTCCCTGTTTTTTGCTGCAGTGCTCATGTATGTGGCCATGGCTCCCATGTTTTCCCTCCCCTTGCCGCAAATTTTTAGCGCAGAAAAACAACCACTAAGCTGGGCCGCTTTACAAGCGTTACTTTGCTTACCCATTATCTTCTGCCACAGGCGCATTTTCACATCAGGATTTCGCGCGCTTATACAAGCAAGCCCCAATATGGATTCCCTCGTGGGGCTTGGCTCCACGGCGGCTACTCTTTTTGGCTGCTACGCTGTATGGAAAATCCATCAAGCTCTTGGCGTGCAAGATGTTGCCACCCTCAAACATTTTGTGAATAACCTTTACTTTGATTCCGCCGGCATGATTTTAGCGCTCATAGGGCTTGGAAAGCATTTTGAATCCAAAGCAAGAGCGCAAGCAGGTTCTGCCATTGATGCTCTTATTCGCCTTGCCCCCGCCACAGCAATATGCTTACGCGATGGAGAAGAAATAAGTATAGCCACAGCCGATGTACGCATAGGTGATATTTTGGTGGTACACGCCGGCCAAAGCCTTGCTGCCGATGGAGTCATCGTGCACGGTCATGCCTTTATTGACACGTCCATCATCACCGGTGAAAGCCTTCCACAAGAAAAGCATGTGGGCGATACCGTTATTGGCGCCACAGTGAGTCAATCTGGCTATTTTCATATGCGCGTGACTAAAGCCGGCCATGAAAGTACCTTGGCTCGTATTATTGATCTTGTGGAATCTGCCACAGCCTCTAAAGCCCCCATAGCTCGTCTGGCAGATCGCATCAGTGCCATTTTTGTGCCTTGTATCATAAGCATAGCTCTGCTTACCTTTGGTACATGGCTCTACCTTGATGCTAGCTTAGAGTTTGCTGTCAGTGCCGCCATTTCCGTTTTAGTCATCTCTTGCCCTTGCGCTCTTGGCCTTGCCACACCCACAGCCATTATGGTGGGTATGGGCATGGGAGCTAAAAAAGGCATTCTCTTTAAAGATGCCGCAGCCTTAGAGCACTTACAAGGCGTAGATACCGTTATTTTAGATAAAACAGGTACTCTCACTCACGGTAAGCCCGTAGTTACCGATATACTGCCTGCACAAGATTACAATGAAGAAGAGCTACTGCTTTTTGCCGCCAGCTTAGAAAAACTTTCTGAGCACCCACTGGGACAAACCATTGTTCAAGAAGCCGAAGCGAAAAAAATGACGCTACTTACAGCAGAAACCTTTACAAGCTTCCAACAATTACCAGGCCTTGGCCTTAGTGCTATCAAAAAAGAATTACCAGCAACCCAGCTACACGTGCTTGCCGGTAATGCACGCTTTTTAGCTAAAGAAAATATAGATAACCCCTTACAGGAAAAAGAAAAAGAGCTGGCACGCCAAGGCAAAACAGTACTTTATTTTGCTGAAAATAAAAAACTACTCGGTCTCATAGCCGTGGCAGACACCATCAAAAAATCTTCTAAAGGCGCCGTGCAATGCTTAAAAGCTCTTGGGCTTAATGTTATTATGCTCACCGGTGATAATGCACAAACTGCCAAAGCTGTGCAGCATCAAGTGGATATTGAAACCATAGTGGCTGAGGTGCTGCCACAAGAAAAAGAAGAACAAGTGCAAAAGCTTGAAGCTTCTGGGCACAAAGTAGCCATGGTAGGTGATGGCATAAATGACGCTCCGGCTCTGGCCCGCGCCCATGTGGGCATAGCCATTGGAGCAGGTACGGATATTGCCATTAACTCTGCAGATGTGGTGCTTATGCAAAGTGACGTGGCCCATGTGGTGCAGGCTGTTCATTTGAGCAAAGCTGTTATGCGTACCATACGGCAGAATCTCTTTTGGGCATTTGCGTACAATGTGGTGCTCATCCCTGTGGCTGCCGGGCTTTTTGTAAGCTTTGGCATGCTTTTAAGCCCCATGCTTGCCGCAGCCAGTATGAGCTTAAGCTCCCTTACCGTGGTGGGTAATGCTTTGCGTTTACGCTGGCAAAACAAAGCTATTTTTGAAAACTTCTCACGTTGACAAGAGCCATAAGACCAGACATACTCCCAGAAAAATACAAGGAGATTCGTATGAAAAGACTGGTTATAAGCAGTGTACTAGCCCTACTCGTGCTTTGCACGGCAAGCTTTGCACTTGCACAGCAAAATCCCTTAAGATTACTTACAGGCGATGTTTGGATGGCCTCAACAGAAGAAAATAAAAAGGCGCTTATCTTTGGTGTAGAATGTGCCATTACTGTAGAATATGAAGCTGCTGAGCATTTTGCAAAAAAAGACGGCAAACCCTCTGATAGAAAAGCCATCATAGCAAGCCTTAGCCCTTTTGCAAGACATTGGATTCAAGCTTTTGAAAAAACAGATAGAAATGCCATTGTCAACGAAATTGACGCTTGGTACACAAGCCATAGTGACCAAAAAAAGACTCCTGTTTTTAAAGTCTTATGGAAAGAAATTATGAAACCCAAGCTTACTGCGAGGTAAAAAATGAGAAAGATAGCAATTATTAGCGTATTAGCCTTGGCTCTTGCCAGCGGTGTTGGTTGTACCAATATGTCCAGAACCAGCCAAGGTAGCTTAAGCGGTGCTGCTCTTGGTGCTGCTGCAGGCCTTGGCATTGCGGCTATTTCCGGCGGCGCTGCCGGTTGGGGCGCTCTTGCTGGTGCCGGTATAGGCGCCATTGCCGGTGGTGTTGTGGGGCATCAACAAGAAAGAAATTGGTAGTTTTATATAAACATTTTCCTGTTCTTATTTAAGGGGAGAGAGCTTTTTTACAAGCTCCTCCCCTCACTTTTTTATATACCCTTATGGGCGCTGACTCTTCCCTAAAAGGAGGTATGAAAAGTACATCCTAGCCAGTGTAAGGCTTCCTTTTTTCGCCATAAAAAAAGGAAGGCCATAAAAACCTTCCTATTTTCATACTATAAATAGCTCTACTTAGCTTCTATGCGGCGCTAGCTCTTCTAAAAACTCTGGACGAACTTCAAAGCCACCAGCAAGAGCTTTATCAGCGGCTTCTACTGCTCTAGCAAACTCACCTTTTTCAAAAAGTACTAGGGAGAGGTTGTTCCATGCAGGGGCAAAATTAGGTTCGCGGCGCAAAGCTTCATTACAAGCTGCTTCGCTTTCCTCATAATCGCCTTCCATGAAGTGTGCTGTGGCAAGAGCGCTATAGGCTTGAATAAAATTAGGCTCCCACTTAATGGCCTTTTTTAAAGCCTTAATGGCTTTTTCTGGCTCACCGCGTTGCAAGTGCACAAAGCCAATATTGCCCCAAGGCACAGGGAATTTAGCACGGCAGTTAGCAGCTTCTTCATTGTAACGCAGGCAGCCATCAAGGTCGCCACGCTCTAAACAAATACCGCCCAATTGAACAAATGCCTCTGCAAGACGTGGAGAGTTGCGCAAGGCTGCCAAGAAGGATTCTTCAGCGCCTACAAAATCTCTTTTAGACAAAAGGGCAAGGCCAAGATTGTAGTGATGGTTTGCGCATTGTTCATTGTCTTGAATTTCGCTTTTCAAATCGGCAATGTATTCGTCAATATTATCATAGCTTTTTTTCATTTTATATGTCCTTCTTTCTGTAGTAAGTCATGGTACCAAAGGCAAAAATCCATGATACCCATGTATTTTTCATCTTTATTTACAACTCCAAGAGCACACTCCAGCGCGCCGCGCCCGTAGTCATTGCTATAGTGGCCTTTTTTTGCCGCCAATTGCAAAAATTCGCGTACCAATTGCTGTGTAGTACGCTTAGTGACATCAAGACGAATATCTAAAGGATCATTAGGTTTTTGAAATGGATCCCAATTTTCATACCCAATACGATCCACAAACTTACGTCGTCTTGGGTTCATCCTTTCATAAATTTCACGCTTTAAGCCTTCTTGCTCTTCATTAAGCTCTTGGCGCGTACCGTCTCTAAAAACGGAAGCAGGAATCATCTCAAGCATGGCAATTATTCCTTTTTAGCAGGCCCAATACCTAAGTATTGTTCGTCATATTTTGTCATAAGTGCCATGGAAACAGGCACAAACACTTGGTCTAATTCTCTAAAGCGGCTTTTTACTGTCTCGGCAATATCGCGAGAAAGGCCGTCAAGGCGTTGCTGTATGGCGTTCATATGCACGGTAGGATATTGACCGCCTTTAGAAAATCCTGTCTTACCACATACGTGCCCGTGCCCATTAATATTCATGGGTACGCCGTATAAGCGGCATGTAATGGGGCGGTTTTCATATAAAACACAAGCATTTTCCTCATTCAAAAGAGGACATGGCAAGCGCAAACGTGCAGCTTCAGCCATGATTTGTTCTGCTTCCATACCTGCCTTAGCCTGTTTATAAAATTCACGTTTCATACGCGTGGCTGTGCGGTCAAGATCAGAGGCTCTCGCTAATATATCAGAACGCTCTCTGCCATGAGGAATTTTTTCTGCAAAAGCCTTGTTTAGGTACATGGCTTCCACAAGGGAAAGATCAAAAAGCGCACTACAGCAATCGCTGCAGCCTTGTTCACAGCTTACGCAGTCGGTGTGAGCGGTACGAATATGGCCAAAAAGGGCGTCAGTTTCAGCTACGAGCGCTTCATAGCGGGCAAAAATGGCAGACAGGTCTGGAATCATGCTTATACCTTACAAAGAGTTTGAAATATGTACCAAAATGCCGCCGAGTGTTTTGCACTCGGCGGCACCAAATGAATTGGTAATTACACAGATAAGTCTTCTTTTGCTTTTGGCAAGAAGAAAGGTACGTTAAAAAAGAATTTTATGAAATCTTTTGTAACGTACCATACATATCATTGTGTAAAAACTACATTTCTTCTACAGAAACAGCGGAAGTTTCGCAAACTTCTACGCAAGATTCGCAACCAAGACATTCTTCTTCATTGATAACAGCAGACTTGCCTTCTTGGATTTCATATACTTCTACGGGACAAACGTCTACACATTCGCCGCAACCTGTACATTTGTCTGCATCAACAGTTACATTCCAGCTCATAATTTTCCTCCGAATGGATATTTTTTTACAGCCCTCTAGGGGCCGCTTTTTGTATTGGCTTACGCCAATGCAAAGCATACGCTCTGTGCTCAAAGGCATAGCGTTAGCCCCTAAGAAGTGTCAAGTGCAAATACCACTTTCTTATAAAATAAGTCGCGCGTAATAGGCCCTTCCATCACGCTGTACATTTAATAACACTTGTTGCGCCATGCGGGTATTTCTAAAAATATCTAAAAATTCCTCTAGCGTAGCGCTTTTATGGTTCCCAACACCCAAAACGGTATCCCCCACTTTCAGCATAGAGGCAGGCCCTTTAGCTTGTACACGCGTAACCACAAGTCTACCATTATTTTCACTTACGCTAAAACCCCAGCGCTTTTCAAAGTGGCTTATGGCTGCTGCATCGCTAAAAACTTCCGGCGTAAGCGTTACCATCTGCGTCTTTTCTTGGCGCAACACTTGTAACTGCATGGCTTTATCTGGCGTATGATTACGCAATACCTCAAGGTAATCTTGCTTATGGCGCACGTCCACGCTACCCATGCGCACAATCACATCACCGCTTTTTACACCGCTTTTAGCTGCAGGCGTATTTGGATAAACAGAACCCACCAACACGCCTTGCGGTTTGGCCAAATTTAATGCCATGGCAACGCCTTGATCCACATCTTGCCCTTGAATACCAAGCCACAAAGGCGACACTTGCCCCTGCCCCAAAATTTCTTGCATCACACGTGCTGCCTTACTTATGGGTATGGCAAAACCAATGCCTTGAGCTCTGGCATCAATAACTGTATTCACACCAACCAATTCCCCTAAAATATTCAGCAAGGGGCCACCGCTATTACCGGGATTAATGGCGGCATCGGTTTGAATAAGATCCGTAATAATGCCGGACTGGCTGCGCACCGTGCGATCTATGGCAGAAATAACACCTGTGGTCACTGTATGAGAAAAACCAAAGGGGTTACCAATGGCTATGACGGTTTCCCCCGGCAAAAGGTCAGAATCCTTACCTATACGCACCATGGGTAAACCTTTGGCACCGCGAATTTTAAGCACAGCTATGTCAAAATCTGCTTCGGCGCCCACCACATCGGCTTCAAATTCACGCCCATCTAAAAGATTTATACGTACCACATCACCACCGGCAATAACGTGCGCATTGGTAAGCACGAGGCCTTTTTCTCCATCCACTATGATGCCGGAACCTAAACTGGTGCGCGTACGCTCTTGTTGCGGCATATTCCAAAAAGGATTGAAAAAAAACTCATCTAGGGAGGAGCGCATGCGCTCACGTATTACCTTAGTGCTGGTAATATTTACCACAGCAGGCCCCACTTCCTTCACAGCATGCACCACTGGCGTCATACGCAAAGAAGCATCTGCTGCATGGCTCGCAGTGCCCGCAGCAAGAAACAGAAAAATAAAAATATATAAAACCCTCATGGAAAACATACAAACCTCTTTGTAAAATGTTCTAAAGATAAAGAATACGCAAAAAATTCTTACTAAGCAAGGTAGCGTATTTTGTCATATCTTCTTACGGCGCCATGCTTTGAGATTGTGAGTTGCCAAAAGATAAGGAAAAGCCTACTCTACACCTCGCCAAAGGAGACTGTATGGAAACACTACTTACCAATACCATTGCTCGTATATACCCTGTGGATAAAAGCCTAGAACAAGCGGCCACAGCCCATTTGGACAATCTGACCAAACCTCAAGGAAGCCTTGCACGTTTGGAAGATGTGGCTAAGCGCGTATATTGCATCCAAGGTGGTCAACAACCTTTGCGCGTGGACCCTGTACGCATGTTTACCGTAGCAGGTGATCATGGCGTGGTGGAAGAAAATATTTCTCTTTTCCCGCAAGCGGTCACAAGACAAATGGTATTAAACTTTCTCCAAGGTGGCGCCGGTATTAATGTGCTGTGCCGCACAGCTAACATTACCTTAAGCGTAGTGGATGCCGGTTGCGTGGGTGGCCCCTTTGCTCCCCATGATAAACTTATTGATAAAAGACTGGGTGAAGGCACTAAAAACTTTGCCAAAGAACCCGCCATGGACCGTGCCACATGCATTAAAGCTTTATGCTACGGTATTGGCCTTGCCACCGATGCCATGGCTGAAGGCTATACTACCATTGGCATTGGCGAAATGGGCATTGGCAATACAACGCCAGCCACGGCGCTTTTTTCTCATATACTGAGCCTCTCCCCGCAAGATGTGGCAGGCCCTGGCGCCGGTGCAAGCCTTGAGGGCGTACAACACAAGGCAGCAGTGGTGGCAAAAGCTTTGCAACTACATGCCCCAACGCTCGAAAAAGCAGATGGTATAGATGTGCTTGCCACCCTTGGCGGCTTTGAAATAGCCATCATGGCAGGCATTGCCCTTGGAGCGGCCCGTAGTGGCATGATTCTTATGGTGGATGGTTTTATTTCCACCGCCGCCTACGTGGCAGCACGCCATATTTGCCCGCACGTAGATGGCTATGCCATTTTATCCCACGCCTCGGCAGAGCCAGGCTACGCACATGTGCTGGCAGCTCTTGAAAAGCAAGGCACAAAGGCCCTTCCGCTCTTACATTTAGATTTACGCCTTGGCGAAGGTACAGGAGCAGCTTTGGCAGTACCCCTTATGCGTAGTGCCGTGAACATATTCAATGATATGGCCACATTTGACAGTGCCAACGTAAGTAACACTCCATGCTCCCATACCTAATATAGCGTAGGTACATTATGACAAAAGCCACACTTGCCCTAAAAAACCTTTCTCGCACCTTCACAGTACGCCGTGGTCTATTGGGAGAATCTTTCCCTTTACGCGCCGTAGACACTGTGGATATAGAGCTGCAACAAGGGGAAATTTTAGGGCTTGTGGGGGAATCTGGCTGCGGCAAATCCACCCTTGGGCGCATGGTGGCAGGGCTACTTGCTCCAAGCAGTGGAGAGGTTCTTATTCATGGCAAATCGCTTTACTGCGCACAAGGAAAAGCAAGGCATGATGGCTCCATACAAATGGTCTTTCAAGACCCCTACTCCTCATTAAATCCGCGTTTATCCATTGGTCTTTCCATAGCAGAACCCCTTACTGTGCAAAAGGTTTCCAAAGCAGAGCGCACGCGCCGTGTACATGAAATGCTGGAGTTGGTAGGCTTTTTACCCGAACAAGCCGCGCGCTATCCACATGAATTTTCTGGCGGGCAAAGACAGCGCATTGCGGTGGCTCGCGCGCTTATTACACAGCCAAGCATACTGATTTGTGATGAACCCGTATCAGCCCTTGACGCTTCCGTACAAGCGCAGGTACTTAATTTACTTTGTGATGTGCAAGAACGCTTTGCCCCCACGTGTATTTTCATCTCGCACGACCTTGCCGTAGTGGGCTTTATGTGCCCGCGCATAGCCGTTATGTATTTAGGAAGAATGGTAGAAGATGCCCCGCGCGAAAAACTCTTTCAACATGCTGCGCACCCTTACACACAGGCTTTATTGGCATCTATCCCTTCCTTAAACCCTGAACAAAAAATCATTACCCCACCTTTAAGTGGTGAACTTCCAAGCCCATTGAATCCTCCCATGGGCTGCACTTTTCACCCGCGTTGTCCCAAAGCCCTCCCCATATGCCAAAGCCAAGCCCCCGCCTGGACAGAACTGAGCGCGCAGCACAAAGTGCGCTGCCACCTATTCGCCTAAGAAGCTTTGTAGACTACCTTAAAAAAGGGTTTTTATGGTGAAATGTCTCTTGATATTTCCTGCTTTTTTACGTACCTTCGTAGAAGATATTTCTCATATGCCTTAAGCTTTTTGTAAAGATTCTATGTAAATGTGTATTGCTTTAAGAGGGACCTCCTCTATTCACCATAACATTTCGGAGGATTTTATATGAACGTGGCATCCGCAGCAAACCTTATCGCCCCCGTAGGTGTAGGAAAGACTATCCCCAATGGCCCCCTCACCTCCATGGACGGGGAAAAAACACAGCTTTATGACATTTTACAAAATAAGCCGGCGGTTATTATTTTTTACCGCGGCGTGTGGTGACGTTTTTGCGTCTCGCAGTTAGCGGGAGTAAACACTATACTACCCACCTTACACGAGCGCGGTTACACTGTGCTTGGTATTTGCCCTGACCTTCCTGAAGGGCTACAAGAAATGCACAGCAGTAAAAAACTCCATTTCCCTTTATACTCTGATAGTAGCGTAGAGCTTTCCTCCTCCTTTGGCCTAGCCTTTCATATGGACGATGAAACCGTGGCCCTCTACTTAAGCCAGTATAAAATTGACCTTGAAAAAGCTTCGGGACAAAAACATCACAACCTCCCAGTTCCTGCGGTGTACGTTGTTCAAGCTGATGGTACAGTACACTTTGTGCATACAGACCCAGATCACACCGCACGCTTAGGCTCCGAAGAGCTTTTAGCACATGCTAAATAGATAAATATATAAAACGACAACTTAAAGGGGGTTTTGTAAACTCCCTTTTTTTATATATGTAAAACACACAAACAAACACTGCTTTTTTAATAAGCTTTGTAGTTACGCATGCATAATGCAAAATAACGTTGACACAATTCTTGTTTTATGTTCCCTTTCATTGATTTTGTGAAAATATACTCATATTTTTGCAAGCTATTTGTTGTTATATTTGAGGTTGTTTATGTTATATTTAGAGTTTTTTTTCCTATTTTGCATGCTATACCTAGGCAGCCGTTTTAGCGGCGTAGGCCTTGGCGCCATTGCCGCATTGGGGCTTATGGTAGAGGTTTTCATCTTCCGCATGCCCTTAGCAGAACCGCCTGTGGCTGTTATGCTTATTATTCTTGCTGTGGTAACATGTGCTTCTGTTTTAGAAGCTGCGGGCGGGCTTAAATACATGCTGCAAGTGGCAGAAGGTATTTTACGCAATAACCCCAAACGTATTACCATTTTGGGCCCCTTTGCCACGTATTTTATTACCCTACTGCTAGGAACAGGCCACGCTGTATACTCCATTATGCCTATCATTGGTGATATTGCCTTAAAAAACAATATCCGCCCAGAGCGCCCCATGGCTGCCGCTTCCATAGCCTCACAAATTGGCATTTGCGCCAGCCCCATTGCTGCTGTAACCGTATATTACTTGAGCCAGTTAGCAGAAATTAACCCTGACATTAACCTTTTAAGTATTATTTCTGTCACCATTCCGGCTACCATGGTAGCAGTACTTATGGTTTCCTTATACAGTTTTAAGCGCGGAAAAGAGCTTGTGGATGATCCGGAGTATCAAAAGCGCTTACAAGACCCCAAGTGGAAAAAGCTTTTAGAAAGCAAGGCTCCCTCTGAAGAAAAAGAAGAGCTTCCTGCCTCAGCCAAAATTTCTGTATTACTCTTTTTAGTTGCCCTTGTTTCTATAGTTTTTGTAGCCATGGTGCCTGAAGTGCGTACCTTTGACGGCAAAGCGCTGCCCATGGATAGAATTATTCAAATGATGATGCTAGCCTTTGCGGGTATCATTCTTATTGTTACCAAAACCAGCACCAGTAAAATTCCTGAAGGCGTGGTTTTTAAATCCGGCATGGTAGCTACCATTGCCATTTTTGGTATTGCATGGATGAGTGACACCTTTTTTCAATACGCCATGCCTACCTTTAAGGCGTCCATTACCGATATGGTGCATGCCTACCCTTGGACATTTGCCATAGCCCTTGCCATAGTATCTGTAGTGGTAAACTCACAAGCAGCCACAGCGCGCATCATGCTTCCTGTGGGGCTTGGTTTAGGCTTACCCCCTGAAGTGCTTATTGGTCTTATTCCTGCCACATACGCATACTTCTTCTTCCCTGTATACCCCTCTGACGTGGCCACCATGAACTTTGATATCAGCGGCACCACGAAGGTGGGTAAATGGTATTTCAATCATAGTTTTATGGTTCCCGGTCTTATAGGTATTTGCACTTCGTGCACTGTGGGCTACCTTTTGGCAAGCCTACTGCATTAAAACATATATTTAAAACATGTATAAAAGGAGTTTTTATGTCCACACGTATAGAACATGACTTTTTAGGTGAACTGGTTATCCCCAATGATGTTTATTATGGAGTACAAACCTACCGCGCCATTGACAACTTTTATATTTCGCACAGCAAAATCAAAGACATTCCTGAATTTATCCGAGCTTTTGCCTATGTAAAAAAAGCTGCTGCCATGGCCAATAAAGAGTTTGGCCTTCTTTCAGATGATATCTTTAAAGGCATTTGCGGCGCTTGTGATGAAATTATTGACGGTAAATTACATGATCAATTTCCCACTGACTGCCTGCAAGGCGGCGCCGGCACTTCTTGTAATATGAATGCCAATGAAGTTATCGCCAACCGAGCTTTAGAGCTTATGGGCCATAAAAAGGGTGAATATCAATATTGCCACCCCAATAACCATGTAAACTGCTCCCAATCCACCAACGATGCCTACCCCACAGCCTTGCACCTTGCCTTGCATGCCATGCTTGGCCGCCTTATTAATGCCATTCGTTACTTGCATGATGGCTTTATGCTTAAAGGTGAAGAGTTTAACGACATTGTAAAAATGGGCAGAACACAATTACAAGATGCAGTACCCATGACCCTTGGTATGGAATTTACTGCTTATGCCACTACTTTAGAGGTAGAAGTGGGCCGTTTAGAATACGCTGCTTCCTGCCTTTTAGAAGTAAATATGGGCGCTACCGCCATTGGTACAGGTATTTGCTCCCCTCAAGGTTATGCCCCCCTTTGCATTGAAAAACTTAAAGAAGTAAGTGGTCTTAACGTTAAACTTTCTTCAAACCTTATTGAAGCTACGTGGGATACCGGCGTTTATGTGCAAGTATCTGCAGCCATCAAAAGCGCAGCTGTTAAAATTTCTAAAATTTGTAACGATTTGCGCCTACTTTCTTCCGGCCCTCGTTGCGGCCTTAATGAAATTAATTTACCGCAGTTGCAACCTGGTTCTTCTATTATGCCGGGTAAGGTAAATCCTGTTATTCCTGAAGTGGTCAATCAAGTGTGTTTTGACGTTATGGGGAAAGACCTTACCGTAACCCTTGCCTCTGAAGCAGGCCAGCTAGAGCTTAATGTTATGGAGCCGGTTATTGCTCACTGCCTTTTTGATGGACTTAACCGATTACGCCGCGCAGTTCGCACCTTACAAGATAAATGCGTAGAAGGAATTACTGCCAATAGAGAAGTGTGCAGAGCCTCTGTAGAAAACAGCATAGGCATTGTTACAGCTCTTAATCCGCATATTGGTTATGAAGCCTCTGCCTCCGTGGCCCGTGAAGCTCTTGAAAAAAATGCTTCCGTCTATGACCTTGTGCTTGAGCGTAAGCTTTTAAGCAAAGACCAATTGGATAAAATACTCTCACCTGAAGCCATGCTTCACCCAAGTAACGCATAATATTACTTATATCTTCACAATGCCTGTATATGAGGAGGAGAATACACTCTTCCTCATATACAGGGAAAATCCACCTCAAAGAGCAGGCGCTACTTCTGCTAGTAAAGCTGCCAAGCGATAAAATACCTATTACATCGAAGATAAAATTTCCTGTTTATCCTTACCAACAAAGCCACAGTGTACGCTTTCATTGTGCCACGCTGCCTTACAGTAAAAGCCCCACATCAATCGTAACATATTGTAAAAAGTACTCTTTCTACAATATGTTAATAAAAATACATTTATTCAAAAGAAAATTTCCATTTCATAGGTTTTATCAACAGTCTTAAGGGGATACCCGTTCTTTTTTTCTTAAAGTTTACTATTGACAATAATGCAGCAGATGCTTATTTCTGTTGTTACGTCGCATATGGCGTGTGAGAACTCCGCCCTTGGAGTGCTCCTAATACATTAGCAAACACATTTCAGTTTGTGGGCTTCACAGCCCGAGGATTCTTCCTCGTCGTTACATATCCTGTCGCTTTGTAACGCCTATATCTCCCCTTTTATTATTACCAGTACGTTTTTATTAATTTTTGAGGGAAACTCCTTCTGTGAGCAGTCCCCTCTACAAAAAAGGATGAAATATCATGGCCGATATCTCTTTACGTAAGCCCCAAGCCGGGTTTAGTGCCACCATCACCTCAGAAGCAGACGATCGTCTTGTTTTTGAATTTAACGCAGACGAAGCTACCCTTTCGCGCGTAGATGATAGCCTTGTGCTCTCATTTGAAGACGGTTCTTCCATTACAATGGACAACTTTTATGAAGCATATTCTGCAGATAATATGCCAAGCTTCCTTGTGGAAGGACAAGAACTTTCTGGTGAGGACTTTTTTGCTGCCCTTGATACAGAGCTGATGCCTGCTGCAGGTACGGCTGCAACGCAAGCTCAAGGTTCTGGCTCTGGAGTAGACACCATTACCGCTACACTCCAAGGCGGCATTGACAGCTTAGGCCGCTTAGACCAAGCCTTTGTTAATAGTACATCCGAACTTTCAGACGCAGCTAATGTTGTAGCCGCATCTGAACAAGTAACACGCCAGCGAGTAGCCGCCACCTCCGCACTACAACATGAAGAAGACCAAGCTTCTGAAGAAACCACCCTTGAAGTCATTCCCCCAAAAGTAGATATAGTTATTAAGGATAATGGCGATGGCGTTATTTCTAAAGAAGACCTTGGCGGCCCCAACGGAAATCAAATAGAAGTAGAAGTCACCTTACAAGAAGGCGTTGAAGAAGGCGCTGACATCATCGTAAAAGACCAAAACGGTGACGTTATCTTTAAAGGCCCTGTTACCGAGGATATGCTTGAAGACGGCTTGACCCTATGGGTTGACCCACCAGTAGACGAAGAGGGCAATGAAGAAGACCTCTCACTTGAAGTTACGGTCACAAATCCCGATGGAGGCACCGGCGAAGGCGAAGCTTCTGCTGAAGTGGATACCACTCCTCCTGATGCCAGCATTTCTTTAGATAGCATCACAGACGATGACATTATCAACGCTGCTGAAGCTGGAAGCGATGTTACCATCACTGGCTCTGTAGGCGGCGACGTAAAAGCTGGAGACACGGTTACCCTTACTGTAAACGGGCAAAATTATACAGGAACAGTGAACGGAAATGGCGAATTTTCTATTTCTGTACCCGGAAGTGTGCTTGAGCAAGGCAGTAATATTACCGCATCTGTCACCACCTCTGACACCGCGGGAAATACCACCACAGCGTCCACCTCTGCAGATTACACTGTGGA
>CAYJNG010000017.1:0-26664 GCA_964371505.1 uncultured Desulfovibrionaceae bacterium
GCCACTACTTGTGGTAGCTCTTTAAAGGTACAAAAAAAGGAAGCTCACGCTTCCCATAACAAACAACAGCTAGCCCGTGTTCTTAGTTTTCTGCCAAAGCCATTTTCAGCATATATTCAAAGCGTTCACGCGTTACCACCTCTGCCCCCATACGCAGCATATGCGGCGTATCCTGTTGGCAGTCTAAAAGCTGCACGTCACGCGCTTCAAGCTCGCGTACCAAGGTCATAAGTGCCATTTTAGACGCATCTGGCGCAATATGAAACATGGATTCGCCAAAAAAAGCCTTACCCAAGGCGACACCATATACGCCACCCACAAGCTCCCCCTGGCACCAGCATTCAGCAGAGTGCGCAAAGCCGGCTTCATGCATGGCAATGTAAGCCTCTATCATTTCCGGTATGAGCCATGTGCCAGATTGCCCCTTACGCGGCACGGCAGCGCATTGTGTGATAACCTGAGCAAAGGCGGTGTTAAAGGTGTGCGTATATGCGGCATTTTTATACTTACGCGCAAGGCGCTGAGACACGCGCAAAGCACACGGCTGCATGGGTAAAATGCAGCGCATGGGCGGAGTCCACCATAAAATGGGGGTATTTTCACTATACCAAGGAAAAATACCCTTGCTATAGGCAAGAATAAGGCGCTCTAAACGCAAATCTCCCCCCACTGCAAGCAAGCCATCTGGCGTACTATATTGCACTGGGGGGAAGGATAAATCTGCATCCAGAATTTTAGGCATTAACCTTTTCCGGCTTTCTTAAAAGAAAAATCTAAGGCATCATTTTTTACATCGACAGTGACAGTGCCGCCCTTGGTAAGCTTACCAAAAAGAAGCTCTTGAGCCAATGCATCTTCCAATTCAGCACGCATAAGCCTTTGCAAAGGACGTGCACCATAGGTTGCATCATAGCCCTTAGTGGCAAACCACATGCGCGCCTCAGGCGTTAATACTATTTGTACCTTTTTATCGGCAAGGCTGTCTGTAAGTTGCCCCACAAACTTATCCACCACATGCCCCATAAGCTCAGGTGAAAGGCTATGGAAGGGAACCAAAGCATCCAATCTATTACGAAACTCAGGTGCAAAGGTATTCTCTACGGCTTTAAGCCCCTTATTGGTCACATCTACCTTACTTTGCTGCCCAAAACCAAGGCTTTTTGCATTCATCTCACGCACACCCGCATTGGAGGTCATAATGAGAATCACATTGCGAAAATCTGCCTTACGTCCCGTATTATCCGTCAACGTACCATAATCCATCACTTGCAAAAGCACGTTAAAGATATCAGGATGCGCTTTTTCAATTTCATCTAAAAGCACAAGGGAGTATGGCGCCTTGCGAATGGCTTCCGTGAGCTGACCGCCTTGATCATAACCCACATACCCCGGAGGCGCCCCAATGAGGCGAGACACCGCATGCTTTTCCATATATTCACTCATATCATAGCGTAAAAACTGTACCCCTAAGCGCTCTGCCAATTGCTTGGCAAGCTCCGTTTTCCCCACACCAGTGGGGCCGTAAAAGAGGAAGGAGCCCGCAGGTCTATTTTCTCTATTAATACCGGCTCTGGCACGTAAAATAGCCTTTACGCTCATGCTTACCGCTTCATCTTGACCAAAAACTCGCGCGAGCACATCTTGCTCTAAGGTAGCAAGGCGGTCTTTTTCCTTACCAGAAACGGTTCGCTCAGGAATACCAGCCATGCGTGCCACAATGCGCTCCACATCAGCCACCACCACTTTAGATTTTTTGTGATTATTCTTTAAAGCCACCGCTGCGCCGGCCTCGTCCATTACATCAATGGCTTTATCTGGTAAAAGTTTATCTTGCACGTGGCGAGCAGAAAGATCCACAATGGCTTTTAATGTGGCAGCAGCGTAGGTCACATTATGGTGCTCAGCATAACGCTTCTGTAAGCCGTGTAAAATATCAAGACATTCTTCACTGGAAGGCTCGCGGATATCTATACGTTGAAAGCGCCGTGATAAAGCCCTGTCTTTTTCCAAATGATTACGCAACTCTTCATGCGTGGTGGAACCCATGCAGCGAATCTCTCCATTGGCAAGAACAGGCTTAAGCAAGTTAGACGCGTCCATGGCCCCGCCGGAGGTGGATCCGGCCCCCACAATGGTATGAATTTCATCTATAAACAAGATGGCATGCGGAATCTGGGTAATGGCTTTAATGACACTTTTAAGACGGTTTTCAAAGTCCCCTCTATAACGAGCGCCTGCCAAGAGTGCCCCCATATCCAAAGAGAAAATGCGTGCCTCTTTAAAAGAATCCGGAACATTGGCTTCCACAATGCGTAAAGCAAGTCCTTCTGCCATGGCTGTTTTCCCCACACCGGGCTCACCCACAAAAAGAGGGTTGTTCTTACGACGGCGGCACAAAACTTCCACCGTGCGATCAAGCTCAGCAGCGCGGCCCACAAGGGGGTCAATCTTACCCATCTTGGCCTTTTCGGTTAAATCCACGGCATATTTTTTCAAGGCATCGCCTTCGCCCTGCTCACCTTGCTCGTCAAGATCATCGCCTTGCAAGCTTTTACGTGTTCCCGTAGAGCCGGAACCATGACCGCCATGAGAAATATATTCTAATACGCGAGTACGCTCTACACCTTGTTTTTTAAGATAGTACGAGGCGTAGGTTTCTGTTTCTTCCATTAAAGCGGCAAGCACATCGCCAAGCTCCACGAGCTCACGCCCTGCAGCACGAATTTGATGCAAAGCATTACTCAGCACGCGTTGTACGCTTTCTGTTTGCAAAATTTCGCCACTGGAACCTTCTTCACGTAATTCCATATGATAAGCAAAAAAACCTTCTAGCTGCTCACGCAAAACGGCAGGGCTTGCGCCGCAACCTTCAAGCAACATACGCCCTTGAGACTCTATGGCCATGGCGTAAAGTAGGTGCTCTAAAGTTAAAAATTCGTGTTTACGCCTTTGCACATCTTGCAAAGCCACATGCAATACTTTTTGTAAATGTCTACCAAGCATGGTAACTCCTGTGCCCTTATGCGGGCAAATTATATGAACTTAATCTTCAATTCTCTCGAAGGTACACAGTAATGGAAAACCAGCATCACGCGCCAATGAGCGCACTTGCAAAACTTTCGCTTCAGCAATTTCACGAGTATATATACCGCAAAGGCCTAATCCGCGCTCATGCACCGCAAGCATAATTTGCTCAGCTTCTTCAGCGCTTTTACGAAAAATTTTTACGAGCACATCAATAACAAAATCCATACTCGTATAGTCATCATTATGCAAAAGAACTCTATACATACGTGGTTCACGTACTTCACTATCCAGTAGTGTGTCATCGTCGTATTGAGATCCTAAATGCGTTTTAGCCATTACCTCACTCCTTATAATGAAAAAAGCAGAGGAAATGTCATACTTTTTCATTTTCATTCTCAACATGTAAGCACCGTAAAAAAATGGTCAAGAGCCTTAACTTGGTCAGTCATAAGGTAACGTTTTTTTAAGCTAACAATCAAGGGGCTTTCTTAAGAAAATTGCAAATGAGATAACAAAAATATTTCTTAGAAATTTACTAAGTTTTACAGTGAGAGAAACACAAAAAAAAATGCAATATGTTTCTCAAGAGAAGTTTTACTTTTTAGAAAAGAGAAGCTGCTGTAACTGCGTCACAGTACTGATGCCCTTGCTATCAGGGCTTGGGTGTATGATAGGCTTATAGCCTAAGCGTGAGGCTTGCCCATAGCGTATATCTTGGGCAGAAACAGGGCGTATCTGCCCATTTAGATCAACTTCCCCCCAAAGAACAGCACGTTCCGGCAAGGGGATATCATAAAAAGAGGAAAGCACCGCTGCCACCAAGGCTAAATCCATACCTGGATCATTCAGGCGCATGCCGCCGCCCACCTTGGCATAAATATCCACTTGACCAAAATTCAATTTGAGGCGCTTTTCCAGCACGGCCAAGAGCAAATGTAAACGGTTTGTATCAAAACCAAGGCCAGTGCGCCGTGGCACCGGCAAATAGGTGCGCGTCACAAGGGCTTGCACCTCCACAGCCAAGGGCCTGTGCCCATCCACAGCCATAACCACAGCAGTACCGCTTAAGGTGGCATCTCGCGCCCCAAGAAAATACGTGGAAGGGTCTTCAATAATTTCCATACCGCGTTGTGCCATATGAAAAACCAAAAGCTCTTCATTGGGGCCAAAACGGTTTTTAAATACGCGAAGCAAACGAAACATTTGCCGCCTATCTCCTTCTAAGGAAATGACGGTATCCACCATATGCTCCAGCAAACGTGGCCCCGCAAGGTTGCCTTCTTTGGTCACATGGCCCACAAGAATAAGCGTGGTGCCGGCAAGGCGACAACGCTCCAATAAATCTGTAGCCACAGCTCGTACTTGACTCACATTACCGGGCAGGCCTTCTGCCTCTAAGGAGCTTAAGGTTTGCACGGAGTCCACAATAAGCAAGGACGGCACTGCCCCCTCGCCCACTGGGGTTAATACGGGGTGTAAGTCCTCCACACTGGAGGTGGCCATGGCTAATAAGTTAGCATGTAAAACATCAAGACGCTGCCCGCGCCCTTTGATTTGCGGTAAGGATTCCTCGCCACTGGCATAAACCACCTTACGCCCTGAACGCGCCACAAGGCCGGCCACTTGTAAAAGTAGTGTGGATTTACCAATGCCAGGTTCTCCGCCCACCAAAATGGCCGCCCCCGGCACAAAACCCTGCCCAAGCACCCTATCAAGGGCCTCAAGGCCAGAGCCAAAAGCCTCATGGCCTTGGTCGTCCACGTCACCCAAGGGTATGGGCGCAGCGCTAGGCATGGACAAAGCACGCCCGCCAAGGCTACCCCCCTTGGAAGCATTTTTACTGCTTAGGCGTGTTTGCACAACCTCAAGCGTATTCCACTCCTGACATGTGGGGCACTTGCCATGCCATTTGGCCCATTGCGCCCCACAAGAAGAACAAACATAGGCCTCACGCACTTTGCTCATACGGCCTATTCGCCCTCTTTTTTAGCGTCTTTTGCTTTCAAAATCTTCACGCCAAATTCTGCCACTTCTGCCGGTGGATCATAAAAAATAACCATGAAGGGCACTTCACCACCAGTGGGCACGTTGGTATTCTTTGTCAAAATCTCTATTTCATTATGCATAATAGCTTCCAGCTCTTCTTTATCAAGCACTTGTAGCTGAAAACGAGAAAGGGTGGTTCCGGCAAGTTGTTCTTTTGAAGAAAGAACGGCCTTATCTGCAGAGTAAATGGCAGCTTCCACTTCTATAAGGTCTTTTGCGGCGGTGTCCTCATTAAGAATGGCGCCCTGTACCACAAAAATATAGCCAATTTTTTCATTTTTAACATAATATTGGCGTAAATTAAGTATGGTGAGACGCTTAACACTTTCTGCGGTTTCTTGCGTTTCCGCTTGCGGACTTTCCTGCTGCGTATTCATATACCACCAAGCGCCAGCGCCACAACCTATGCACAAAAGCACCACTAAAATGCTTATGATAAGCTTAGACTTTTTCTTAGCAGAAGAAGCCTCCCCTGCGCTAGAAGCTGTACCAGGGCCATCAAGGCTAAAACCATCAAGGTTTTCACCGTCGCCTGCCGCGGGCATGGTATGAGCTTCAGGAATGGGCGGCGAAGCCACTTCGGGCGCAGGCGCAGCAGGTGGCATTTGAGCTTCTGGCGTGGCCCCATAGCGAAAAACATGCTGACAAACGGAACAACGTAATTTCACATTGGGTCGCACCGCTGCATCGGGAAGATTAAACCTGCTTTGGCATTGTGGACATTGCACTTCCATATCTAAGTCTCCAAGCTATCGTAATAAACACCCTACTCTTCGGGAATAAGCACACAAACTTCAGGGAGGTTTCTGTATTGCTCAGCGCAATCAAGGCCATAGCCTATCACAAAACCTTCCTGCATGGCAAAGGCCACATAGTCGGCAGAAACGTCCACCTCGCGACGCTCTTTTTTATCCAAAAGAACGACCGTCTTAAAAGAACGTACAGGACGCATGGCAAAAAGATCATATAAAAAACGCATGCTATGGCCTGAATCAATGATATCTTCCACCAAGAGCACATGCTTATTTTCCACAGGCACTTCTATATCTTTGGTGATGGTCACAGTGCGTGCAGAGCTCACTTCATTGCCATAGCTGGAAATACGTAAAAAATCTATTTCCACATTGGGCTTTTTCAATGCACGTATTAAATCTGCATGAAAAATAAACGCCCCCTTTAATACACCCACCACCACAAGGGGTTCATCGCCATATGCGGCGTCAATTTCTTCTGCCAATGCCTTAATACGAGCAGCTATAACATCTGCCGAGTATAAAGAACGTATTTCCTTAACTTTCATATACATCCTATAAATCTAAAATAACGGCGGTTTCATCACAATCTGGATACTTAGGACAGTGCACACAGTCGGCCCAAATTTTTTGCGGCAACACATCTTTATCCACTATGCTAAAACCAAGCTTTGTAAAAAAGACTTCTTGATACGTCAACGAGAACACTTTATTTATCTGTAATTGTTGACAGTCTTCAATACATTTTTCTACAATTTTACGCCCAAGCCCCTGACCGCGCATGGAATCATGCACCACCAAGGAGCATATTTCAGCCAAATTTTCCCAAGTGGGCGCCAGTGCGCAACAAGCCACCACGCGCCCTTGGGGAAGTTCTGCTACGTAAAAGTCACGAATATGACGGTACAAATGGCTCAAAGCCCGTGGCAATAAAAGCCCCTGTTTAGCACAGTCCATTAGTAAAGCATGAATGGCTTTGACATCGCCCATATGTGCTCGGCGAATGGTCATCTGTTGCGTCATTCTACTACTCCTACAGTTTGTCAATGAAGTTATTGAGTTCTCTTTTGGACACATAACCACTTTCATTGGCTACAATTTCACCGCTTTTATCAAAAACAGCATTATGTGGAATGGTTTTTACTTCAAAAAGCTCTTGAATCTCACCATTGGCACGAAATACTTCGTAATTAATGCCATATTCGTCAATGAAATCCGGTAAGGGGCCGGTGGTTTGATCCACAGAAAGCCCAATGACAACCACATCATCTCTTTCTTCATGAATATCTATAAGGCCGGGGATTTCTTTCTTACACGGAGGGCACCACGTGGCAAAAAAGTTCAACACAATGACATAGCCTTCGTATTCTTCTAAAATGGTTTCAAGATTATTCAAATTTATGGTTTTTATGGGAGCTGCCACGGCAGAAGAGGCACTTAATACCACAAAAAGCCCCAAACACACTAAAAATTGTACTACTTTTTTCATGACATTATCCTTTTAGTAAAGATTTCGCAAGGCGTACGGCACCCACAGCATCAGCAGAATAGCCATGCGCACCTATGGAATCGGCAAACGCTTGTGTTACCACAGCGCCGCCTACCATAACCTTACAGGAAAGATTTCGTTCACGTACAAGCTTAATGGTATCTTCCATACGCACCATGGTGGTGGTCATAAGGGAAGATAAACCAATAATATCTGCATTGTTATCCACAGCGCATTGAACAATGGCTTCTGCTTTCACATCCTTACCGGCATCAATAACATCAAAGCCATGATTACCGAGCAAAAGGGCCACAATATTTTTACCAATATCGTGAATATCCCCTTCCACTGTGGCAAGGACGATAACAGGGCGCTTTTCTTCACCGCGCATTTGTTCTAAAATGGGCTTCACATGCCCAAAGGCCTTTTGCATGGTTTCTGCCGAGCGAATGAGCTGCGGCAAAAAATACTCGCGCTTTTCATACTTGGTTCCCACCTCAGTAATGGCAGGAATAAGCAAGGTTTGTACAAGTTCCATGGCGTCCATGCCGCCATCCAACTCTTTTTGTACAAAAGTCAGTACATTCTCTTTATCACCCAGCACAACACAATCATAGAGGGTGGTAGCAAACTGCTCCTGCTGCTTAGCCACAAGGGCCCCTCCCTCTCCGGCACTCCAGCCCGCATAGGCGTGAATAAAATGCGTAGCATTGGCATCTTTATTGAGCAGCACATTGCTCGCATCTCGCACCTCGCCAAGGCGCGCATTGGCAGGGTTGCCTATACAAGAGCTTAAGCCAGCCCCCACGCACAAAGCTAAGTAGGTGGCATTAAGCAATTCTCTTGCCGGTAGGCCAAAGGAAACATTGGAAAGCCCTATGGTGGTGGGTAAGCCCTCACGCACGCACCACCGTATGGTTTCAAGGCATTGACGACCGGCTTCTGCCTTGGAAGAGACAGAAAGCGCCAATACATCCACCATGAGCAAACGGCGTGGAATGCGTAACGCATCGGCTTGCTCTAGCAATGCCTCTAAAATAGCGATGCGTTCGGCAGCACGTACAGGTAAATTACGCCCTTTGAGGGGCAATAAAATAAATGGCGCCCCGTAATCACGGCACAAAGGCCCCAAGGTTTCCATGCGGCCCGTTTCTCCGCTAATAGAGTTCACAAGGGCCGACCCCGGACAATAGGGCAAAGCATTGGCAATGGCGTCCATATTGGAAGAATCTAAAGAAAGGGGCGTATCGCAACGCTCTGTAAGGCGTAGCACAAGCTCAGGTAAAAGAAGTGTTTCGTCCACCAAGGGAGCACCCACATTCACATCTAGCACAGGTGCGCCAGCAGCTATTTGCTCATCACCATAGCGCAAGGCAAGCCCCAGCTCACCGGCTTGAAATTCCGCCGTAAGTTGTTTTTTTCCCGTGGGGTTAATGCGCTCACCAATGATGGTGAAGGGATATTCCTCACCTACGCGCACTATGTGTGAGCGTGTGGTTAAGGCTATGCTTCCGGCGCTTACCCGCACAGAAGGACGGCGTAAATCCATATCCCCCACGGCACGCTTTAAAGCAGCTATATGTTCCGGAGTAGTGCCGCAACAGCCACCCAATAATTGCACACCGGCAGCGGCAAATTTAGCAGTTTTTTGCGCAAAAGACTCAGGGTCTAAGCGAAAAACCGTTTCGCCATTGATAAGCTCTGGCAGGCCGGCATTGGGCTCCACAAGCACGGGAACCTTAGCATAGGCTAGCATTTCTTCCACCACCGGCACCATTTGCTCAGGGCCAGCGCTGCAGTTGGTACCAAGGGCCACCACACCCAAGTTTTGCATAGTTTCCACAAAAATTTCTGGAGTGGTTCCTGTAAGGCTTACACCATCTTCAAAGGTCATGGAGACCATAATGGGTAAATCACATTGCTGACGAATGGCCACCACAGCGGCGCGTGCTTCGGCTAGGTCAAATTGTGTTTCGATGAAGAAAACATCCACCCCGCCGTGCAAAAGACCGCGTACCTGCTCCGCATAGGCCGCCATAATATCGCGCGGCTCATAAGCACCGAGAGGGCGTGCAAAATGCCCTGTGGGCCCTATATCACCGGCCACAAAAACGCGACGCCCTGCGCTTTGAGCAGCGGCACGTGCAGCCTTGGCCACCGTGGAGTTATAGGTAAAAACATCCATACCTTTTGGTAGCTTAAGCGCATTACCGCCGAAGGAACAAGTAATAAGTACATCGGCTCCGGCATGAGCATAGGCTGTATGGATATCACGCAAAATATCTGGACGTTCAAGACAGAACTCTTCAGGGCTCATACCTGCAGGTAATCCTGCTGATTGAAGCATGGTTCCCATGCCACCATCTAAAAATAAAAAACGCCCTTGTTGTAAGGCCTGACAGAAATCACTCATCTTTTACTATCCTTTCTACGTATTTTGCGTAAACTTTCCCAGCAAACACACATTTATATTGTATTTTTAACATGTCAAATTTTTCATAAAAATAAAAAAGAGCGTAAATTTACTTTCAAGCGTTTTTCAGCCAAAAAAACACCTCTAAATACCATTTTTACCCTCTATTTACCTAAAAAATCCGCAGTATTTTTTCCTTGAAAACGATTATTTTATGCTGTGCAAGTGAAGACTTTTATGTTATAAGAAAGTCGTGCTCACCTCTTCTGCAACAATAGTTGCACATTTCTACTTAAAAAAAGCAAAAAGAACAAACGAAAAACACACACTCTCGCTCAGCGTACATTTCAGCTGCCTCCGCCATGTAACAATCGAGAAAATATATGAAAAAGAACACAAAAGCTAGTGCTAAAGATGCCACTTCTTCTGCTTCCACCAAGAAAAAGGATGTGGATGTGGAAATTCTTGAGCCACAACACGGTGATATAACTTCAGATGATGCCGCCATGGCTACAGATGATTTTGATATAGATGTGGACGATGACGCCATTGACTTGGACGTTAGCGACGACATCCTCGACGAGGAGCTGGACGAAGACTTGCACGACGACAGCCCCATTTTAACCCCATCACCGACAACACGCGTCAGTGCCAGTCGTGACAATTTACACTTATATCTTAAAGAGGTAAGCCGCTTCCCCATGCTTAAGCCTGAAGAAGAGCAAGAGCTGGCCAAAAGAGTGCGCGACCATGGCGACACCGATGCGGCCTTCCGTCTAGTTTCTTCTCACTTGCGTCTTGTGGTAAAAATAGCCATGGACTTTCAACGCCGTTGGATGCAAAACGTGTTGGACCTTATCCAAGAAGGCAATGTGGGGCTCATGCGGGCTGTAAATAAATTTGACCCAGACAAAGGGATTAAATTTTCATACTATGCTGCCTTTTGGATTAAAGCTTATATTTTAAAGTATATTATGAACAACTGGCGCATGGTGAAAATTGGCACCACGCAAGTTCAACGTAAGCTCTTTTTTAACTTAAATAAAGAAAGACAAAAGCTTATTTCGCAAGGTTTCGACCCAGACGCCGCCATGCTGTCCGAAAAACTGGGCGTGAGCGTGGAGCAAATCCAAGAAATGGACCAACGCCTTGGCGCTTCTGACATGTCTTTGGATATGCAAGTAAATGATGCCACCGGCGGCGCATCGCGCATGGACTTTCTCCCCGCCCTTGATATGGGCATAGAAGACAATATAGCCAGTAATGAAATTGCCAAGCTTGTGCAAAAGCATTTGGAAAGCATCATTCCAAAGCTTAACGAAAAAGAAACCTATATTTTACGAAATAGATTGCTCACCGATGAGCCTGTCACCTTGCGAGAAATTGGCGAAAGATATAATGTCACCCGAGAAAGAGTGCGTCAATTGGAAGCGCGTTTGCTTGAAAAACTGCGCCAACACTTAAGTAATGACATTAAAGACTTCTCTGAAGAGTGGATAAATACCTAATATGAACAGCACCATACGTCACAGCCTCATGGCTATTTTGTTACTCTCCTCCTGCCTATTACTAGGATGTGGCGGCTGCGCAGCCTCAGAAAAAAACAAAAAAATATCCGAGGTCATCAGTGTAGAGATTGGTGAGGCAAGCGTAAAAAAAGCGGAAGCTCCCCTCAAAGCAGAAAATATCTTTGTTTATCTGCTCTTCAACCGTGCGCTACAGCAAGATCATGAACAAAATATAGTTATAACCTTACAAGAGCTTAGTAAGTTTTCGCCTCCAGCTACTGTATTTGTAGATGCCGGCGTTTGGGGGCTTGAAAATAAAAGTAAGAAAATACTTCCCCTCATGGAAACAGGCTTAGAAATACATCCTAAAAACATTTCTTTGCACTTGCTTTATGCAGAACTATTGCAAAATAATGGGCAACATGACAAAGCCATCGCGCATATTAAAGATTTTATAGCCCAAAACCCTCACGAGGGAGATGCAAAAATAGAATTAGCCATTCTTTATTCCAATACCAAACAGTACCAAGAAGCGGAAAACATTTTGCGCTCCATGGAAGGAGAAGATCGTACTAGCATTGTGGAATACTATCACGCCAAAGCCCTGCTTGGCTTAAAAAAGAATGCACAAGCCATTCTCCATTTAGAAAAAAGTGTTGAGAAGTCACCTGAGTTTATGGAAGCGCTCAATGACTTGGCTTTTCTTTACGAAAAAAATAAAGATTTAAGCAAAGCTCGTGATGCTTACGAAAAAATGCTCATGGTGCAAGGAAATAATCCGGAATTGATTTTGCGCGTCATCATGCTTTCTTTACGCCTTAATGAGCCACAAAAAGCTTTAGAATACTTTGAAGATAGCCCCATGACACCGGAACTGACAGTAACAGTGGCGAGCATGTTTGTGGACGTGGGCAATTTTGATGTGGCAGAGCCCATTTTATTGGGTCTTGCTGATATTCCTAACGCACCGCAAGACTTATACTTTTACTTGGCAGCCATAGCTTACGAAAGAGATAAAGCACCGGATAAGGCCTATGAGTGGCTCATACATATCGAAAAAAACAGTAAATTTTATGAGCGTGCGCTTTTTTTACGCATGCAATTATTGTTAGATATGGAAAATTTTGAGCAAGCTCTTAAAGAAGCACGTATGGGAAAAGACGTGACGCCCAACGACGCGCAATTTGCCTTGGCTGAAATACGTATTTTAGCTACACTAGACAGATTTCAAGAAGCTTTACAAGCCTGTGATGAAGCCTTGAAAAAATGGCCGCAAAATGCCGACCTTGCCTTTTTGCGCGCCTCTGTACTTGATCAAAGTGGCGAAAAAGACAAAGCCTTCACCGCCATGGAAAACATCATCCGCACCAATCCGGAAAATTTTCAAGCTCTAAACTATGTGGGCTACACCCTTGCCGAGCAAAGCAAAGATTTACAACGCGCTGTAAGCTTGTTGCGCAAAGCCAATGAGCTTTCGCCCAATAGCAATTATATTTTAGATTCTTTAGCTTGGGCCCTCTTTAAACAAGGGGAAAACCAAGAAGCATGGGATGTTATCAACGAAGCCATTCAAGCTGCGGGCGTTTTAGACCCCACCATTTGGGAACATTATGGCGATATAGCCCACAGCCTTGGCAAAAAGGACGAAGCGAGAAAAGGCTACACTAAGGCTCTCGAGCTTTCACCTCAAAACCCCAGCACAATCACCTACAAACTCAACCGCTTATAACAAGGAAGCTGTATATGAAATCCCCTCTTAGTAAAGGTCTTTTAAGCCTACTTTTATTAAGTCTTTGTGCTTGCGCCAAGGGTGGCCTTGGCCCTGTTAATCCAGATGCCGATGCCACATGGAAGAGTTATGCGCAAAGCGCGCATAACGTCACCACACCTTTTCGCAATCAACTAAGCTTGCGGTATGGCGTAGAGGGGAGCACCGATCGCGTTCAAGCCTTACTCTGGGGTAACTCCAGCGAAACATTACGTTTGGATATTTCTGCCAGTGTGGGCCTTACCGTGGCAAAAATTCTTGAAGATACAGAAGAGTTTATTTTGTATATCCCCCAAGAAGAGGTGGCTTACCTCTACAAAGGTGCAGAAAAACCTCTTTTCCATGTGGGCGTTCCCATGCCCTTAAGGCTTAACCACCTTGCTTTACTTCTTCAAGGTCATTACGCTTCCGTTTTTGGCCTTGCCTTTGAAGGAAAGCCCATGCCCATCAACCAAACCGATATATTCTTAGCCGCGCAAGAAGAATTGCCACCTACGGCTGTGGGCTATGTCTTGGATGAAGGAGACTTCCGCGGAACCTTAGTACTCGATAGCGTGGGTTTACCCCTATTTTGGCAGGAAGACAGCACCACAGGCTGGACCATAGCCATGCATTATAAAGAACACGAGACATTGCCATATAAATTAGAAATCAACCACTTAGCCTCTGAACGCAAGGCAGTACTTATAGTGAAAGAACGCGCATCTGACCTTGACCTCTTTACGCAAGAGCAAATGCGACTTATTTTCCCTAAGGAAACAAAGCAACTTCCCTTGGAAGACTTACAAAAATAATACTAAAGATATTACGCGCCAAAAGGAGTTTTTCATGGCCTTATCCGTACATATAGCCTCAGACCATGCCGGTCTTGCCCTTAAAAACCTTGTAAAAGAGCACCTTGAAGCGAAAGGATATTGCATACACGACCATGGCACCAACACCGCAGATAGCTGCGACTACCCCGTGTTTGCGCAAAAACTTTGCCAAGAATTACTGAAAGACGCAGGAGAAGCGAAGGGTATTCTCATCTGCGGCACTGGCGTTGGCATGTCCATAATGGCCAATCGCTATGAAGGTATACGCGCAGCCCTTTGCGGCAGTGAGTTCCAAGTAAGAGCCACACGTGAGCACAACGATGCCAACGTGCTTTGCCTTGGAGAGCGCGTCACTGGCCCCGGTCTTGCCCTTTCCATGGTGGATATTTTTATGGAAACGGCCTTTGAAGGCGGCAGACATCAGCGCCGCATTGATTTTTTTGATAAGTAGTCTAGAAGGTTTTACAGGAAATACAGGCGAAGCTTTTTTAGCATTGGCAAAAGCTTCTCCTACTCCCTGCAAAGTGTACCTTACTAGTCATTTATCATAATAAACTCTACCGCCTCATGCTCATTATTGCGCTACCCTATTTTTCACATATGGAGCGCATCCGCCATACAAGGGTTTGAACATGGTGTGAGTTTTGGGGTAAGGGAAAAGCTTTTTACACAAAAAAGTTTTTCCCTTACCCCAAATGAGAACTATTGCTTAAATTTGAGATTTTTTGGAGAGAACATGCTCGTTTATAATACATTAAGCGGAAAAAAAGAAGAATTCACCCCCGTTACTCCGGGAAAAGTAAATATGTATGTCTGCGGTATTACGGCCTACGACTACTGCCACATTGGTCATGCCCGCTCAGCTTTGGTATTTGATGTTATGGTACGCCATTTCCGTCACCGTGGCCTTGATGTGCGCTTTGTACGCAACTTCACCGACGTGGATGATAAAATCATCAACCGCGCGCTGAAAGAAAATCGCGATTGGCGCGAAGTGGCACAATGCTATATGCAGGCATTCCATGAAGATATGGATAAGCTTGGCGTGTTACGTGCCGACGAAGAACCCTGCGCCACTGATTATATAGCCGAAATGCAAGCCATGTGCCAGCGCCTCATAGCCGACGGTAAAGCCTATGCCACCCCTTCTGGTGATGTGTACTTCCGCGTAAGGGCTTACGCCCCATATGGAAAGCTTTCCGGTCGCAGTCTTGACGATTTGCAAGCCGGCGCACGTGTGACACCAGGTGATGAAAAAGAAGATCCGCTGGATTTTGCCCTATGGAAAGGCGCCAAGCCCAACGAACCTTTTTGGGAAAGCCCTTGGGGTAAGGGACGCCCCGGTTGGCATATTGAATGTTCAGCCATGAGTGAGAAGTATTTGCCCTTGGACATTCATGGCGGTGGGCAAGACCTTATCTTCCCCCACCACGAAAATGAAATTGCCCAAACAGAAGCGTGCACCTGCAAAGAGCTTGCAAAGTACTGGGTGCATAATGGCTTTGTGCAAATAAATTCTGAAAAGATGTCAAAATCTTTAAATAACTTCACCACCATTCGCGATATTTTGGCACAATACCTGCCTGAAACCTTACGCTTCTTTCTTCTTGGCAAGCACTATCGCAGCCCTGTGGACTTTACCGATATCAGCATGGATGAAGCAGAACGCGGACAAAAACGCGTGTACCAATGCTTATTAGACGTACAACAGGCACTCACGCGCGAAAATTGGAAAAAGAGCCCCTTCCCTGCCAGCTATGAAGAAGAGCTCCAAGCTTGCATCAAGGCTCTTGATGAAGCGCTTTTAGACGACTGTAACTCTGCCGCCGCCATGGGACATATTTTTGCCATGGTGCGCATAGTAAACAGAGCCCTTGAAGATAAAAGCGTTAAAGCCAGCGAAGGCTTGCCCGCCTTGCTTCTCTTTTTCCAAGAAAGTGTACGCACATGGGGTAATGTATTAGGACTTTTCCAACAAGATGCACAAAGCTTCCTTACAGCCTTGCGCACCATGCAAGCGGCCCGCAAGGGTATTGATGCACAAGCAGTGGAAAAAGCTTTAGAAGAGCGCCTTGAAGCGCGTAAAAATAAAGACTTTGCCCGCTCAGACGCCATCCGTGACGAGCTGGCTGCCATGGGTGTGGAACTACGTGACACGGCGCAAGGTGCTGTGTGGGACATTATGTAAGATAGGTTTATACAAGGGAAAAGGTCATATAAAAGGCTTTTTCCCTTGCTCTTCTTTTACAAAATCACCTACAAAATATCTGTGCATTTTTACTATGCGCAGCGTTTGTAGCAATTTTTTTAAAGGAACATGAGAGAAACTTTTTTCTAAAAGGGCCCTTATGCGTAACTTTTCTTTGCAAAAAAATATTGCCATTGGCATGCTCTGGTTAACTTTGCTCTTGCAGATTTTTGTGGTGCCAGCTCAAGCTTTCTTAGGCTTTGGAGAATTTGGCATTGCCGACGAAAAAGAAATGGGGCGTAAGTTTGAAGTGCTCATTCGCTCTAAGCTTCCATTGGTGGAAGACCCAGAGATAAGCCTTTATGTTTCTAGTATCGTGCAAAGAATCAATGCGGTTATCCCTCCGCAACCTTTCACCTTTACCTCAGGGGTTATTTTACACAATTCCCTCAACGCCTTTGCCGTACCGGGGGGGCATCTTTTTGTTTTTACCGGTCTTATCATGCAATTGGACAACGAAGCAGAACTTGCCGGCATCATAGCCCATGAAATGGCGCATATTACGCAGCGCCATGTGGCTAGCCGTATAGAAAGGGGCAAATACCTCACCCTTGCCACATTACTCTTAGCCATTGCGGGCATTGCCGCTGGCGGTGAAGGCGGCGCAGCACTGGCCACAGGAGCCTTAGGCGCCGGACAATCTGCCATGTTAAACTACAGCCGCTTAGATGAAACCGATGCCGACGACATTGGCTATCAATATCTTGTGGCGGCAGGCTATCCCCCTTTAGGCATGGCCGGAGGCTTTAAGAAAATCCGCGAAAAAAGTATTGTTACTGGCGCAAGCACTGTGCCCACGTATCTCTCCACACACCCAGACATTGGCTCCCGCATAACCAGTGTCATAGCTAAGGCCAATTCTAGTCCGCAAAATGTGCATAACAGACAGGTAAACAATACACGCTTTAAAAGGGTACAGGCTTTGCTTTGGGCCCGCTATGGCAATATTCAAGCGGCAAGGCATCGCTTTGCTGGCAAAAAAGACGGACTCTCCCTCATGGGCGCCGCCATGGTCTTGGCAAGAGAGAATAAGGTACAAGAAGCTTCTAAGGTATTTACCGCTGCTGTGAACGCAAGCCCCAATGACCCCTTGGTGCTACGTGAAGCCGGAACGTTTCATTACCGTAAAGGAGATACCGCCCTTTCGCAAAATCTCTTAAGCCAAGCTCTGCGCCTTGATCCAAGAGATTATATGGCACAATTTTTTTATGGACGGCTCATGGATGCCACAGGTCAAGCCCAAAAGGCCCTGCCTTACTACAAAGAGGTGTTACGCACCCTGCCCTATGATGCCGAGGTACACACAGCCCTTGGGCGCTCTTACGGCACAAGCGGCAAAGAATTTTTAGCCTATTTACACCTTGGATATGGCGCTCTTTACAGTAATAGTAAGAAAAAAACCAAACAATATAGAGATAAAGCCCAAACTCTCGCCCGCTCTTCAGCAGATAAAAGCGCTTTCCAACGCTTTGAAAAAATCTACAAAGAACGTGAAGAAATTTGGGATGAAGGATTTTAATATGCAACAAGCTCACGCTACCACCATACTTGTCGTACGTCATAATGGCCAAGTGGCTATTGCCGGTGATGGGCAAGTCACCCTTGGGCAAAGTATTGTTATGAAACACGGTGCCAATAAAATACGGCGCCTGCATAAGGGCAGCATTCTTGCTGGTTTTGCTGGAGCCACCGCCGATGCGTTAACCCTCTTTGACCTTTTTGAAGCCAAGCTTGTGGAGTTTCGTGGCAATTTACAGCGCGCTGCCGTGGAGATGACCAAGGAATGGCGTAAGGATAAGTATCTTCGTCGATTGGAAGCCATGCTGCTCCTTGCCGATAAAGATCAAATTTTAGTTCTTTCTGGCAATGGAGACGTTATAGAGCCCGATGATAACGTAGCAGCCATTGGTAGTGGCGGAGCCTATGCCCTTTCTGCTGCGCGCGCTCTTGTGCGCCACACCAAGGAAGACCTCAGCGCTGAAGACGTGGTGCGCCACGCCATGAGCATTGCCGCAGAAATATGCGTCTTTACCAATACCAATCTCAATGTAGAAACATTATAAAATCATGCACACAGCTGTAAAAACAGATATACGCCATGCAGGTTGCAAAATTAATTTGTACTTGCACATTACCGGCATACGGGAAGATGGCTACCATACCTTAGACTCTATATTTTGGCCGCTAAGCACCCCACATGACACACTGGAGTTTAACAGCCAAGCAGGGCAAGGCTTTAGCGTAAGTTGCGACACTGCGGGCATTAATGTGCAAAATAACACCCTCACCAAGGCCTATGCTGCCTTTATCCAGGCAGGAGGTGCCCTTTTGCCTGAGCATGGCCTTGTGCATGTGCATTTGCGCAAAGGCGTGCCGCATGGCGCTGGTCTTGGCGGCGGAAGCAGCGATGCTGCCACCGTGCTTAGATGGTGTAATGAACACGCTGTGACCCCCTTAAGCGAGGCAGCATTGCACACAGCTGCCGTGAGTGTGGGGGCTGATGTGCCCTTTTTTCTCCTGTCTAAACCAGCAAGAGTGCAAGGCATAGGGGAAGTGCTAGAAGAGCTCGCCAAACCATGGCCTCAAGGCTATGTGGTGGTGCTTTGCCCAAATGTATATATTTCAACACCATGGGCCTATAAAAAAATTGATGAAGAAAAAAATAAAACTTTTTCAAAAAAGTTGTTGACAAAAACGGCCTTCGCCTATAGAACTCTCTTCACTGGTGCGGGGCAAGAAAGCACGACGGTCGGAAACGACTTTGAAAGTGTGGTCTTCAAAGCCCATCCGCAGCTAGCAAAGCTTAAACAAGACTTACTAGCCAACGGAGCTCAGATGGCAACTTTGAGTGGAAGCGGGTCCTCCATAATAGGACTTGTAAAAGAACAAAGTGAAGCTGAGCAACTAGCGGAAAAGTTTCTCAACGCACAGTGCAAGGTGTTCATAGCAACACTATAATATGCAGGGGTGTAGCCAAGCGGTAAGGCAACTGGTTTTGGTCCAGTCATTCGAGGGTTCGAACCCTTCCGCCCCTGCCATTTTTTATTTCCATTGCGCATTGCGCATATGCGCAGAGAGCAAAGGCACGTCATGTTTAACAACCTTAGAATTGTCACCGGTTCAGCCAATCCCAATTTAGCACTGGCTATTTGTGATCACCTTGGATGCCAACTCACCCCTTCACTTACTTCTACCTTCAGCGATGGCGAAGTACGTGTGGAAATTGGCGCTAATATCCGAGGCGATGACGTTTTTGTTGTGCAGCCCACATGCGCACCAGGTAATGATAACATCATTGAGCTGTGCCTTATGCTAGACGCGCTTAAGCGCGCCAGTGCAGCACGCATCACAGCGGTTATCCCTTACTACGGATACGCTAGGCAAGACCGTAAGGTGAGCCCACGTGCTCCCATTTCTGCCAAAATGATTGCAGACTTTTTGCAAGTGGCAGGCGCTCAACGTGTGGTAACGCTTGATGTACACGCAGGCCAAATTCAAGGTTTTTTTGATTGCCCTGTGGACAATATTTACTGTGTACCTGTGATGATGGAACATTTACGCCAGTATGAGCAGGAAGACATTGTTGTTGTTTCTCCAGATGCTGGTGGTGTGGAACGCGCACGCGCCTATGCCAAAAGGCTTAATGCAGGACTTGCCATCATTGACAAGCGACGCGACCAGCCAAACCAAGCACAGGCCATGCACGTTATCGGTACAGTAGAAGGCAAAACGGCCATCATGGTTGATGACATGATTGACACAGCCGGAACCTTGTGCGCTGGTGCCGAAGTGCTTAAGCAAAATGGTGCCAAAGATATTATTGCCTGTGCAGCGCACGGTGTACTTTCTGGCCCAGCTGTAGATAGAATAAATGCTACAGATGCTTTGCAAAAAGTTATCGTTACAGATACCATTCCTATGCAGGACAAAAAAGAAAAATGCCCTAAATTGCATGTGGCAAGCGTGGCATCTTTGCTTGGAAAAACCATACACAATATTCACACTGGCTCTTCCGTCAGCGTGCTATTTGTATAAATAAAATTCACTTTACCGCTCATGGCGGATATTAGCTAAGGAGACGAACATGTCCATAGAAAAAATTTTGAACGCTCAAAAACGCGACGGCCTCGGAAAAGGCTATAATCGCCGTCTCCGTGTGCAAAACATGGTTCCCGGTGTATTTTACTCTGCAAAAGGTGAAAACGTAGCTGTACAACTTCCAGCTCTTCCCCTTGAAAAAATGTATGCAGAAATGGGCCGTACTACTGTTTTCACCCTTGAAATTGAAGAAAACGGTACAACATCTACACATCCTGTTATGATTTGGGAAGCCAAGCGCCACCCTTACAAAAACGAATTTGTACACATTGACTTCTACGGTGTAGACCTTGAAAAGCCTGTTAAAGTTCTTGTAAACATCGAATTCATTGGTGTTTCCAAGGGTGTTAAACTTGGTGGCAAGCTTGAAACCTACCGTGAGCGTGTATATGTTATCGGTAAGCCCCAAGATTTACCCAAAAAGATTGTTATCGATGTAACTGATATGGGTCTTAACGCTTCCCTTCGTGTAGCTGACCTTGACCTTCCAGAAGGTGTTACAGCTAGCTACGACCAAAACTTTGCCATAGTTTCTGTTATCTCTAAAGTTAAAGAAGAAGCAGAAGGCGAAAACGCGTAATTCATACGCCATCGACTTGGTACTATATAGCCGATTGCCTTATGGTAATCGGCTATTTTTATCTCTAAAAGACTTTTTTCAGTTTTTACCATGGATGCCACAGCAATTTTTCCCGCAACGCGCACAGTGCGCATTCCTTCTGCCGGTACAAGCATAGTGCTGAGCGTATTTGAGGCACATCCTCAAGCGGTTACTGTTCTCTTTTATCCAGGCACCATGGCTTCACCCTACATGTACGCCTTGCTTTTGCAAGAGCTGTATCGTCTTGGTTGCAATGTGGTAGCCATACATCCCATAAGCCACGGCTTAAGCCCCAAGAGAAAAAAAAGCTTTACCATAAATGATATATTACAAAATGGTTATGATGCACAAAAGTGGGCTGAGCGGTATTTTTGCGGGCCCATTGTGGTGAGCGGTCATAGTCAAGGCGGTATTTTAAGTCTTGCGCATGCTGTACACAATCCCACTGTGAGCGCCATTTTTCCCATAACTACCTTGCTTCCGCAAAGAGATGATGCCGGCACCATTACGCGCTTACAGCCTTTACTAAAGCACAAAGAACTCTTACTTGCATTTATGCGCTTTGTGGCTCGTTGCATACCCTTTCTGCCTATTCCTTTTTGGGCTTATCTAAAACTAAGCCCCCTATTTAGCGGAGCGTACAAAGTCTGTGCGCCTCGCCGCGGCAATAGGGTTACCTATCCCTTAAGTTTCATTTCCAGCCTTTTTCATCTTAATCTTAGTGCGGCAGAGCAAGAAGGCAGCATCTTATGCCCTGTGATATTGCTCACGGCAAAAGACGACGCTCTTTTTCCCTTACCCATGATGCAAAACACCATTGAAGCCATTAAGGCTCCACAAAAAAAAATTATTATCTTAGATGGCGGTGGGCATTTATGCGCTGTAAGTCGTCTCTATGCACAGCATATTGCCGCACACATAGCTCAAAACTGTGCCGCACTTGGCCTGCCCCTCTACACCCCTTCCTCAAGGAGATAAATTATGCACTATAAAGGACTTATCGTCGGCCTTGGTAATCCCGGCAATCAATACGCAGACACCCGTCACAATATGGGTTTTATGCTGGTGGATCATCTTTTAGATCTTGCCGCAGACCGAGGGCGCAAAGAAGAACTTTCAGGCGCAAAATTTAAATGCGAGCTTTACCGTGCAAGCCTCGATAATTCTGGCGATTGGTGGCTTTTTGCCAAACCACAAACGTTCATGAACTTAAGCGGGCAATGCGTTCAGCCCTTACTGGCTTGGCATAAGTTACAGGCTAAAGACCTTATTGTCATGCACGATGAGCTAGATATTGCCGCCGGGCAATTGCGCTTTAAATTTGGTGGCGGCAATGCCGGCCATAATGGCTTAAAGTCCATTACTCAAAGCCTTGGCACGCCAGATTTTTACCGTTTGCGCCTTGGTATTGGACGACCAACGCTACCAGAACATGGCGATGTATCGTCCTTTGTTTTGGCGCGTCCCAAGGGAGAAGAAAAAGAGAAACTAGAAGATGTCATGCCTAAAGCCGTAGAAGTTTTGCATGTCTTCGTAGATGAAGGGCTTAAAGGAGCTACAGCACACGCCTTGAGCATAAAGTAATTCTCAGAGGAAATATTTTTCAACTCTAAACCATGCAAATTTACTCTAATAACAAGCTTGTTCGTCATAAAGAAACCGTCACCAAATGACGGCAAGCAAAAAAACCAGCAAGTAAATGCTATGCCTTTATGAAAAATGCAGTGACACATTTTTACATTTACTCAAAAGAGAAGGTAAAATATTTTTTCGCCTAAAAAGCCTATTTTGCCTTAGGATTGTGAGCCTCTGGGGGAATAGTACTTGTCTTCCAAATAAGAGTATTACACTCAAACTCTAGACAAGCGCCAAAATATAACTATATATTATACAGTACAGTCAAATGTTCTTTTTCACCCCCAAAAAACGCGAGGCCTACCTTGTTTCAAACTGACGAATTAGTCGTATACCCTGCTCAGGGTGTCGGCAAGATAGAGCGCATCGCCCATGATGAAATTTCAGGTGTTCAATGCGAATTTTACATAGTGCGCATTGTTTCTAGCAACATCACTCTCATGGTTCCGGTAAACAATGCGCTAAATGTGGGACTAAGGCCCTTGAGCGACCAAGAAAAAGCTCAAGATATTTTAAATCTCCTCTGCTCTGATGAAAAAAAACCTGTACATACAGGGCAAAATTGGAACAGAAGATTTAGAGAATACTCTGAAAAACTGAAAAGCGTCGACCTTATTGAAGTGGCCAAGGTTGTACGTGAGCTTTTGCTTATTGGTCAAAATAAGGAATTATCCTTTGGCGAAAGGCGCATGCTTGAACAAGCCATGCAACTTATCATAGGCGAACTTGCGGAAGTTTTAGATATGACAGAACAAGAATTAAAAGATAAAATTCATGCATATTATCCTTCTAATATTGTAAAAGAATAAATTTGCATTTACAGCCATTTTTTGCTTGCCTTCCGTTACAAATACAGTTAACTTCCGCTTGCTTCGGTATTCTTCTACGCGACTATGCAAGAGCATAGCGACTTATCCTTTTTTTCTTGGTACTACTACTCATTACACTGTATATTATCAAGAAAAAGTCCGTGTAGCCGAACGTACAAAACCTGAACACAAGATGCATCATATTAAAGTACTGCGTGCCATATTTACCTCGTTCGAAGTATAGCCATATACTAGCTTAACCAACGGTAAAATAAGAAGATTTACCTTCTTATGTACAGTATACCTTTACCCATATGCAGCTTGTAAAAAGCAATCCGAAAGCATGAACACTGTCAAATACCATATCTTATCATCAGTGTAAGATAAAAACATCGAATAATTGGATCTTTATGCGTAAGAAAAAAGCAAGCCCAGACGTACCGGTGGAAAATGCTGAAAGCGTTCTTAACCTGTCAGAGTTAAAAACCAAAACAATGCAAGACCTTATGGAACTTGCTGAGCAGTATAACCTTGAAAATGCCAGCTCCATGCGTAAACAAGAGCTTATTTTCTCCTTATTACAATCCTGCTCATCACAAAACGGTGCCATCTATGGCGACGGTGTTCTTGAAATCTTGCCAGACGGTTTTGGATTTTTACGCTCCCCGCTTTGCAGTTACATGCCTGGTGCTGACGACATCTATGTTTCTCCTTCACAAATCCGTCGTTTCTCATTGCGTAAAGGGGATATAGTTTCCGGTCAAATTCGCCCGCCCAAAGACGGTGAACGATATTTTGCTTTGCTTAAAGTTACCGAAATTGGCATGGAGCCACCAGAAAATGCCAGAAACCTTGTTCTATTTGACAACCTAACCCCCATTTATCCCGATACACCTTTTGTAATGGAAAATGGCGATAAAAACTTCTCCAATCGCATCATTGACCTTATGTCTCCCATTGGTTGTGGACAGCGCGGCCTTATCGTAGCCCCGCCACGCACAGGGAAAACCATCCTACTGCAATCCCTTGCCAATGCCATCAATGCCAACAACCCCGATGTTTATCTTATCGTGTTGCTCATTGATGAACGCCCCGAAGAAGTAACAGACATGGAACGCACAGTTAAAAATGCTGAAGTGGTGAGCTCCACCTTTGATGAGCCCCCACAGCGCCATGTACAAGTATGTGAAATGGTATTAGAAAAAGCAAAACGCCTTGTAGAGCGTAAGCGCGATGTGGTTATATTGCTTGACTCCATCACACGCCTTGGACGCGCCTATAACGCTGTTACTCCGCCCTCCGGCCGTGTACTTTCCGGCGGTTTAGATGCCAATGCTTTGCAACGTCCCAAACGTTTCTTTGGTGCTGCACGTAACGTGGAAGAAGGCGGCAGCCTTACCATTATTGCTTCAGCGCTTATTGATACCGGTTCCCGCATGGATGAAGTTATCTTTGAAGAATTTAAAGGTACCGGCAATATGGAAATCTATCTTGACCGTCACCTCTCTGATAAGCGCGTATACCCTGCCATGGATATTAACCGCTCCGGCACTCGTAAGGAAGACTTACTCCTTAGTGAAGATGTGCTTAACAGAGTGTGGATTTTACGCAAAATCTTGGCTCCCATGTCTCCCATTGATAGTATGGAATTCTTATTGGAAAAAATGCGTGGCACCAAGAGCAATAAAGACTTCTTAAACAGTATGGGAAAATAGCCTTATGATGGAAGCTATCCTTTGTATTCTTTTTGTGGTCATTGCCGGCCTAATTCGCTGGCTTATGAAAAAACATGATCTTGTGTACCTCTCCCCTTGTGGCTGAGGCCTACGCGTAGTGCCTAGGCAGGTACTTGATAAAAAAGAAGACAATACCACCATGCGCTTAAGCTAAGGTAATTATAGAAAAGGAAAGGGAAGTAAGTGTGACTTACTTCCCTTTTTATTTACAAGACTATGGCATCGTCCACTTAGCGCGCTGCTAATTTCCTTTGCCAAAACGCACTAAAAACATGCCACAAAATTTCTTGCCTTTATACGCCTCTATGCGGAAAATGGTACCGCCATTATCAATGGAATAGCGAGAGATAAATTGCTTCTTCTGTAAAAGCATATCGCTTTCGTTCTTTTTTCCTGTATCTGCACCAATGGCATTGACGCGAATGCCAGGCATAGGAAGCACCTTAATATGTTTTGCGGCCTGCACTATCTCCCCAAATTGTACATATTGCTGTTTACCGTCCACCTCAACCTGCATGCCAGCAATACTGGTATCCAGTTCATGCCAATCAGGGCGAATAACCGTAAGTTTACGATTGCCATAGTGCACATCAAGAGAATTTTTTTGCGCTACCACTGCCATAATAGGCTTAGATGTTACCGGCTGTTGCTTTTGTTTAGACAGGGGTAAATACGTTATGGTGTTGCGTACATCTTCCAAGGGTAAAGCCACGCGATCTTGCATAAAAGAAACTCGCAAATCACTATACAGTGCTTCTTGCACGCCTTGCAAGCTGAGTTCAAAATCTCGTGTAAGCTTAAGCCCCAGCACCTTGGCAAAGTTTTCTACCATGTGCAGATGGTAATACGTACGGCGCACCACCGATAAGTTCTTACTGGCTTCAAGGCCAAAGGCCGGCTTGCCATGCCGCACAGCAAACCACGAAAGGCTTTTTTCCATTTCCTTATCGCCTTTTGCCGTTTCTGTATCATGCACATGCATAATATGGTCAGCATCTAGCAAGTGCTCATTAACCTCAGCGCTCACAAAAGCCGCAGCAGTAGCCAAGTCAACCAAAGCGTCCGCACGCTCATGCCCTTCAGGCACTGCCATTTTGGGCATGCGAGCTTGGTCAATAATAACCGATTGCCCCCAGCGCTTAGGGTTATGCCACTTATCTATGTACTTTTCCCTGTAAAAACCACTGCCATCATGCAAGTTAAGCACAAGACAAACCTTAGGGTCGCGGATAATTTCTTGAATGCGTGACACAATATTAAATTGCGGGTCCTTTTTATCAAGGGCAGCAAATTTTCTATTCATATCCCCATGGACACCACGCGAACGCTTAATAATGCTGGGAAAATTTAAATTTGGCACTACCCATAAAGTGCCTTGTTCCACCGTATAGCGTGTGGCTATAAGGTTAGCGGCAGAAAATCCGCCAGGCTCATCCCCTTGAATGCCTCCAATGACGAGCATAACGGGGCCGCCCTTACCCTTTTCAAAAAAGGAAAAGTCTAAATTAGAGGTGAGCTCACTTTGAGCCACAGCTTTATTCACAGGGCAAAATGCCGCCCAAAGCCCTAAAAAAACACCGCATATAAAAGCACATTTACTTTTATATTTTCTTACTATTTGCATATAGTTCTTACTTCTTAATGAAATTTTAATGAAAAAGACATATTTTCACATGAAGTATACGAAAGAGCCTGTCGCAATGCAAGACATATTAAATA